>CALXYT010000017.1 GCA_944393045.1 uncultured Succinivibrionaceae bacterium | reverse complement strand
ATTATACAATAATTGATTAAATAATACAATATATTTTAAATTTTTTGAGAATGCCTTATATCCCCATAGCTAAAGCTTGGGGCTTTACGGCTGGGTTTGGTAAAATCTTGTTTTAGTCCAAGTTTTTAAGAAAAATATGAATTTTTCTTGAAATATTTTTCAACGATTGCCATTAAAGTATGGTAACATAAATGTATTGTTTACTAGATATTATTTTTAGAGTAACTAACTAATATGCTAGTTAATCAACTAACTAAAAAAATAAATAACCGCTGACTAAAACTGGAGTTATATGACTACCATAAAAGACGTTTCACGTTTAGCAAACGTTTCGATATCGACGGTATCACGCGTTATCAATAAATCTGCTAATGTTGCACCTGAGAAAGTAAAAGCTGTACTAGATGCTATGGCAGAGCTTAATTTTGTGCCAAATAGTTTTGCTCAGGCTCTTGTCAACAAACGTTCTAATTGCATAGGTGTTATGGTAGGTGACTTATGCGGCGGTCCATTCTTTGCCCAAATGATGCGTGGTATAGAAGCCGAAATTTTCCCTGCTAACAAATATGTAATTGTTATGAGCGGCAATCATAACCACGAAAGAGAAAAAAACTGCATTGAAGCGTTATTGCTACGCCGCTGTGATGCGTTAATTGTTCATTCCAAGGCTCTTTCGGATGATGAATTGGTTGATATTAAAAGATCTAATCCACAAACTCCTATTGTTTTTGTTAACAGACTTATTAAACGCCTAGAAGATAGATGTGTTTATGTCGATATCCAGCAAGGTATGGAACAAGGTATTGAATACCTTATCAGTAAAGGTCATACTAGAATTGCTTATATAGCCTCTGATGAAACTAATAATCCAGATGCTAAAGCTCGTATGGATGGCTATAAAAATATATTATGTAAAGCAGGTATTCCTTTTGATGAAAATCTAGTAAGTAGCGGTTTTCCGAATGAAAATGGTGGCTATCAGGCCATTGAAGCACTACTTATGCGTGATGCGGGATTTACAGCCTTTATGGCTTACAATGATGCTATGGCAGTTGGTGCCATGAGTGCGTTAATGGAAAATAATATCGCCATTCCTCAGCAAATAAGTGCTGTTGGTTATGATGATAATCCAATTTCAGGCTTTATTAAACCCAAGCTTACCACTGTGCGTTATCCTATTGAAGAAGTAGGACAAAGAGCTGCCCAGCTGGCACTTTCTATTCTGGAACAAAAAGAACGTGAAGAACGCGAAAAAGATCATCAAAACGATAGAAATTACCCAAAACTTGAGGATCTTACCCCAATTAAGTATCCGGAACCTGAAACTTTATTCTTTATTCCAAAACTTATTGAAAGATCATCAGTTAGTTCCATAACTAAATAATTTTCATAACGTATAAAAGCCTAAAGCTTAACTTTAGGCTTTTTTAGTGGAATATGCCAAACTTCCCCACTCCTTTATTCTCCCACGTATTTTTCTTCTGTTATTTTGCTGTTTTTTCATACTTGTTTCTTTTGGACAGAAAAAAGCATGGATAACTTTACTTTTATCCATGCTATATCTGCTTTAACTTATTTTTTAACTTTAAGCTTTCATTAGTAAAACGCCTGCTTTTCTTTATCAGTTAAAAAGACTGTCTGCTTTTTATGTAAAAGATTTTGGTAAATAAAATCATAAAAAAGCACACGCTGCACATAATTGCGCGTTTCACTAAAAGGAATAGTTTCAATATAAGTTACCATATCACGCTTAATGCCGTCTTTACTTTGCCACTTATAAGCCCTAGCAGGACCTGCGTTATAGCCAGCGGTGGCATAAATGCGGTTTCCATTAAACTCTTCAAGTAATTCCCTTAAGTAAGTTGCACCAAACATAATATTAACTTTTGGGTTAAATAAAGTGCTTACCCCTTTATAGTCATAAGAGTTACGTCTACTAATATCCTTGGCAGTCCCTGGCATAATTTGCATTAGTCCTCGAGCACCAACTGGTGATACGGCAACAGGGTTCATAATACTCTCCTGTCTGGTAATACCTAGTAAATATGAGATACTTACGTTTTGGGCTTTAGAATGTTCACTGTAGATATCTTCAAAGAGTATAGGAAATCTTACGCTTAAATTATCCCAATCTTGTTTTACAATAGTCTCCCAAATAGCCAAATCCTCAAAGCCTCTATCAGACTCAATTTGAGCAATAATTCTGGCATCTTCCAATGATGCCTCACGCATTAGCTCAAACCATTCTGTTTTAAGACCTTTGGCATCACTTAAGAGCTCAACCTCAACAAATCTTTCATATGCTTTATACTTCTTTAAGAGATTTTCACGAGGTACATTTACATCTACCTTAACAGGAGCAATATGATATGGCATATGTACCTTGTCAGCAGCTAGGTAACAATAAAAACAGCGCTCTTTGGCAAGATCGGTGTATAGTTTTTTAGCCTTTTCTTTTTGAGCAGTACTTTCATAGCCACGAGCTAACCAATAACGATAATTTTCTTTATTCTGAACATTCTCTGGTAGCTTTTTAATATACTTAACGATTGCTAAATTATCTTTCTGAAAAATCGCCAAACGAATGCGACGTTCATATAACTCGCTATCTTTATATTTATCTAAACGCTCATCCACAAATTTTAAAGGTACGTTGTATCTTTCAAATAAGAAATTGCTCACCAGGATTTTTTCAATTTCGTTTTGCTGCGTGCTTGATACTTTATATCTCTTTTTAAATGAGGGATATTCTTTATAAGCCTTTAAAGGATATTGACGAGCATATCTCTTAAAGATTAAAGCGGCGGTTGTGCTGAATTTTGCAGGAACCTTACTATAAAGCTTAGAATTATTATAGTATTTATCAAGCATATTTACTGCAGTACGGTAACCTGAGCGTTTTAGCTCTCTTGCAGCTGTGCGATAAACTCGCTCACCGTAACGTGTCCAATAAACATGAGATAAACGAGTAAAGGTATCATCACTGGTAATTTTTTTAGCTTTCTTTAAATCATTCACAAAAGCCAAGCACCCTTTGTTTAAAATTCCCCCACTACGGTATTTATTGATAATAAAGGCACTACTTTCTTTACGATAGCCGCTATGGTATCTTGCTCTTTGCCAGTGACACTTTAAATAATCGCTATTAGGCTCATTTGGAGCAATAGCAAAGAGGTTATTATACTGCCCACGACTTGCATAAATTACAATCATAATTGACTTAAGGCGATTGGCAAGACTTTTATGGCCACTATGCTCAATAAAATCTTTTACCTCTTTAACTGAATAATTACCAGTTTGTAAAAGTAAAAAGTCTAAATAAACTGCTAGTGGATAATTAGTTAATCTACCTTTAAGTTCCTTAACTAAAGCATAATCCTTAGTTTCATATGCATCTAGGGCTTTAAGATAAAGGTTGCGCTCTTTTTTATATTTCTGGGCATAAAAATACTCTGACTTTGGTTGCTTGGCAATATTGCGCTCAACGTCATCTTTAGCGATAGTTGTTGAAAATGGTTCCTGCGTATTAGCGCAAGATGTGCTAATACCAACAATAACAAGAATACTAAACACTAAAAACAGTAAATGCTTACTAGTTTTAGCAAGAAAGGGAAAATCAGTTTTTTTCATATTGTTATAGTACTACATAGGTAAAGTAATTTTTTTCTTATACTAACACACAAAGTTTTTAAGGGGTAAATTTTTTATAAAATGATCGTTAAATGCTATGCATTTTTAGCGCTTCTAATAGAAAAAAGCCAGCCCTGGAAACATAAGGCTAGCTTAAAATTTTAATTTTAAAAAGTAACTTTTTTATTAACAATATTCTTAAAAAGATATCATTAAACTCCTGCTGAAGATAAACCATACTTTTTAATTTTTTCAACTAAAGTGGTGCGTCTCATCTGAAGCATTTCAGCAGCTCTTGATACTACTCCATCAGATGCATCAAGCGCCTGACGAATAATATCAACCTCAATTTGCGTTACCATTTCTTTTAGATTTACCCCATCAGGTGGCAGCACATTCTTAAATGGCATTGCTAAAAGCTCTTCCTGCGCACGATCCTCAATAGAATGGGTATTATTTACTTTTTGAGCTGTATCATCATTGGCGTTATCATCAAACATCCCTAATAACGCATCTTTTTCTGATAACTCATCATCACCACCTTGTAAATACTGATACTTCTTAGGTAAATCGCACGCATCAACAATACTATTAGGATGAATTATTATCATACGCTCTACTAAGTTACCTAATTCACGCACATTACCTGACCATTGATGCTGCATTAAAGATTCAATAGCACGCTGCGTAAAACGTACCCCAACTCCTTTTTCAGAGCTGTAACGACTAATAAGCTCTTGTAAAAGCAATGGAATATCGTCAGATCTTTCACGTAATGGCGGAGTATATATTGGAAAAACATTTAAGCGGTAATATAAATCTTCTCTAAATTTACCATCTGCAATCATTTGCTCTAAATTGCGGTGCGTTGCTGCAATAACACGTACATTTGCCTTAATCTGCTTATTACTACCAACTCTTTCATAAACTCTTTCTTGCAGCACTCGTAAAAGCTTTACCTGCATCTGTAATGGCATATCACCTATTTCATCTAAGAAAATAGTACCATTTTCAGCAAGCTCAAAACGACCTACTCTACTAGTTATCGCTCCTGTAAATGCGCCTTTTTCATGACCAAAAAGCTCACTTTCCAATAACTCCCCAGGAATTGCGCCACAATTTATTGGTACAAACGGTGCGTTATGGCGATCGCTTAGCTCATGAATAGCTCTTGCTACTACCTCTTTACCAGTACCTGATTCCCCTAAAATAAGGACATTGGCATCTGTAGGCGCTACTTGCTCTATTAAATGTCTAACCTCTGAAATAGCATTACCTTTACCTACTAAAAGCTTTAATAAACGCCTAGCATGAGATGATTGCTTATTTTTTTTATTTAAGGAATTAAATGCCTGACAATAACGTAATAAACGTAAGAACCCATCATAAGTACCATCTTTACCTAAAATACCTATCATATTAGGTAATTTGGGTAAATCTTCTTCCTTATGCACCTGAGTAAAAATAAATGGTATTTGTGAGTGGGAAGTTAATAACTCGGTAATATCATGATCACCTAAATTACCAGCAATGACTAAAGTTACGCCATTACCATCACTTACTAAAAAGCTTAAACAATCTTCTAAAGAACCACTTTGCCACTGGCAACCAAGAAAGCCTACAATTACTTCTAATTGCTTACGGCTATCTTCATCTTGTTCTAAAATTAAAATATTTCCAGCAAAATCCATAGCAAAAACCCCAAATATTTCCTCCTATCATAAAAGATCAGACGCAATATTTGGGGTGAAAATGTCATTTTTTTGACATGTGATAAATTTTTGACGACAAAAATTTTAACTAAATCAACTTTCTTGCCTATGTTTCATGACTTTTACAGATATGAAGTTTTATAAAATGCGGTTTTAGAAAAGAATCCTACTTAACTAATTGCCAATCAATAGGCGTTTTACCATGCTCTTTTAAATAATCATTACACATAATAAAATGATTACACCCCAAAAACCCCTTATGAGCACCTAAGGGACTTGGATGAGAAGTTTGCAGAACTAAATGCCTGTTACTATCAATAAATTTAGCATTAGAACGTGCAAAATTACCCCATAACATAAATACTAAGTGCTCCGCCTTTTCATTTAAGGCTTTAATAACATTATCAGTAAAAGTATCCCACCCAAAATTAGCATGGGATAATGGTTTACCACGCTCCACACTTAAATACTTATTGATTAAAAATACCCCTTGCTTTGCCCAGCTTGTTAAATCACCTTCTTGAGGGATAATAAAATCTTGGTATTCATTTCTTAATTCTTTAAAGATATTACGTAAAGAAGGTGGAATCGTCACGCCACCAGGCACCGAAAAAGCTAATCCCATAGCCTCATGAGGTTTAATATAAGGATCTTGACCAATAATTACTACTTTAACATCTTCAAAAGGAGTAAGCTCAAATGCCAAAAAAGTTAGCTCCTTTGGAGGATAGACCTCGACTCCATTAGCTATGCTTTGATTTATATTACTTTCAAGCTTTTTATAGTAATCCTTCTTAAACTCTTCGTTAATAAACTCTTGCCAGTAAGCTGTCATCATAAATTTATCTACCTAAAACTCAATTTATAAGGATCTTTATTACATGCTGAGAATTTTTGTTTCTGAAAAAAATCTGTATCTAAGTAAAATACCGCCTTTTAATCACATTATTTTACAAGATTTCTTTTATTTTTTTAATAAATAATATACACTTGAATATGTTTTCTCCAAGTGATTTGTTATATGATCAATTGGGGTTGTGTTTCTTCAAAAATTTTCTTGCACCACACTTGTCTGTGGTGTATTTTTTTTGTTTATTACCAATTATTTTTACAAAAGATAAATTCCTGAATTTTTTATGTTATAAAACTATTTAGTCTAATAACAACTCCATATTGCGCACCCAATCACAAAATATAAAACTTTCAACCATCAAAAGCGATATAAATCACATTTTAATAAGCAAAAATAGTAATTTTATAGCTTTTTAACCCCCTAAAAGCTATCATAAAAATATGAAATCGTTTGCAAAAAGTAGAAAAACAAAAAATAAGCAAACGAACTTCATGATATATTCCTTAATCACATAAACTAGCGGTAAATCAAAATTGAGAGTTTTCGAATTACCTTAGGCACGGCATATATGTAACCACCATATATGCCTTCTTGATCTTTAGCGGGATATTCTTAATTTTTGCTGACTTTCAACCTTTACTATTCTATAGCAGCTTTGCATACAGTACTTTATTTACTTCCCTTCCTTAGATTATTAGCTTTTAAATTTCCTTTATTTATCTACTTATTTTTACGATTCTTCATAAAAATTTAGTTCTCTTTTTTGCTATAATAACCTAATAACATTTAGGAGTGAAATATGGCAGACATATCCTTGATTCGAGAAGAAATTAATAACATTGATGATAAGCTTATTGAATTATTAGCTAAGCGCAAAGAACTATATAAAAACATTGCCCAATTTAAATTTACTCAAGGAAAACCAATAAAAGATACTGAGCGTGAAACTATGCACCTTGAGCATCTTATTGCTAAAGCTAACACTCAGGGATTAAGTGCCGATTTTATTAGTACTATCTATAAAACAATTTTTGAGCATTCCTGCGCTTTGCAACAAAGTTATATGCTCTCACTTATTGCCACCAATGCTCCAACATCACCTCAAGTAAAAGTTGCATTCTTAGGAGAGCAAGGCACATATTCCTATTTAGCAACATATAAATATTTTAAAAATATTGCCTCAAAAATTATTGAAAAAAACTGCACCTCTTTTAATGAAATTATTGCCTCAGTTGAAAATAATGAGGTAGATTATGCTCTTTTACCAATTGAGAACTCTTCTTCAGGGTGTATTAACGAGGTTTATGATCTCCTGCAAGATACTACCAGTAAAATTATTGGTGAGCTGACTTATCCTGTTGAGCATTGTCTCCTTGCTAAAGATAATTATGATTTAGCAAATATCGAAGCAATTTGCGCCCACCCTCAACCAATATCACAATGCTCTAACTTTATCCACCAAAACCTTCCTAATGTAAAACTTATTCCTTGTTCAAGCTCCTCCGAAGCCCTCCAAAAAGTTAAATCCCTGGATAACGCTAATATTGTAGCCATAGGTTGCAAGGAGGCCGGTGAGCTTTATGGTTTAAAACCAATAGCTGGTAATATTGCCAACCAGAAAGCTAATACTACACGCTTTATCGTAATTAGTAACAGCCCAGTTAGTGTTCCAAAAGATATTACCGCTAAAACCTCTATCACCTTTACTACCGAAAATAAACCAGGAGCCTTAGTAAATGTCTTAAAGCTTTTTAGTGAGCATAATATAAATATCGTAAAACTCCAATCACGCCCTCGTTCACCTCTTGACCAAAACCATGGTCTTTGGGCTGAAACATTTTATGCAGATCTAATTGCTAATACTGCAACCCCTCAGCTTACTAATGTTTTTAGTAAACTCAAAATGGTAACAGGCTCAGTTAAAGTTTTAGGGTGCTATCCCCAAAATGTCGAAATCTAACTAAAAGCAGCTTTTGCTAAAAATTAAAACCCCTACCAAGATTTACCTTGTAGGGGTAATAATATTTTTACTGTGTAAATAACTTTTAGCGCTTAAAATGCTCCATAAGGCCTAAAGCCTCATTTGGTAAAGACTTATCAGCTTTTAACTCACCCGCAATTTGCGTACTATCATCTACATTATTATTCTCATTATCGCCATTAAGAGCATAAGCATTTTTAAAGCGATTTGGATAAACATTATTTGTATTAGCATTTACCCCTAGAGGAGATTTTTGATTAGGGGAAAGAGGGGAACTTAAGTTTGCATTAAGATTAGGATTAACATTGGTATTAGAAGTTTTTATCCCTTCCTTTACTTGTGCTTTTATAGGTGCTGTATTATCAAGCGCCTTTCCTTGCACGCTAAATAATAACTCTGCCTCAGATTTGGGAATTTCGCACTCTCTTACTACCTCATCAATATCAGCTCCTAAACTAATCATTTTACGAGCACGAGAATACAACCTGCTTTCAGGATCCTGCAACTTTAAATCTTCCTGGATTTCATTTAAATGTTCTAATGAGCTTTTAAACCCCTCAAATCTTTTATAAAGACCTAAACTACCACGGCGTAATTCATCTAGCTCTTTACGAATACTTTGAGTATGCTTATTAAAATCCTCAAATTCCACATTGAAATCTTCACGCATTTCCGAGATCTTTTTACGAGTCTTAATACTTTCTAGTAAAGCAACAACCGCCGCTACTAACGAACAAACTGCTATTGTTAAAGCAATAATATCCATCCTACAAACAAACCTTTTTCTACTAACTTAAAAAGGGATAAGCCTTAGACTCACCCCTTATAGCTATTAACCTTAAAAACTTAGATTAGATATGACTAACCTCTTCCCATTCATCATCGGTTAATAACTTATTTAAATCAATTAAAATTAATAAATCATCTTTACTGTTGCTTACACCCTTAATGAACTTGGCACTTTCTTCAGTACCAACATTTGGGGCCGGATCAATATCATCTACATTAAGGTCTACAACCTCAGCTACGCTATCTACTAAAATACCAATTACCTGCTTTTCAGCTTCAATAATTACTATTCTAGTATTTTCAGTAATTTCAGCAGGAGGTAGCCCAAAGCGCATTCTAATATCAATTACAGTAACTACATTACCACGTAAATTTATAATACCTAATACATAATCAGGAGCACCAGGTACCGGAGCAATTTCAGTATAACGTAAAACTTCTCTTACTTGCATTACTGTTACACCATAGATTTCATGATCTAAGTGGAATGTAACCCAGCGCAATAGTTCTGATCCGTTTGCTCCTTTAGTAACGTTATTATTTGCCTCAGCCATACTCAATCCTTATTATTTATCCATTTATTATTAGCTTATCAAATTTATTGCTATTTAGTAATAATATTTCTTTAAATTTTAATTTTACTCACGAGTTAATTAGTAAAAATCTGCAAGCTCTATCACTTTCATGATAAGTTTAAGAAACTTCTTTAATATTTACCCCTTTATTAAATAATTTTACCAGCTCCTCTACATGTAAAAGCGCACACATATCACCTGAAACAATACCAGCAAGCCATGGTCTTGCCCCAGGGCTTTCACGCCACTTTACATCAGATCGTGCAATGTTTTTAGTACCAACTAGTTCATCACACTCGATACACCAAGGAGAATCTGCTAAAACTATTACATAAGGATATTTCTTCTCTTCTATATCCTTATCAGGCATCATCCATTTAAACGTATCTACTACTGAAACTTGCTTTTCATGGATAGTTATTACCCCTTCAAACCAAAAAGGTTTCCCAAAAAGCTTATTAATCTTGCCAGGTTCATAAATACCACCTAAATGCATTAATGGCACAGCTAAAGTTATCCCACCAACTCTAAAGAATAAAGCACTAAATTGATTATCAGTCTCTAGGTTTTGCCATGCAGGAGCTTGCGGAGCACTAGAAGCTTGAGCAGCCTCCTCTTGCACTTTAGTATCAACTCTAATAGTGGCAGCAACTTCATCTTGGGTTTTAGTCTGAAGCTCGGTTTGAGTTTCAACTTGCGTCTCAACGTTACTTTCGACCTTAGTTTCAACCTCAGTTTGTATCTGAGTCTTAACCTCTGGCAGAACCTTAGTCTCAAGAGCTTCCTCAGCAGGTTTGACATGAGCAATTAACCTTTCTAAAGTTGCAGTTTTACTTTCTTGCTCCTTATCAACATCTAAAGTAGGTCTGGCAGCATTAGGAACTTTTTTATCCTGCACTTTAGGAGTTGGGGCATCGGTAAGTAACGAATTAAAATAACTTACCATTGCATCAAATTGATTAGATTTAGCCATGAGCTTGTCCCTCAAGCATTAGTAAATCGGATAATAACATCTGATAGGCCTTAACTCCTCGTGAATCTGGATATAATATGCTTGCTGGCATATGCTCTTGTGAAGCATCTCTAAACCTGGTATCAACAGGAATAACATCAGTCCAAAGAACATTTTCATATTCTTTTTTAATAGTATCTAAGCTTTCATGGGAAGCTCTAGTACGTTTATCATACATCGTAGGCACCACGATATACTTAAGCTCTTTAGCATTAGTACCGCGGAGTATCTCAAAAGTTTTCATCATACGCTCAAGACCTTTCAGCGCTAAAAACTCCGTTTGAGTTGGCACTATAATACGTGAACTTGCCGCCAAGGCATTTACCATCATTACCCCAAGTACTGGTGGACAATCGATAATAGCCACATCAAAATCTACTGCTAAAGTTTTTAATGCTCTATCTAATAATAAACCAACCCCTTCTTGCGCCCCTAAAGTTTTATCAAGGGTAGCCAAGGCAATAGAGCCTGGCATTAAACTAATGTTATTTACATTAGTAGGCAAAATAAGCTTACGTAAATTATCTAACGATAAATCATTTTCGGTGAATAAATCAAATAATGTTACATCTAATTCATCTGAGTCATAACCAAAACAGCTAGTTAATGACGCATGAGGGTCGGTATCTAATAAAAGAACTCTTTTACCTTGCTTACTTAATAAGCCTGCTAAAGTAATTACTGTTGTAGTTTTACCTACCCCACCTTTTTGATTTGCGACTGTCCAAACTATCATTGTGTTATTCCTTGGTTTCTGGCTTTTGATCACGATTATAAACACGTAATCTACCATCAGGTAAACGTATTACCTCCATGGTCTCTAATTGCTCCTCTGAAACAACGTTCTTATTTTCCTCAGGTGATACTTCATCTGGTATTATTTCTAATTTACGCATTCTCATAGCGTATTTGGAAATAGAAATTACTACTCGGCGGTTTTGTGCTCTGCCACGCTCCGTAGAATTAGATACAAATGGAGCAAACTGCCCATAAGCCTCTACTGCTAATCTTCTAGGATCAACACCTTCATCTACTAGAACTTTTATTACACTTATAGAACGAGCAGCTGATAATTCCCAATTAGAACGATAAACCTCATCATCAACCACAGTATTATCAGTATAACCACGAATACGAACGTAATTTGATAATGGCTTTAAAGTTTCGGCAATTTTTTGGATAATAGGGATTGCTCTATTTAAAATAGAAGCACTATACGGAGCAAACATTAAAGCATCACTAAGCTCTATAGATAACCAATCTTTATTTTGGGTAATAAGTACCAGGCCTGCCTCATCAAGAGCCTCAAGTGACTTACCAATATCCTCTCTTACGCTATCTAAAGGAGCTCCCATTTGGTTTTCCCCTAAACTATTAGCAACTGAGTTCTCAACTTCTGTTCCTTCTCGTGGATCATCAGTTGGACTTACTTGCTCACCATTTGTAGTATCTGACTTAGGACGGCCAAAGTCCATATAGCCACCACCACCTGCTGCTGGAGATTTTAGAGCATTAGGATTTACTATCATACTAGCCCCTTGTACAGGACTATAAGTAGGTGTACTAATCAACTCAGCCCCATCGGAGTATTGCTTGCGTGATTCAATAATACCTGTTTTTACAAAACTATCAATTAACCCTTGAATCATTGCAGAGGCTTCTGATTTTTGGGTCATCGCAAAACTATACAACACCACAAACACTGCAAAGAGCAATGTTAAAAAGTCGGCATACGAAACCATCCAACGTTCAGCGTTGCTATGCCCTTCTGCGTGTGGTTTCTTTTTTGCCATAATTAAACTTCCTGACCAGTGTAGACAGCTAATCTTCTTTTAAGCTGCATGGAGTTTTCACCATTAGCAATTGAAATCAACCCCTCAAGGGTCATACTCTTAAACTGCATAATATCATGGCTTATTGATTTAAAACGGCCACCTGCTGGTAATAAAATAATATTGGCACTACCTACACCATAAATAGTTGCCACAAACGCAACCGCAATTGCAGGACCTAATAAATCAGGCTGATCCAAAAGCCCCATCGCATGAATTAACCCTAACACCGCCCCGATAATACCCATACAAGGAGCATAACCACCAATAGATTCTACAACTTTAGCAGGTTGTTCTAATTCATATTGTTCTTTATCGATTATCGCTTCCATAAGCTCTTGCAATTGCTCTTTATCAACGCCATCGACAATCATCTGCACACCTTGACGAGTAAAATCATCTTCGATTTGCGCTAACTGGTTTTCAAGAGCAAGCAAACCTTGCTGACGAGCAGTTTGAAGCATGTTTTCAAGTAACTCTGCCTGAGAAATAAAATCAAGTCTTGGAGGAGCTATTAACCATTTAAGCTTACCAGCGGTATCTATTAACACACTAAATGGGAACTGCACAATAGCTGCACCTAAAGCACTACCACATACAATCATAAAAGCAGGTACATCAAAAAGTGCAGAAGGATGAGAGCCTTCTATAATCATCCCACCTAAAATAAAACCTACTGCGATAAAGACACCGATGATATTCATAATCTATCCTATTTACTAACTTCTTGAATAATCTCTTGGGTAAACTCATTTATCGGTAAAATTTTTGAGACATGTCCTGCATCAATTACCGCTTTTGGCATACCGTATATTACGCAAGTTTGTTCATTTTGTGCCCAAACAACTGAACCTGAACTCTTTAACATGCCACTTCCTTTTTCACCATCATGCCCCATTCCAGTTAAAACAATAGCTAAGACTTTAGAACCATATACCTTAGCAGCCGTCCCAAAAGTAATATCTACACTTGGACGATAATTTAAATTCTCTGGACTAGGAATAATATGTAAATAAGGCTTCTTGCCGTTTCCTTCTGCAACTAGCATTTGTCGTGCCCCAGGTGCTACATAAATAGTTCCTGGTAAAATAAGATCCCCTTCTTTAGCCTCAACTACTCTTAAATGACAGAGCTGATCTAATCTTTTAGCAAAGGGACCGGTAAAAGCTTCAGGCATATGCTGAATAACTAATATAGGTAACGGAAAATTGGCTGGAATACCAGTAAGCACTGTTTGCAAGGCAACAGGTCCTCCAGTTGAGCTACCAATAGCTAATAACTGATAATTATTAGTTCTCCCCGCAAAACTTACAGGACCATTCATTGCGCCCGGCAAAGTTTTATTTAAAGGTTCAGTGCGTAAAGTTGGTCCACTTGTAGAAATTTTATTAGCAGTACTAGTGGCACTTGAACCTAAAATACTTGGTCTGGCAAAAGAACTTGTAGTATCTTTTTGATAAGATTTATTAAGTGATGAAGATGAAGTTGAAGCTCCAAAACGACTAGTAAAAGAAGTAGTAGCCTGAGAAGAATGTAGAGATGATCGTGAACCTGCGCTTTGAGAATGTTCTACAAAAGCTTTTTTAGCAGAAGCAAAAGCTCCGTATCTTGATGCTCTTCCAAGCTCTTTAATCTTATTGGTAATACTAGCAATCACCTCTTCTTTGCGACGGGCTATGTCGTCAAAATTCTTTGGCATAAAGTCCATCGCCCCTGCATCGAGGGCATCTAATGTAGATTGCGCACCTTCACGAGTAAGTGAAGAGAACATAAGCACAGGGGTAGGAGCTACCTGCATAATCTGGCGAACTGCATCAATACCGTTTAACACAGGCATCTCTACATCCATTGTTACTACATCAGGACGTAATTCCTTAACTAATCTTACGGCTTCCTTGCCATTCTGGGCCTCACCTGCTAGCTCAAGATCTGGATCATTATTTACAATTTCAATAAGACGCTTTCTAAAGAAGGAGGAATCATCAACTATTAGAACTCTTATCATCTTTAACCTTTAAACTATAATGCTTGAGTAAATAACAAAAATATAAATTTATTCAAGATAAATAACAGTAAAACATTCTCCCGAATAACACATTTAAGATTAACAAGGAGAGAATATCGCCTCTAAGCATTTCTCCCCTTTTTAACATATATTTATTACTAAAAACTCAATGCTAAAGATAAACACTACTTCTTTTTCATGGACATATTAGCAGTATACTTCTTTGCATATGCCATTAATAATCCAGGTACATCAATTATAAGGGCTATACCACCATCAGAGGTAACAGTTGCCCCTGCCATACCTGGTGTACCATGTAGTAAATTATCTAATGGCTTAATAACCACTTCTTCTTGACCTACAAGCTCATCTACCACAAAGGCAACTTGTTGATTATTACCGTAATTTACTAGTACAATATGACCTTTCTTAGGATGTTGATAACCTTCTGGTAAATTACGGATTAACCAATCTTGTAAGAAGAATAATGGAATAGCTTTATCACGAATCACAATAGTTGTTTGTCCATCAACATTGCGCACGCTATCGAGCTCTAAATAAAATATTTCACGTACACAAGTTAAAGGTAACGCAAAACTATGACCACCAACTTTAACCATTAAGGTTGGTAAAATAGCTAAGGTTAATGGCACTTTAATCTCTATGGTAGAACCAACCCCTTTCTCAGAAATAATATGTATAGAGCCGTTTAATTTGGTAATGTTGGTTTTTACCACATCCATACCAACGCCACGCCCTGAAATATCAGAAATCTGAGCTTTAGTAGAGAATCCAGGCGCAAAAATTAGATTAAAGGCCTCTTCATCACTCATGCGTGATGCTGTTTCCTCATCAATAACACCTTTTTTAATACCAACTTGTTTAAGTTTCTCAGGATCCATACCTGCGCCATCATCGATAATACGCAATAAGATATGATCCCCTTGTTGCGATGCACTTAAAGTAATGGTACCAACCTCAGGTTTACCCATTTTTTTACGTACATCAGGCATTTCAATACCATGGTCACAAGAATTACGTACTAAGTGCACCATAGGATCGGCTAGAGCATCAACTAAGTTTTTATCTAAATCTGTCTCCTCACCTTCCATTACCAAGTCAATCTTTTTATTAAGGTTACGTGCTAAGTCTCGTACAACTCGAGGGAAACGACCAAATACCTTCTTAATCTGCTGCATACGGGTTTTCATGACAGCGCCCTGAATATCAGCAGTTACCACATCTAAGTTAGCAATAACTTTTTTTAATTCCTCATCGGCCTGATTATTACCAATGCTTAATAATCTGTTACGTACTAATACAAGCTCCCCTACCATGTTCATAATTACATCAAGGATCTTAGTTTCAACACGCACAGTAGTATCAGCTGTTGAAGGCTTAACAGGCTGAGCTTGTGGTTTTGGAGTAACTTTTGGTGGAGCAGTAGGTTCAACCTTTGGTGCAGGAGCAGGTGTAACAGAAGCTTGTGACTGTGTTGCTTGTGGCTGTGCTGCTTGTGGTTTTGGAGCTTCTGGTACTTGAGCAGGAGCATCATTTTTATGTTCCTGACCAGGTGCCATACCCTTACCATGTAAACTATCAAGTAAGGCTTCAAACTCATCATCAGTCATATTCTCAGATGATGGAGCTTTTGGAACTTGAATTTCTTGGGCAGGAGCTTTACTTTGCGTTGTAGCCTTAGCTAACATATTCTCAAAATCAGAATCTGTTGGATCTACATTGGTAGGCTTTTTCTCCATACCAGGAGCATGACCTTTACCATGTAAGCTATCAAGTAATGCCTCGAACTCATCATCGGTGATAGTATCTATTTCTTCAGACTTAACATTTTCTTGCGCTTTAGGAGCAGCAGGCGTAGGAACCTCTTTCGGAAGCTCTACCTCAACAGGCTTAGGAGCCACTGGCTCTGGTGCTGGAGCTGCTGGTGCTGGAGCAGGTGCTGGAGCAGTCTCAGCTCCTTTTGGTTCACTCATTTGCTTTAAGCGAGCTAATAAATCTTCAGGAGCGGGATCAGGATCTTCATGATTTTGCACCTGAGCAAACATACCACTTATAACATCATGAGCTTGCAATATTACATCCATTAACTCAGGATCTACTTCTCTACCTCCGTTACGCAATGTATCAAACACATTCTCCGCACCGTGACAGATCTTTACTAGCTCAGAAAGTGATAAAAAGCCGGCACCACCTTTTACAGTGTGAAAGCCTCTGAAGATCGCATTTAATAACTCATGATCTTTTGGTTTTTTTTCAAGTTCTACAAGTTGCTCAGAAAGAAGCTCAATTATTTCACCAGCCTCAACTAAAAAATCTTGTAGGATCTCTTCATCAACGCCTTCTAACCCCATAAGATATCCTTATACCCATTAAAAGCCCAAACTTGCAAGAAGATCATCAACATCGTCTTGTGATTGAGCAACGTCTTTACGTTCTTCTTTGTTAACAATAGGTCCTTCAACCTGAAGATTTGGTCCATCTTGTGATTGTTGGTCTGTTGTACCAACTGGTACATGTTTCGCTTTGAATTGCTGCAGTAACTCAATAAGCTTAGATTCTACCTCACTTACCAGCTTAATAACACGATTAATCATTTGACCAGTTAAATCCTGAAAGTCTTGTGCCATAAGAATTTCAGTTAATTGCGAACATAAAACAGCTGAATCGTCCTTAGATTTACTAAGCAAACTATCAATACGATGACATAGTTCCACAAAGCGCATCTTATCAATTTCAGAACGATGATGCATAAGCTTATTCCATGTTGGTTCTATTTCAGAAATAGCCTCACTTAAAGCTCGAGCCAATGGCATACAGTTATCAACCGCATCCATAGTCCTATTAGCAGCTTTATCTGTCATGGTAATAATATAACGTAATCTTTCTGTTGCATCAGGAATTTCATTATGCGCAATATCGCTTAATCTTGGATCCACCTGAAAATTTACCAATTCTTCATGTAGGTTTCTGGTCATTTTACCTACTTCTGCAAATAAATCTAATTGCGATCTATTCACAATATTGATGATTAGCTGGTCGGCTTCTTCCTGATAACCATCCTCTAAATACTCGAGTAATTGTCTTGCCTCGGTTAATGAGATCAATGGTTTCTTTTCATCTATCATTTCGTCCACAGATAATTCCTCAATTACAATGTTTTTACCAATGAATTAAAATTCAAGCTTAACCAATTCTCTCAAAAATTTTATCTAACTTTTCTTTTAAAGTAGCTGCGGTGAATGGTTTAACAATATAACCATTTACCCCTGCTTGAGCGGCTTCAATAATCTGTTCTCTCTTAGCCTCAGCAGTTACTAATAGCACTGGAATGGTCTTTAATTTTTCGTCAGCACGAATTGCTTTTAATAAATCAATACCTTGCATCCCTGGCATATTCCAGTCGGTAATCACAAACTGAAAATCCCCGCTCTTTAACATTGGTAATGCAGTCGTCCCATCATCTGCCTCTTGGGTATTATTAAACCCTAAATCTCTTAAAAGGTTTTTAATAATACGGCGCATTGTTGAGAAGTCATCAACAATTAGAATTTTAATATTAGTATCCAAACTAAGCCTCCGAATATTATTCTTCTCTTTTATATAGGAGCTATATGATGTTCTTCCTTAAAATAACAACATTTACTAAAGTATTATGCTATCTAAAGTCTTTTTTTAAAGAGATCTAGTCAGCAAATTAACCCCCATTAAGCAAATGTTTTATAAAAATGTGTACTAACATGCTTTTTTCCCCTAAAAACACCATGTTTTTCATGAAGTTTTCAGAAAAGTAAAAAATTGCCTGATTACGCTCTTATTAAAAAGCATCCATTATCAACTCTTTAAGCAAAAACATTCATGTCACTCTTGCTATTTTTAGTTAGAGAAGTAAGTTTTGTAAAGATTTTCAATTACCTTTATTATAAATGTTTGATTTTAGTTACGAATAAAGCGCATCTTTATCAAAATTTAACCTAAACTTTCACCATTTGCCTTCCTTTATTTTCTGCAATAAAAAAACAACCAGTCACCTTTCCTGGTAACTGGTTTTTCTATGCTAAACTTAAAAGCTCAATACTTTAATCGGCAATTACGCAATTACCGGTTTCAGCACACTTTTCTAAAGCTCTTCTTTTAGCTTCTAAATAATCAAGTTCTGCATTATTTTTCTCACAGCGCTGACGCTCTTCTATAGTAGAGGAATCCGCACAAGGAGTATATGCTACACACACACCTGCACCACAAAAACTTGTTACTAAAACCACTGTTACGAGTAAAAATAGTTTTTTCATACTAATCCCTACGACCTTCATAATAAAGATATGATGTTAAATCTTGTTACTTCCATTATCATTTTTTAAAAGGTAAAAATTATCATTCATCGTTAAAGTCACTGATAAATCAAAGCAAATTTAATTTTTCAGTCCTTTTTATTAAATTGCGACCCTTTTGCTTTTATTTTACAATTGTTTTTTTTGTAAATTTTTTACTAAAAAACATATAGCAATCTGTTAAAGAGTTCTCAAAATACTTAAATTTGTATATGGAAGGTTTAAACGGTCAATCAGTCTTTGATTCTTTATTTTTTGGTCTTGTTTTTTGGTTCTTGAGCTTTTTTGCTCTTATTAGGTCTTGTTTTTGAAGTAACAAGAAAAAAAAAGGAATTACGATATCTTTTTTGCAAATCTTAAGATATGTATTAAGGTCTATCCTTAATATATACCTTATGTTCTTAAAAAAAGTTCTTCTAAGAAAAAGTTAAGGTTTTATCCAATCTGAAAGAATAGATCTAAGTCTTGCTATTGCCTGAGATAGGAGCTGACTGGAACGAGACTCCGAAAAATTTAAAATTGCGCCAATTTCTTTAAGGTTTAACTCTTCATCATAATAAAGAGATAAGATAAGGGCATCTTTCTCAGGGAGCTTACGAATGGCATTAGCCAATTCTTTAGCAAATTCTTCACGAGTAAATTTTACTAAAGGTGAGCTATATTGCTCCTGTCCTGATGTATCGCCAATTACATCATCAGTTACTCCTAAATCCTCAATTGCCACAATTTGACTGGCGTTGGCATCCTGGAGCATTTTACGGTAATTATCTAATGATACTCCCATAAAATCAGCGATTTCTGTTTCATAAGGCTGACGACCTAAAGAATGTGATAGTTTATTGATAGCATCACTAATAGAGCGAGAGTTTTTATGTACTGTTCTTGGAGCCCAGTCATTGCGACGGATTTCATCAATCATCGCACCTTTAATGCGAATCCCTGCATATGTCTCAAAACTTGCCCCTTGTTCTCCTACATAATGTTGTAAGGCGTCCATAAGACCAATCATTCCGACTTGAATTAAATCATCAAGTTGCACACTAGCAGGAAGTCTTGCCTTAAGGTGTAAAGCAATCTTCTTGACAAGTGGAGCATACTTAAGGATCTCCTCTTCTCTCGGATCTCTTTGTCTCATATAAGCACTTGCTCTATTCACAATTATCCCCTTACGCTTCTACTAATTCCTCTTTTGAATCAACAGATCTCTTAACTAAATTCTCAATAAAGAATTCTAAATGCCCCTCAGGTCTATGAGGAATTGGCCATGAAGCAGCTCTTAATGCTAAGGCCTTAAAAGCTAATGATGCAGGTGATCTTGGAAAAGCATCAACTACCACTTGTCTTTTACGAACGGCTAATTTGATATTATTATCATATGGTACACAGGAAACAAGTTCAAGTTGCGCATCCAAAAATCTATCAGTAACTTTGGTAAGTTTAGCAAATAAATCTTGACCTTGTTTTAAAGAAGTAACCATATTTGCAATAATTTTGAACTTATACACACCATAATCATTATTAAGGATTTTCATAAGTGCATAAGCATCAGTAACAGAAGTTGGTTCGTCACAAACTACTACTAATACATCTTGCGCTGCACGAGCAAAAGCAAGCACCATATCGCTAATACCAGCAGCAGTATCAACAATTAACACGTCTATTGGTGTTTTTAATTCACTAAAAGCACGAATTAGCCCTGCATGCTCTGCCTGTGTCAGCTCAACCATAGACTGCGTACCACTAGTTGCAGGTACTACCATAAGTCCATGTGGACCTTCTACCATTACCTCATCAAGAGTGCATTCTCCTCTAAGAACATGGGAAAGATTTTTTGTTACTCTTAGCCCTAACATCACATCGATATTAGCCAAACCAAGGTCAGCATCTAATAGTAAAACTCTCTTTCCTTGCTGGCAGAGTGAAATTGCTAAATTCAAGGAGACATTTGATTTGCCAACACCACCCTTACCACCGGTTACAGCAATAACCTTGATTGCATCATTTTTAACACGGTTACGTAAACCTTGTGCTTGATCCATTTTTATCTCCTGCTAATCATCTGTTAAATCACGAGCCCAATTTTGTACTGAAGGTTGTGGGCTTATATCAAGTTCCGATAACTCAGGTTCTGTATCGGCAATTTGCATTAACACCTTTTCCACAAACCCCTTGGCATTTGCCACTTCTATATCCTCAGGTACTCTTTGCCCTGTAGTAACGTAACTAAGTGGTAAGTCGTATTTTAAACACAAACTTAGGGCATCAGCTAAATTTAAACTTTCATCTAACTTAGTTAAAATTAAACCATCAATACCTACTTTACTAAAACGCTGATAGGCATCTTCTAATACAATTCGTTGTGCTGTTCCCGGCAACACTAAAAAATGTCCCAGTTTTACCTTGGAATTACGTTCAAGCTCAAGAAGTTCTTCCTCAAGCCTTTCATCTCGTTGCCCAAAACCTGCTGTATCAATTAGTACCAAGCTCTTATTACGTAATTGATAAAGCACATCATTTAATTCTTTAATGTCATCTACTACCTTAACAACGCAGCCCATAATACGGCCATAAGTCTGTAACTGTTCAGAAGCGCCAATTCGATAATGATCAGTACTTACTAACGCCACATGCTCAGCTCCGTATTTAAGAGCAAATCTGGCTGCTAATTTAGCAAGAGTAGTAGTTTTACCAACCCCAGTAGGCCCCATTAATGCAAAAGCCCCGCCTTGATTGATAATTACATCAGCTCCAACAGCAAGGTTATTTTCCAGTACTCGTGCCATTTCAAGCCATGCCTGATTAAATGACACATCCTGATTAACCTTACTAATAAGCTTTACTGCTAATCCTTCCTCAAAACCTCTTGAGGTAAGTAATTTTATTAACATTGCTCTAATCGGTTCATCACGGCTTCTTTCATCACGCATAAGCCCTGCCAGCTGATATTGCAATAATTTTCTGATAGCCTCAACTTCTTTTGATAAGGCTGAAAAATTCTCTTTAGTAACTCCTGTCTCTACCTGCTCACTTACCCTTTGCACTTTATAAGCATCGGTTGAACTGCGCTTTGGAGATAAATTAAAACCGTCCTGCTCTGCTAACTTTTTAGGTCTTGAAGGTTCTTTTGGAGTTTTAACCGCAAATCCTCCCATAGCAGCATTATTTTGTTTTTGCTGCCTTGCTAATAAAGCCGCCAAAGAATCAGCAAATTTTTCATCTTTATTTTCTTTTGTCATAAAATTGTCACTTAAACTTGCAGAAGTTTTTGTAAAACCTGCCTCTTCAGTAGTCTTAGTTACAGCACTATCAGCAGCAGTAGTAGCAGTCTTTGCGTCTAATGCAGCTACAATTTCTATACCACCTGCAACCTTCTTTGTTGACATAATTATGGCATCAGGACCTAGCTCTCCTTTAATTTCCGCTAGAGCCGTACGCATATCTTTCGCTAAAAATCTCTTTAAATTCATTACATCCTCTACTGACCTACGGCACTAACTATCTTAATTTGTTTATCATCGGGTATTTCCTGGTAAGACAAGACTCTTAAGCCTGGAATAGTGTTTTTCACAAATCTAGCTAAGGTATTGCGTAATAATCCTGAGGTTAATAATATTGCAGGCTCTCCATCAAGTTCTAACTTATTAGCAATTTCCATTAAGGACTTTTGCATTCTTTCTGCTAAACCAGGTTCTATCCCGGCTCCGTCAGCTCCACCTGATTGTAAGGACTTATGCAAAATCGATTCCAGGTCACGTGATAAAGTTATGACAGGTATTACATTAGCCCCACCTACAATATCCTGAATAATTAGTCGTCTTAACCCAATACGGCAAGCGGCAGTAAGTACCTCAGGATCCTGACTCTTAGGTGCATATTCCGTTAAGGTTTGTAAAATAGTACGCATATCTCGTACTGGAACACCATCATAAAGTAAATTTTGTAATACCTTACAAATAGCTCCAAGATTCATTACCCCTGGCACCAAGTTCTCCACAAGTTTTGGTTGTGTTTGCGATACCTTATCAAGCATATTCTGCACTTCTTCCTGACCAAGAAGTGAGGCTGCTTGCTGTGATAGAATCTGACTTAAATGGGTAGCAATAACTGTGGCTGAATCTACTACGGTATAACCATAACCTAAGGCCTGCTCAGTATCAGCTTTGGCAATCCAAACAGCATCTAACCCAAAAGCAGGATCTTTAGTATGAGCGCCTTTTAAATCCCCAAATACTCTACCAGGATTGATTGCCATATCTTTATCAGGGAATACTTCCGCCTCCCCAAAACTTACCCCCATAAGTGTGATACGATATCCATTAGGAGAAAGGTCAAGGTTATCTCGAATATGTACTTGTGGAATTAAGAAACCAAGCTCTTGGGAAAGTTTTTTACGTACACCTTTAACTCTGCCGATAAGCTCACCATTTTGGTTTTTATCAACCATAGGAATAAGGCGATACCCAACCTCAAGACCAATAACATCAACACCTGTTACATCATCCCAAGATAACTCTCTCTTTTCAGGGGAAGGTGGAGGAGTGGTTTGTACCTGCTCCTCTGTTGGTGCTTTAGCTTTTTTACTTAACTTATCAAGCCACCAGGCAAGACCACCACAAGCAGCAGCTAAAAATAAAAATGCTAAATGAGGCATTCCAGGAGTTAAACCAATAACCCCTAAAATTGAGGCTGCTACAATAAGTGAGCGTGGATCTTTAAAGATTTGGGCAAGTACCACCTTTCCCATATCCTGCTCAGCATTTTGTCGAGTAACGATTATGGCAGTTGCAACAGAAAGTAATAATGATGGAATCTGCGCTACCAGACCATCACCTACTGTAAGTTTAGTATAAATATCGGTCGCATCAGCAAAGGCTAAATCATGCTGGACAATACCTACAATCATGCCACCTATAACGTTAATAAACAAGATTAAAATACCGGCTATCGCATCGCCTTTTACAAACTTACTAGCACCGTCCATGGCGCCATAAAAGTCAGCTTCTTGCGTAACCTCGGCACGGCGAGCTTTGGCCTGATCTTGCGTGATAAGACCTGCATTTAAATCAGCATCAATAGACATCTGTTTACCAGGCATAGCATCAAGGGTAAAACGAGCACTTACCTCTGAAATTCGGCCAGCCCCCTTAGTTACTACCACAAAGTTTATAATAACTAAGATAATAAAAACTATTAGACCTACAACAAAGTTACCCCCCATAACCACATTACCAAAACTTTCGATAACGTGACCAGCTGCCGCCGAGCCGCCATGACCATTAATTAAAATCACACGAGTTGAGGCTACGTTTAAAGCTAAACGTAAAAGCGTGGCAATAAGTAGCACTGAAGGGAAGGAAGCAAAATCCATTGGTCTTTTTGCATAAACCGTCACAAAAAGCACAATCATCGATAAAGCAATATTAAAAGTGAAAAGAATATCGAGCAAAAACGCAGGCATAGGCAACATCACCATGCCTAGACATATTAAAACCAGTAATGGCGTACCTACACTTTTTAATGGTAAACTCTTTAATCTATTAAATAGCTCTATAAAAATCATAAATCATTTTGCTCAATCTTAAGATCTACTAAAATTATAAAACATATAGCGCTTTATTAACTATTATAGCAAGCAAGAATTTGACCAAAAACATAAAATCAATAACGTTTTTCCTAAAAATTGCTAATATCTGAAACTTTTTTCTTTGTATTTTCACTAATAAAAAAACAAAAAACTTTCTTTAATAAAAGTTTTTTTCAAAAAGAAACATGACAATTTTTTGGCAAGAAGCGTCAAAATTTTTACACCATTGCGCCAAAATTCCCAAACTTATAACTAAAAAAGCCAAACCTAAGTTTTTATAACTTAAATTTGACTTAATCTTAATTCCTTATAAAGCGCAAAAGTTATTATAAGCCAGTTTGCTCAAAAGTTTCTTTTAAAGTTTTAGCGCTATCTTTAAGCTTTTTAAGTTCATCTTCTGAAATAGAAAGCTCTAAAGTTTTACCAGCTCCTCCAATCCCTACAATGGTTGGTAGCCCCATGCATACGCCATCAATACCATACTGACCTTCTACTAAAGAAGAAATTGGCAATACGGAATTTTCATCATGGACAATAGAACTTGCAATACGCTTTACCGCCATAGCAATAGCGTAATTTGTTACGCCTTTTCTTTTAATAATTTCATAAGCACTATCACGAACATGCTGATAAAGTTTATCTTTATCAATGGCAATATTCATTTGCTTACAATATTCATCAATCGATAACCCTGAAATATACGTTCTACTCCATAGTGCTAATTCCGAATCACCATGCTCACCTACTATAAAGGTATGAATATTACGGCTATCTACATGAAGCTCTGACCCCAAAATTGATTTTAGGCGTGCAGTATCAAGTACTGTACCTGAACCAAATACTCTACTTCTTGGGAATCCTGAAAGCTTTAAGGCAACATTAGTAAGCACATCAACAGGATTGGCTACGATAAGTAAAATCGCATGGTTATTATGAGCTACCACTTGAGGAATAATTTTTTTAAAGATAGCAGTATTTTTTTCAATTAAATCCAAGCGTGTTTCCCCTGGTAATTGATTGGCTCCTGCAGTAATAACAATAAGCATAGCATCTTCAATATCTTCATAAGAACCACTTACTACATTTACAGGTTTTGCAAAAGGTACGCCTTGCGCAATATCAAGCGCCTCACCTTGCGCTTTAGGCTCATTAGCATCAATAAGCACAATGCTATTAAAAAGCCCTGAATCCATAAGAGTATAAGCACAAGTTGCCCCAACACTGCCACAACCTATAACCACGCACTTTCTAGTATTCATCTTAATCACCTTATCCTCAAATTTTTATAACCATAACTTGTTTATAATAACAATACTCTATTAGCAATATACCAAGTTTTTATAAAAATTTAGTTAGATTTTTTCTCATTTTTTAGCATAAGCAGTTATTTTTATAGTTTTTTTTTAATTAATGCCAAATATCAACTAACTTACCGATCCTGCTACTTACCTTACCTTACTTACTACCTGCTTAATAACGCATATCCTCAGGTATTGGTAAATCTTTATTTAAATCATGAGGTTTTGGAGCTTTACCCTTTTTAAACTGCTTCATCTGATAAACATATGCAAGTACCTGCGCGACCGCCTGAAAAAGCCCACGAGGAATCTCTTCATCAAAATCAGTGGTATAATATAACGAACGCGCAAGTGGTGGCGCCTCTAAGATATACACTCCCGATTCAAGTGCTATCTCCCTAATCTTAAAAGCTATTTCATCTACCCCTTTAGCTACTACCGTAGGAGCTTGCGTGCCATCAACATCATACTTTAAGGCAACAGCATAATGCGTAGGATTGGTAACTACTACATCTGCCTCAGGTACTTTTTGCATCATTCTTCTATTGATTAACTGATACATCATATGCCTAATTTGTGATTTAACCTGAGGGTTTCCTTCCTGGTTTTTAAATTCCTCTTTAACTTCTTGCTTAGTCATCTTTAACTGCTCTTTATAATGCCAAAGCTGAAAAGGAGCATCAATAAGAGCAATAGGAATCATGGCACAAATAATAAATAGTAATGTCCAGAACATTATATCAATAGCCTCTTTCATAGCGTAAGTTATGTTCATGGTTGACAAGGCTAAAATGCTTTCAATACGTCCCGATATTAAAAAATAACAAAAAGAACCTATTAAGAGGACTTTTAAAATCCCCTTAATAAGTTCCACTACGCTATTGACACTAAAAACACGCTTAACACCACTTAATGGACTAAGTTTACTAAATTTGGGCATCATCGCCTCTTGGCTAAAATTCATACCTCCAACTAAGATATTACCCACAAAGGCGCAAACAAATACCACAGCAAACATGGCGATAAGTGGAAATGACACGGTATAAAAAGATTCTATTAAAATCTTTTCCATAAAAGATACATCGTAAATCTCTGCTCTTTTAATTAAAAAGCAGCGCTTAATTACCTTTAAAAGCGCCTCATATAGCCAATTAGAAACAAGCCATAAGCCGCATATACCGCTTAATAATACTGCGAAGGTACCAAGTTCTTTTGAGCGTGCAACCTGGCCCTTCTTTCTCGAGTCCTCTAACCTTTTTCCGGTCGGTTGCTCCGTTTTCTCTTGACCGTCAGACTCAGCCATCTCTTACTCCTTAGCTAGTCCTCAATATCAGCTAAATTACCTTTGACCTCAAGCCAAGAACGGCGGTCAGCAGCACGCTTTTTAGATAAGAGCATATCCATAAGCGACATAACATTTTCTTCATTCTCTTTAGCCAATGTTAATTGCACTAAACGTCTAGTAGCTGGATTTAACGTAGTTTCCTTTAACTGATCCGGATTCATTTCACCTAGACCTTTAAAGCGTGTTACCTCAATAGCAGCATGGCGTTTATTAGTTCTTTCTATGCGATGAACTATATTATCTCGCTCCTCTTCATCAAGCGCATAATACTTATCATGCCCACAATCAATACGATATAGTGGTGGCATGGCAACATATAAATGACCAGCCTCAACTACTTTTCTAAAATGCTTGGTAAATAAGGCACAAATCAAGGTACCGATATGTAAACCATCAGAATCAGCATCCGCTAAAATACAAATCTTTCCATAACGAATCTGTGATAAATCCTCGCAATCTGGATCAAGCCCAATAGCAACTGAAATATCATTAATAGTCTGCGACTCAAAAAGCTCCTGAGTTTCTTTTTCCCAAGTATTTAAAATCTTACCTCTTAATGGTAATACTGCCTGATATTCTTTGTTACGTGCACTATTAGCACTACCACCTGCTGAATCACCTTCTACCAAGAATAATTCCCCACGCATAGGATCAGAGGTAGTACAATCTTTAAGTTTTCCTGGCAAAGTTGGACCTGCCACAGCTTTTTTACGTGTTACCGTTTTAGCAGTCTTTAAGCGGCTACTTGCCTGATTGATACAAATCTCTGCAATTGCTTTACCAGCTTCAATATTGGCATTAAGCCATAAACTAAAATTATCCTTAACGGCATTGGCAACTAAATTTGAGCAATCTCGAGAGGAGAGTTTCTCTTTAGTCTGTCCTGAAAACTGAGGATCAGGAATTTTAACTGATAACACATACCCGCATCTTTCCCAAATATCATCAGGAATTAATGTTACATTTTTGGGTAATAAGTTTTGGATTTTACAAAACTCACGAATAGCATCAGTTAATGCCTGACGCAAACCATTAACATGAGTTCCTCCTAATGGAGTAGGAATAAGATTAACGTAAGACTCACTTACCCCTAAGCCTTCTTCCGTTCCCCAGGCAACAGCCCAATCAACCTCGCTATTGTCAAGCTTTATTTGTCCTGCATAAGGCTCTTGTGGAGCAATAATCTTATCGGTAAGAAGCTCCATTAAATAATTTTTTAAATCGCCAGTAAAGCTCCAGTTATAAGACTCACCATGAACTTTATCATCAAATGTTATAGTAAGACCTGGGCATAGTATAGCCTTAGCCTTAAGTAAGTTGATAAGAGATTTAGCACTAAATTTTGGGCTATCAAAATATTTTGGATCAGGCCAAAAGCGAATAGTTGTACCAGTATTACGCTTACCTACCTCACCTACTTCGGTAAGTTCTTTAATCTTATTACCACCAGCATATGCCATATGCCAGATTTTGCCATCACGCTTAACAAAAACCTCAAGTTTTTCAGAAAGTGCATTTACTACACTTACCCCTACCCCATGAAGGCCACCTGAATAAGTGTAATTTTTATTAGAAAACTTGCCACCTGCGTGAAGTTTTCCAAAAATCAATTCAATTGCTGGTACTTTTTCGACCGAGTGCATACCAACAGGCATTCCTCGACCGTTATCTGCCACCTCAAGAGACTGATCCTCATATAAGGTTACCTCGATTTTTGTGGCAAAACCAGCTAGTGCCTCATCGACACTATTATCGATTACCTCCATACCGAGATGATTCGGTCTGGTAGTATCGGTATACATACCTGGTCTTCTTCTCACAGGCTCTAAACCTTCTAGAACCTCTATCGAATCGCCATTATAGTTATTCTCTTTTAATGCCATTACTACTTCCACATAATAAGATAAAAGCAAATTATCAAAAAAATGATAAAGCTTTGAGTATTTGTTTATTCTTACTTAATACTAGCTTGTAGTTACTATTATTTTACTTTAGAAAACGTTTTTACAAGTAAAAAAATGCATATTTTTCGGTTAGCATGCATAATTTTAACCAAAACGCTGAAAATTGAACCATTTACGTTAAACAGAATATACTTGTATCAAAGTATACTAAAAATAGCAAGTCACTTTACATTATAAAATATTGCAGAAAAATGGGTACTTGCTATTCTTATTACTCAAAAAACGTAACTATTTGAGGTAACAAAGTTGCAAAATGCTCGTAATGATGATTCCCACCATTTTCAAGATGAACAACAGCAGCCTCTGCTAATAATTTATATGCAACTTTATAATCTAAGACCTCATCACCCCTTTGTAGATAAAGAGCTAAATTCTCTTTCTTAAGAGTTACACTCTGATAAATCTCTTTTAAGACAGGAATGCTGGAGGTGGTGATATCAACCTCTTCACCTGTAAAAGGATTTACCTGATGACCAAGTAATTTAGGAATTAAATCCCAGGGATTAACACAAGGGTTAATTAGTGCTGCCTTTAGGTTATATTTTGAGGCAAGGCACATACTAAAAAACCCCCCTAAAGAGCTTCCTATCAAGGAAACCTTAGAGGATTCATTAAGTAACTTTATTAAATGCTCCTCGGCAAGAACATATGCCTTATCAGGATATGCTGGTAAATCTATACTGCTAAAGGCAATATCAGGTTTACATTTTTCTAAATACTCTTTGGTTTCAAGCGACTTAAGTGCATTTTTAGAAGATAAAAAACCATGAATATAAAAAATAGTATGCACTTAATAACCACCTACTGCAAAATCAGGAACAAATCTCTCAAAATCTATGCGATGAACTTCTGTTTCAATAAGGCCTGAATTATCCAAAGTTAAATAGCGCCAGCCAGGACCTGCTGCATCGAGCCCAAAATTAAAACTTAATGGCTCAAATTGAATACTCGTTGATGGTGATGAAATGTAACGAATCCCATCACGAGTAAAATCATGTTCCTGATGGACATGACCGCAAAGAATCAATTTAACATTCTTTTTCTGATAAACCAAACCAAGTAATTCTTCTTTATTCTTTAATTCATGCTGATCAAGCCAAGCACTGTTAACCGGGAAGGTATTATGATGCAAACAAACCACTGTATAAAGGTCTGGATTATCATCGATACATTGCTTAGTATAATCAAGTTCATTTGGTAATATCCAGCCATGAGGTACACTATATACTTGCGTATTAAGCATAATAAACTGCCATTTACCACAAATAATATTACGTGCAATACTTACCCCAAAATCCGGCATTATTCTGCGCATTAGTGGTCCATCATCATGATTGCCAGGAAGCCAGAATACTGGTTTTTGAAGTTGCTTAATCATCTTAGCAAAACGCTTATACGAATCATATGAATAATCTTGCGATAAATCACCAGTGGCAAGCACTATATCAATGTCACGCCCCTCTTGCATAATTGCATCAAGAACCGCCTGAAAACTTGCCGCTGTGTCTACCCCTAATAAACGTTCATCATCATTACCAAATAAGTGCATATCAGTTAATTGTAATACTGACACACGATCTTGATGTTTAGGTTTTACAGAAACTCTATCCACTATAAATTCCAATAATTTAACTTTCAGGAATAACTCTTACTATTCAGAATTTTATGCAAAAAATTTAAAATAATATCTTACAGAGTCCACACTTATATTAAAGAGTATTTTCTTTTTTTATAAAATTTGAAATATAACACATTAGTTTGTCCATTTCGCTACTAGCTCTTTGCGGTTAAGCATCAGATACTGTATCGCAATAATAGCAATGGAATTACAGATAGTTCCATCTTTCACTAATTGATACGCTTTATCCAGTGGAATTGCAAAAACTCTGATATCTTCGTTCTCAGCTGCAAGCCCGTGTCTACCATGCGCCTTAGAGGCATCAACTTTACCTACATAAAGAGCAATCTCTTCAGTAGTGCCTCCTGGTGAGGTTAAAAATGTGCTAACGTATGTTAAATCATCGCACGTAAGCCCGGTTTCTTCTGCTAATTCACGAACAACTGTATGCTTACTATCTTCCCCCTTATCAACAATACCTGCTGCAATTTCTAATAACCAAGGAGAATGTTGTGAGTTAATTGCACCAACTCTAAATTGTTCAATTAATACCACACTTTCAGTCTTGGGATCAAAAGGAATTATAGCTGCAGCATTACCTCTTTCAAAAATCTCACGCACTATCTCATTTGACATACTGCCATCAAACTTACGATATCTAAGCTTATAGCTTTCCATTTTGAAATAACCGCTATATAGCTGTGATTTCTCAATAATAGTACAATCTTGCTTAGTAAGACCTGAAAGAATATTATCAGTAGTACTGTTCATAACTAATCCGTTTTTATAATGATGTTTTTACTATGTTATTTATTATAATTATGCTGTTTTTAGTATAGTAAACTGCTAATTTTTATCCTAAAACTCAGAACAACCCGCCACATTATATCACGATTAGCATAAAGCACTCTCTTTAAGGGGTAATCTTTCCATGAAACATTGATAAATGAAGCATCTTCTAAAAAATTACCCATCTTTCCTAAAGAACTATAATAATAATTGCCCGAAAATTCTAATTTAAGCATATAATTAACAGTGTTTTTTCTTAGGAGGACCAATGAGCGCAACAACTTTACTTAAAAACGTCACCTATATCAATGAAGGAGCTACTCGTGTAAGAGATATCCTTATAAAGGATGGACGTATTGCAAAAATCGATAATATTATCGCAGCTCAAGATGACTATAACGTAATAGATCTAGACAAATATATCGTTATACCTGGGGTAATTGACGATCAGGTACACTTTAGAGAACCAGGTCAAATTGCTAAAGCTACTATTGCCTCTGAATCTCTAGCAGCTGTTTTAGGTGGTACCACAAGTTTTATGGACATGCCTAATAACATGCCTCCTTGTACAGATACTAAAGCTCTAGAAGTTAAAAATAATATTGCAGCTAATAATTCCGTTGCTAATTATAGTTTCTATCTTGGGGCTACTAATGATAATTTAGAAGTTATTAAAGCCATTGATCCTAAAAAAGTATGTGGCGTTAAAGTTTTTATGGGCTCATCAACAGGAAATCTCTTAGTTGATAATGATAATGCCCTGCGAGCAATCTTTGCTAATAGCCCGGTATTAGTCGCAACCCATTGCGAGGACAATAATATCATCGCTAAAAACTTAGCACACTATAAAGAACTTTATGGCGATAATATTACAGCTAAAATGCATCCACTAATCAGAAGCTCTGAAGCATGTTTTGCCAGCACAAAAAAAGCGCTAGAACTTGCAAAAGAAACTAAGGCAAATTTACATGTGCTTCATCTTTCAACGAAAGAAGAAGTAGAACTTTTTAAAGAATTTGCCAATACCCAAGTTGATAAAAGAACAATCACCGCAGAAGTGTGTGCACATCATTTATTCTTTAACTCATCATACTATGATGCTTTAGGTAATAAAATTAAATGCAATCCTGCCATAAAAGATGAAAAAGACCGTGTAGCGCTCTTAGAAGGTGTAAAGAGTAGCATTATTACTAATATTGCTACCGACCATGCGCCACATACTTATCAAGAAAAAATGCAAAACTACTTACAGGCACCTTCCGGGCTTCCCTTAGTACAATTTTCATTGCAAGCATTACTTGAGCTTTATCATCGTAAAGAGATTTCATTAGAAACTATTGTTAATGCCACTTCTCATAATGTAGCTAAAAGATTTAATATTGCCGATCGAGGTTTTATTAAAGAAGGCTACTTTGCAGACCTTGTTGCCATAAAAAAAGAAGATCAGCAAATCATGCCGCATGAAATCGCCTCAAAATGCGGATGGTCACCATTTACAGGCATGACATTTACTTACCGTATTGCTTATACATTTGTTAATGGTAATTTAATTGTTAATAATGGTAAACTTGAAAGAAATCTACCAAGAGGTGCTATGCTTACTTTTGCACGCTAAGTGCTAAAAAAGCATTATTTTAAAGTAATTAGCCCTTAAGTATTTTAAGGGCTTTAATATCTTTAAAACTAAAACACTAAAAAATGGCATATTTTTTGAGGAATTTATAATTGTTCAAAAAGTAAAATATGTTAATTTTAAGTTTAAAGTTATAAGCAGTTCACATAATTAAGACTTTTTAGCTTAAAAATTTAGTATAATGCAGTGTTTAACCATAAGATAAATAACAAATAACAACATCTGGTTATATTAAGATTTTAAAATACAAAATTTTTTAATATATTTTAACTAAATGCGAAAAACACCATACCATTTAGGAAAGAATGAAATAATTTTGTGTTAAATTAGTGAATTACTACATATATTTTATATAAATATCAAGTTAATGTTATAATAAGATGATACAATGAAGTACGATACTTGTGGTATTTAACTTTAACATTAACAAAAATAAAGTATAACATAACCAAATACCCCAAATAGTATTATTATAAGAAATAATAAGTAAAGTAGGTCTTCAATGGCAGCACCAACCGTACTAATAGTAGACGACGAATCAGTCGCTTCAAAAATGGCATCTACCGTTTTTAGAGCAGAAGGTTACGAAACCTTATTAGCTGTAGATGGTGATGAGATGCATCAGATTTTAAATACCCATCATGTAGATTTAATTCTACTAGATATAAACCTTCCCGGAAAAAATGGTTTAATCTTAGCACGTGAAATTCGTGAAATGGGTGATATTGCACTTATGTTCGTAACCGGACGTGATAACGATATCGATAGAATACTAGGGCTTGAAATTGGGGCGGATGATTATATCACTAAACCATTTAACCCTCGCGAGCTAACAATTAGAGCTCGTAATCTAATTAATAGAACCAGAACTAAACCTGCACAGAAGGTTCAAGCACCTTCTAATTTTGTGCCTTCTGTAACTGACAAGTATGAGTTCCAGGGCTGGTCTTTAGAATCTAATAGCCATGACCTAATTAGTCCTAAAGGAACAGTTACCAGATTACCTCGTGCTGAATTTAGAATGTTACAATATTTCTGTGAACACGCAAAACTCTTAGTAACTAGAGCTGATTTAATGCTTTATATGATGGGGCGCGATCTTAAAGAACACGACCGTACTGTCGATGTTACCATCAGAAAATTGCGTCGCCACTTAGAAGCAGGTGATGGTCAATTCCTTATTGAAACTATTCATGGGGAAGGTTATCGCTTCAATGCCGATGTTAAATTTTAAAGCTTAGTAAGTTTATGTAGCAGTAAAGGGATATACTTTACCGTTTTATAAATTAAGATTTTATCTTATTTTTAAACGTGGCCTGGTAGTCACGTTTTTTATTGCCATCTTTTTATACCTTATATTGCAAGCCTTATTCCTCTCTCAAAACCATCCTATCCAAAGCCACAAAAAAAAATCACACAAAAACAAAAAAGGGTTACCCAAGTAACCCTAATATAACCAATAGCGTATTATTTTTGTTTAGTTAATACATATCTACGTAAAACTATAATATCTTCACTAATAGAGCTTTTAAAATTAGCAATCATAGCATCAATATCAGCATTTTCGCGTTTATCAAGCACCTCAAGTTCATTAGTCTTAGCATCACGCATAATACGCTTTAAACCAATTGAACTGGCTGCACCTTTGATTTTATGCATCTCCTTAGCTGATTCTTCATACATTTTTTTGGCAAAAAAGTTTTTTGATTCTGAAATATAACCATTTACACTTTTTTCAAATAAATCTATAGCTTCTAAAAATGGTGTTGCTCCTGCCATACCAACAAATTCATCAATATAAGATTTATCAATTATCTCTAACATATTACTGTTCCTGATAGTTAGCTAAAGTTTCTGCAAGCTTTTTGGCTGTAAGAGGCTTACTCATCACGCCTATAATCTTATGATCGACATATACTTGATTGTTAGCGACTACATTGGCAGTAAGCGCAATCATAGGAACTTTGCAATCACATTCTGATACTAACTTATCAGCTATATCAAACCCCGTCATATCAGGTAATTGCATATCAAGTAATACTAAATCAAATTTATCCCTTTTAAACTGTTCTATGGAATCATGTCCCGTTTTAGCAGCTACCACGCTATATCCTTGAGACTCTAACATTGATTTTGCTACTAAAATATTTAAATCTACATCTTCGACCAATAGCACACGTTTATTCTGAATTTTACTATTTTTAGGTGATAATTCTACATTATCAGTCACTATACTAAAACTAAAATGTAAGGTAAATGTAGATCCGTGACCAAGCTCGCTTTCTACGGCAATATTACCACCTAACTCCTGAGTTAAGACCTTCGATACATGTAGCCCGATACCAGTACCTGTTGATTGCTTAGTACCTGCTACTTGATAATACATATCAAAGATTTTTTCTTGTTCTTCTTTCGCAATACCAATGCCAGTATCTACGATCTTAAAGGTTATATCCAGCTTATCACCTGCAATTTGCTGCTTTATATAAAGCCCTACACTACCTTCTTTGGTAAATTTTACGGCATTCGCAACAAGATTCCATAATACTTGACGTAACCTTGTAGGGTCTGTTTGCACCAATTTAGGAGATGAACCTTGTAAATCGTACTTAAACTCTAACCCTTTTTGGGTAGTCATAAGAGAGGATAAAGTTTCAAATGCCTCCAGAAAATCTTGCCACTTGACATTTTCATTAACGATATTAAATCTTTCGCGTTCAATCTTATTTAAATCTATAACATCATTAAAAATATTACCTAAAGTAACGGCATTCACATTGATCGCACGCAAATAGCGCTCATCATCCCCCTTAAAATGGCCACTACTTAATAAAATATCACTTAAACCTACTATACCATTTAAAGGTGTTCTTAATTCATGAGATAAGGTAGAAATAAAATTACTCTTCTCTTGTGAGGCTTTCTCCAAAATATCCTGCTCGTTTTTTAAATTAGTAATATCATGACCATAAGTGATAATACCTATTAAGGCTCCATGCGAATTTAATGCAGGACGCTTACGCATCTGAAAAACTACCCCATTAAGAGTGGCTTCATAAGTTACCTCTTTTTTTGTATCACTAACAACCTTATCGTATTTAGTAAAAATTGATGAAAGTTCTGCATTATTTTTAAATAACTGCTCAAGAGCTTCAGAACTTTGCACCCCTAAAAGTCGTTGTAAATTATTATTGCATCCTGTGATTGCGCCATGACCGTCACGATAAATAATAATATCTGGGGTTAAATTGATAATCGCTGAGAAAAATGATACCTGATCATCAAACTTCTGTTCAGTTTCCATGCGCTGACTAATTTCATTATCAAGCGTACCACGGAGTTTTTCATGTTCTAAGCTTAATAAGGAATTTCTTTCACGCTGATTGATGATATCGATATAAGTACGCGCTAAATTATTCTTTAATTGACTTTCTTTCTTTTGTAATTCGATAAGTCTCCTGCGGTCTACCTCAAGATCCTTAAAGATATATACAATAGCATAAACCACAATAGGAACGATAATTAACCCACATATAAAGGGCATGAAGAGCGCATTAGTAACACCATACCAAGTTATAGCCGCATAACGAAAAACATATACCAATAAATTAAGCAGCATAAAAATTAACGTGATAAAAGCACCTAAAAGCGCCATTATCACTCCTAATGCATGTTCTGCGATAAATAAATTCTTCGACTGGGTAAATTTTTCAAGTAGTGTAGTTAGATTCATATAAACCTTAACAATAAATTCCTATTTAATCTCTAACACAATATGAATCAAATTCATCAAAAAGCCATGGTTCTTTTTCGCGTAATACAGCAAGCATTTTACGAGTAATTAAGGTAACTCCACCTTCGGATCTATGGAACCTTCTATTATCTTCCTCAAAATTCTCCCCTACTACTAAATTTCGCGGCAATTCACAGCCTCTATCAATAATTACCTTAGTAAGACGACAACCACGATGAATAATAGTATCAGGAAATGCTACTACCTCGTTAATAAAACAAAATGAATGAACACGGACATTATAAAAAAGCACACTACTACAAATAGATGAACCACTTATAATATCACCTGCCGATACCACACTATTACGTAAAATCGAAGAGGCTCCATTCATATCCTGCACAAACTTAGCAGGAGGCAGCTGCGTTTGGTAAGTCCAAACCGGCCATTCAGGATCGTAAACATCAAGATCAGGTGTTACCGATGCAATATCCATATTAGCAGCAAAATAAGAGTCTATTGTACCAACATCTCGCCAATATATTAAGTTTTTTGCTCTATTGCATACACAAGATTTACTAAAATCATGAGAATGAGCCAATCCCTCATTAACTAAACGAGGAATAATATCCATTCCAAAATCATGATTTGAGTTTAAGGTATGCTCATCTTCACGTAACACTTCATAAAGATACTTTGCATCAAAAACATATATGCCCATCGATGCTAAACAATAATCTGGATTACCCGGCATAGTAGGAGCATTTTCTTGAGGTTTTTCCACAAAAGAGGTAATTAGTCCCTCTGGATCAACTTGCATTATACCATAAGAACTAGCTTGTTCCTTAGGAATTGGAACACAAGCAACAGTTAAAGGTCCGCCATGGGAAATATGATCTAAAACTAATTTAGCATAATCCATCTTATAGACATGATCGCCTGCTAATATTAAAACATACGTAGGCTTATGATCTTTAATAATATCTATATTCTGATACACCGCATCTGCTGTACCACGATACCAATGCACCTCATCGATACGCTGCTGAGCTGGTAAAAAATCAAGACATTCACTAAACTGGTTACGCATAAATGACCAACCTGTCTGTAAATGACGTAATAGACTATGCGATTTATACTGCGTAACTACGCCAATTTTACGAATACCTGAATTTATACAATTAGATAACGCAAAATCAATAATGCGATACTTTCCCCCAAAATAAACTGCAGGTTTTGCTCGAGTATCTGTTAGCTGAAATAGTCGGCTACCTCTACCACCGGCTAAAACAAGAGCCATGGTCTTTCTAGTTGCCTGTCTAGCACTAATTGATATTGCCATTATTTCCTCATGTGTAATTGATTGCTAATATAAATAAGTTTTTTAATACCAAGAGCCAGAACTTTCGCATTAAAGCTCCTTGACTGTTACAGATTATCACATTTAGCAGCACTTTACCGAGATCTACTAAAAATATTCCTGATTATTAACGTTAAACTTGATTTCTTTGAAAAAATTTTAACTGCGAAAAAAAGATATTTTTACGTCTTTATATAACGCAGAGCATATAAAGAAGTAACAAACAAAAGAGCTGAAAAAACTTAGAGCTATAAATGAAAAAAGAGCTGAACAAAAAGAGAACAGGAAAAAAGAGAAATTCCCCTCTCGCTTTAGGCTATATGCCTTCAAGGAGCTGTAAAATAAAACTCTTAGAATTATTAGCCTGCGTAAGAACCGCAACGGCAGCTTGCATTTGAATTTGCTTTTGTACTAAATTTGAGGTCTCTTCAGCATAATCCGTATCCTCAATACGGCTACGGGATTCACTAAGATTTTCAATTGAAAGACTTTGGTATCTGATAGTAGACTCCAAACGATTCTGCACTCCACCAAGCTCACCACGTTTGCCATCAACCACAGCTATTAACGCATCGATATTAGCCAAAACATTTTGGGCATTTTCAGCTGTACTAATATCAAAACCATTCGCAAAAGCAACTTCTGCATCAGTACCTGCTCTTTTAGCCATTTCCTCCACGCTAAAAGACTGCGATAAGTCAATAGCTATTGTTTGATTAGCGTAAGCGCCTACCTGAATATTGATTATTCCTTTAGAGCCATCAAGAATTTTAGCACCTGCATAAGTATCATCTTGCGAGATGCGATTTATCTCCTCATACATTTGCCTTGCCTCACCATTTAAGGCAGCTCTATCGGCTGTGCTATTGGTGCCGTTAGCAGACTGCAGTGCTAGAGTACGCACTCTCTGGAGCATAACAGAAACCTCATCTAACGCTCCCTCAACAGTTTGAGCAATAGAAATCCCATCCTGGGCATTTCGATTACCTTGTTTAAGTCCATCGATTTCGGATGATAAACGATTGGCAATCTGTAAACCAGCAGGATCATCCTTAGCACTATTTATCCTCTTACCACTAGCTAAACGTTCATAAGAGGTATCTAAGGAGCTTTGGATCATGCTCATTTGCCTTCTAGCAAAGAGCGACATAATATTAGTTAAATATAATGCCATAGCTCTACCTAATGCATACACCTTTAGTTATCTTCATAGCGACCAATTACTAAAAAACTTTAGAGTAAAATTTGCAATATGCATCACAAAAAAATCAAAAACTTACCTGACACAACTTTGCTTTAACTACCTAAAAAGCTAGAGATATAGGTCAATATGACATACTCCCCACGCATAAATGCGGGGGTTTCTAGTATCAACAAATCTAGCCTACTTTTGTAGGTCTTACAA
>CALXYT010000016.1 GCA_944393045.1 uncultured Succinivibrionaceae bacterium | reverse complement strand
TGAAAGTCTTAATGCGTCTTATCGCAAACTGAATCGCCAAAGAAGCGTATTTCCAAGCGACCAGGCACTACTTAAGGCCTTGTATCTTTCCACTTTTGAGGCGACCAAAAAATGGACCATGCCTCTAAAAAACTGGGGAGTAGTTTACGGTGAATTTCAGATAATGTATGAAGGTCGATTACCTTACTGATTTTCGGTACTAACAAGAGACGGAAGCTAAAACTTCTGTCCTAGGATTATTTTGTTTTTCTTAATAAAAATAGTTAAATTTCAATAGAAATAATTGACTATTTTATTTATAGAATATAAATCTTGACTTATAAAAACAAAAAGGTATATTAATTACACAACAGCAGTAACCGGAAGGTCACTGCTTTAAAAAATTCTCAGGATGTTTTTCTATTTACAGAAAAATTTTCACATACTCTAAAAATGGAGTATTAGCGATAATGTTATCTAATGCGAAGCTCCCACCTAGATAATATCTTGGTAAGTTAAGAGCATCAGTTAGAAAGATAAAGTCTTTTAGTGCTTTTTTTGGTTTGTGGTGTTGGTATTTACTTTCCCCTTTTCCTCAAACTTTATGTCATAAACTTTTTAGTGCCTTGCATACCCTTAAAGTATCGAATAGCTATTAAGTTCTGTAATTGAGCGTATTGCTCAATAAAATCATCAGCCCCTTAATCCCCTTCCAGAGAGCCACCAATAATCTTACCTGCTGTTTTATTATCACCAGGAACTCCTTCCTGGTTATCTATGCTCTCTACTCCGGACAATCTTATAAGTGGTTACATAGGCATGCCTACATTTTTAATGACCATAAAAGAAGGTAGTTTGGGGATTTAAATTTTTGGTATACCTTCTCCATACAAAAAATGGGCAGTTTAATGATTTTGCCCCAATCTTGTATGTATTTGATCTTTATGTTACTTAGCTTGTAAATTTAGCAATATAACCATATATTAAGATTATACCGATAATTACTGGCAAAACAAAGATAAAGTAATATTTATAAAAACGAGGTAACTTAATACCAGAACCTTCATTTATTTCCGCAAAACAATTCTTATAGCCCCAACCGAAGATACAGAATAGTACAAAATATAATGCACCAAACGGTAAGATATTATTACTTACTATAAAATCCTCAAAATCTAAGATAGTAGACCCTTCGCCTAATGGGGTAATATGAGACCATAGATTAAAGCCTAATACACAAGGCATTGATATTAAAGAAATAATGATAAAGTTAATAAATACTGCAAAGCGTCTTGTAGTATTAAACTGCTCAATAGTTAACGCAATAATACTTTCAATCACTGCAATTACTGTAGTAAAGGCAGCAAAGAACATAAAGATAAAGAAGATAGTACCTGCAATTTGACCATATTCCATGGCAGTAAAGACACTTAACATGCTCTCAAATAAGAGTGCAGGACCACTTTCAGGATTTATCCCAAAACTAAAACATACTGGGAATATTATTAAACCTGCCATAAGTGCCACAAAGGTATCAAGGCTACCGATAATTATTGATTCAGTTGCGAGAGTTTTTTGTTTATTAATATAACTCCCAAAAATCAGTAACGAACCTTGACCAACACTTAAGGTAAAGAATGCTTGATTAAGTGCCTCGTATATAACTTTAATCCACCCCACCTCTTCAATCTTCGAAAGATTAGGTGATAAGTAATACTTTATTCCTTCAGAAGCTCCATCTAAGGTAACTGAGTAGATTGCCAGTGCCGTTAATAAAAATAATAAAATTAACATTAAAGGCTTAGTAATAAACTCTACCCCTTTCTGGACTCCTCGAGCGCAGATTAAGATAGCTCCTGTGATAACCATAATAGTTAAACTTGCCATTATGGCAGGATTACCTAATAAAGCTAAAAACTTCTGTGTTACCCCTTCACGAATAACATCAAGGGAAATTTGACCACCATTAGAAGTAGCTTTCTGAGAAATTTCTACAAAATCACCAGAAGCTAGCGCAATAACATAATAAAGCAGCCAACCTGTTAACACAGTATAATAAGACATTAGGACATAAGGACCTATCATCATAGGATACTTAGCTAAATGCCATTTACTGCCTTTATTCTCGATTTTATCAAAAGCTCTGGTGATACTACTTTGCGAAGCTCTACCTAAGGCAAGTTCTACCATAACACAAGGAATACCTAATGCGAGCAAACAAAGCACATAGATTCCCACAAAAATTGCCCCACCGTTTTGCCCGGTAATATACGGAAAACGCCAAACATTACCTAAGCCGATAGCACAACCTGCAGCAATTAAAATAAAACCAAGACGAGAAGATAATAATTCTCTTGCTCCTTGACTTACTACATTTGTAGATCTCATAACAAACCAGGCCTTATACTTTTTTACTTTTGCTTTGATTTTTAATGTTTTATTGTTTGGAATTGTTCAATTGTTATTATTGTTTCTATTGTCAATATTATCTTAAAGAGTTAAAAAAATAATAGGAGCAGCACAGCTACCCCTAAGTTTTTTAAAAACTATCTTTATAACCTTGAATAAAGATAATAGCAATAATAGCTGGTAAAACATATACATAGTATCTAAACCATGCAGGTACTTTTAAGCCTTTACCTGTATTAACCTCCGCTAAACTATTCTTAATACCCCAGCCCCATACAATAAAGGAGATTAAGAAGAATGCACCAATCGGGAAGAAGTTATTACTTAAAATAAAGTCCTCAAAAGATAATATATTCATGCCTAATGGTTTAATATCTTGCCAATAATTAAACCCTAACACGCATGGAATAGTACTTAAAGAAATTAAGATATAACAAATAAATACTGCCAATCTTCGTGAAATCTTAAATAACTCAATAACAGGTCCTATTAAAGTTTCCATAACAGTAATTACTGAGGTGAAAGCAGCAAAGAACATAAAGACAAAGAATAATGTTCCTACTACTCTACCATATTCCATAGATGCAAAAACAGTAAGCATACTATTAAAAAGTAAGTCTGGTCCCTGATTTGGGGCAATCCCAAAACTAAAACATACCGGAAAAACTATAAAACCTGCAATAATCGCCACTGATAAATCAAGGGAGGTAATAATAGCAGCCTCAGTAGCTAAAGCTCGTTCCTTTTTTATGTAACTCCCAAAAATTAGTAACGAACCTTGACCAACAGTTAAAGAGAAAAATGCCTGATTTATTGCTGCAAAGATTACCGTTGCCCAGCCTACCTCATTAACTTTCTCAAAATCCGGATAGAGATAATACTTTACCCCTTCCCAGGCTCCGTCCAAAGTCAAAGCGTAAACGGCAAGAGATATAAGCGTGATAAATAAAAATATCATTAAAGGTCTGGTTACATTCTCAACACCTTTTTGTACACCTCGGGCAACCACTAAAATACCTAAAGTAACCACAATGATAGTATATGAAAGCATGGTTGCAGCATCAGCTTTAAGCGCCTCAAATCTACCTGCCACCTCTTGCTTTAAGTCATTAAGCGGTAAATGCGAAAGCCCTGAAAGCTCGCCAGTTGCGATATGGACTATGTAATATAATAACCATCCTGTTAGGACCGTATAAAAACACAGAATCACAAATGGTGAAAGAATAATGCCATATTTTGCCCAGTGCCATTTTGTACCTCTTGGTTCAACTGCCTCAAAAGCTCCTGCCACACTCTTATGAGTAGCTCTACCTAAGGATAGTTCTAGCATTACACAAGGAAGGCCAAATGCTAGTAAACAAAGAATATATACACCTACAAATACTGCACCACCATATTGACCGGTAATATACGGAAAACGCCAGACATTACCTAAACCTATGGCACAACCTGCAGCTATTAAAATAAAACCAAGGCGTGATGATAACAGCTCCCTGGTTCCTTTTCCGATAGGATGCAATTCTTTCATAAAAAATATCCTTCTTGCAAGAAGTAGTAATGTTTTTTAGTTACTACTTAATCGTACGAATTTTTCTTTTGCATATATCATACCGTATCACAATTTTGGGGCAAAGAAGAAATTCGTAAACATTTGCTTTTAACTTAAGTTTTTTAAACTTTTAAAAAAGGGAGTGAAACTTACTGAAAAAGTCCAGTCCCTATTAGCATTTTAGCTATTGACGATTTTGTGTTTATTGGTATTTATCGTGCTCGTAATTATCGTTTTTTGTGCAGTTATTTTCAGCTGTTTTCAGTTTTACGCTATAACTTATTTAATAACTACTGTTTTTTATCTTAAAGGCAAGATTAACTCTTCTTGTTTCCCTTGCTCTTTTTGCTCATCATTTTTAGGTGAATCATTTTCAGTAAAGGTTTGAGACTCAGTCTTTTCCGTAAGCTCAAGACCATTATCAAGCAATATTACCTCACTATCTGAACTTTCTTCTTTAATGTCGTCCTTTGCAGATGCGGTGTTAGTACTTGTACTGTTATTATCAGTAGTATTACTGGTAGTACTTTGATTATTTTTATTTTCTACTAATGATCCTTCTTCCCTAGGTGTAAAAATGTTTGCTTTTTTGGCTTCCTCTAAGGCTTTTGCTGTTTCTTTATGGTTGCGTAAATCAGCTTTCACCTTGGATTTTTTTATTTTTTTAAGCTCAGGTTTTGCTACAAACAGCCCATCTACTACCTCAACATAATTAGTAGTAATGTAGGTATAAAGCTCTCTTTCACTTAATTCATAGATTTTTTCTTTGATATCAGAGGAAATAAATGCTTTAATAACCTCAGGATCAGTAATCACAAAGGTTGGCTTAAAGTACATTATTCCTTTTAATACCTGCTGCTTTACATCATAGCCAGGATTAACCTCTGATCTAAATAAAGTTGGAGCAACAGGCATTCTATCGGTCCAAATGTAATATTGTGGTTTATCAAAATCTACCCAAATTAAATCACCTGGATTAGTATTCTCTACCACAATATCTACAATATTCTGTGTGATAAAATCTTTTGGTTTACCTAAGTATGGCCCTAAGACTAATGTATAAATACTTAATACTAAAGTTATCGCAATACTTAAGCATAAGAAAAATGTATGGTTATGACGATAAGCACCTATTTTTTTACGTACGATAAATAGCATCAAACAAACAATAGCCGCGCATAGAGCATCAATTACTATATGACCAAATACTTCTGATAAGGCTGGAACGCCATGACTCCATCCCCATAAGATATGCTCCATCACTAAAAATACAATTAATCCCACAATTGTTAAGAAACTAATAGTGATATCACGAGTGATATGGAGATAGCGATGCATTAAAAAGGCAAGAGGGATAAACATAAATGGCAGATACAACTGATCATAATGATCATGTAATTCACCTGCTAAGCTATTAAATACCCAAGTAAAGAACACACCTAATGATAAATATAAAATAAACCAGAAACTATCTTTTCTGCTATCTTTAATGATTAAGCTTTGTTTATATTTACGTAATAGTATATAAAAACCTGCTAGTACAATCCAAAGACCAGTACGTAAGAAACCTACTAAACCTATGGCTAAGTGTTCAGTACTAAAATTACTACCATTACCAACAAATAAACTATAATAGCTGACTTTTTCTAATAAAGACTCATCTTTATAACTAAAATAAAGCGCAAATCCTGCAAAAACTACTACCAACCCAATAATTATGCTTAAGAGTAATTTAAGCATATTTAAACTCTTACCATTTGCATAAAAATATGCCATAAGCATTAAATACCAGGCAATAAAATAAGCCCCATTAGTTATGCGCATGGAAATGGTAAGGGCAAACATAAAGGCAGGAATTATGGCGATTAACCAATTAAATCTGCCGTAATAATATAACCAGGCAAAAGGATAACTTGCAATCATTGCAAAATAAAGGGCGTAATCCTCGGTCATATTACCGTAGTAATACCTTAGACCTAATAAGGAGATTACTACTACAATAGAACAGAAACGAGCTAATGGACTAAATTTAAATAAGCGCAGGGCTAAATCTAAACTTATTACCCCAAAGACTAGACATAGCGCCTCTATAAACGCTATGCCAGGATAACCACCTATGCAATAACCAATCATATCAATAAAGAAAATGCCAGGCCCGTAAATATCGATCATATCTCGATAAGGAACCTGACCATTTGCCCACATCTTGCCGATTAGTGCAAAAACCGAGGCATCTTGCCCCGGAGCTTGATTAAACCATAAAGGATTGATAAAGGAAAAAGCAATGGCAACTAAACATAAAAAAAATAATATTACTTCATGTTCTCTAACTTTTAAGAAGTTATTAATCGTTTGTTTAGTTATTTGTATCATTACTGCTTCCACCTGCTCTTATTGCCATTAGTAATAATTACTCGAATTTATTTTTATGTTAGGAGGTATTTGTTACTATTGTTAAGACTTAATTATTTAATGGTAATAACTCTTTTGCTTAACAACTTTAAGGAAGAAGCCTTCCTTAAAGTTGTTCATTAGTAAGTTTTTATTTCTGTTCATTATTAGCTTTTAAGTACTTTAATTCAACAGTCTCAATAGTATGATTATTTACTCGTACAATACGTAACGACCAGCCATTAACTTCCAAGACGCTATCTTGTGTTGGTAAAGCTTGTGAGGTTTCCATAATAAACCCAGCTAAAGTATGGTAATGGACATTTTGCTCAACCGTAAAACCTGTTTGACGTTCAAGCTCAGTTAAAGCAATATCACCTTCTACCATGTATGTATCTTCAGTAAGTTTTACGCAATCTGAAACTTCTGAGGTTTCAGGTAAATCACCAGCAATCTCTTCCATGATATCCTTAAGAGTTGCTAAACCTTCATAATTACCAAATTCATCTACTACTAACATGGTATAGATTTTAGCAGCTTTAGCCTCCTCAAGCACTTTAAGTACACTTACTGTTTCTGGTACATATAGTGGCTGACGCAATAAATCAACAAGCTTGAAATTATTAGGATCATGGATTAAATGATTTAAAATATCAGATTTAGCAACAATACCTATTGGAGCATCACGATTACCATCTTTATAAGCAACTAAATGAGAGTGGGTAGAATTGACTAATTGCTGAGAAATTACTTCCTTAGAAGAGGTAATATCAATCATCTCAACATCATGACGAGCTGTCATTACCGCTCTAATCGGCTGACCTGAAAGCTGTAATACGCGAGATACTAAGTTCTTCTCTTCGGTCGCAAATACTGCATCTGAAGGAGGAGCTACAATTGATTCTTTAATAGACTGAAATTGATTCTTACTCTTTGACCCTAAAATACGTAATACTAAGCTTGCAGCAAGTTCACGGCTATCCTTTAAGTCTTTAGAGAGTTTTAAGCTATTTTTACGAGCAATTTGATTTAAGATTTCAATAAGAATAGAGAAACCAATAGCGGCATATAAGTAAGCCTTAGGTACATGAATATGCAAACCTTCAGCAATTAAACTAAAGCCTATCATAAGTAAGAAGCCTAAACAAAGAATTATCAATGTCGGGTGACTGCTTACAAAGAGCGTTAAAGGCTTGGAGGCAATAACCATTACTACCATAGCAATAATAACAGCGAACATCATAATAAAGACATGATCACACATACCCACTGCTGTTATAACGGAATCTAATGAGAATACTGCATCAAGTACTACTATTTGTGATACTACTAACCAAAATGCATGGGTAGTTGCTTTGGAGGAGTTTGAACCTTCTTTCCCTTCAAGTTTCTCATGAAGTTCATGGGTTGCCTTGTAAAGTAAGAAAATACCACCAAGGAGCATAATTATATCTCGAACAGAGATATCTAAATTAAAAACAGTAAATAGTGGTTGTGTGAGCTGCACAATCCAGGAAATAAAGCAAATTAGCACAAGTCTAATAAGTAACGCTAAACTTAACCCCATATAGCGAGCCCGTGCCTGCATTCTTAATGGTAATTTAGAAGCTAGGATAGCAATAAATACTAAATTATCTATACCTAACACTATTTCCATAATAATAAGTGTTAGCATACCTAACCATGCTGATGGGTCATTAACCCATGCCATATCAAACACCAAAACTCTCCTTAGATATAAAAACGCTCAAATTATAGTAAAAAACTCTTTTAAAGATAAGAGATATTTGAGAGGGCATTATACAATTTACTATTATTTTTCTCAAGACAAAACTTATACTCTTTCAAGAAATCATAAACTCCTTTTAGTACTTTTTTACTGCTTCTTTTACTGCTTTTTCAGGTTTAAAAAATTAGCTAAAAAGTAAAAATGTTATAGCTAAATTTTTAGGCGCTGGGACTTTTGGATTGTAGATTGCAGATTGGGGCTTAACGATTATGAGAAGTTAAAAAATATGTTTTCTAAAAACTTTTGATATCACCCTAATTCTTTAGGGTGATATATTAAGAATATAAATTTCTAAGTATCTACTTACTTAGATAGACTTTTTTCTTAACGGTAGTTATTGAGCGTTAAAGAAGCCACTGCGACCTTTGGAGTTAAATCTACCATTACCTCTTGTACTAGCTTTTGCGCCAAATCTACCATTAGATCTTGCATCATCTCTTAAGTGAGAACGGTTAAAGCTATGGCGATTATTTTTTTCAGTTAAAGAAAACTCGTCATTTGCGCCATAATTTTTCCCAAAAGTTCTACCAGCACGCTTTGATGAATATGATGAAGATTTATCTTCTTCATTAAAGCGACTCTTAGTGAATCTATCATTTGCGAATCTTTCATTTCTGCCACGAGTATTATCACTTTCACTTCTAGTTCTAAAAGAGATTCTTGAGCCATTAGCTGTAAAATTACCTTTTGATGAAGTTCTTGCTCTTTGAGCACCCGGAATATCAGCATACATACTAGAGAAGTTTGATAAATCTAGTTCTTTAACGTACATGCTAGAGAACCCCTTATTCCTGCTCTCATTTTGCCTATCACGGCGTTTATTAGCAAAACGAGCATCAGTATTACCCTGCTGAGCATACTTACGAGCAGTATTACGAATTTGACGATTCTTCACAAACTCTTCACGGCTAGTTAAAGACTTAGCATCTTCTTTAAGCACTGATTTCTTTTCAGGTTTTAATCCTGCCAATTGTCTAAGCTTATTTACCTCTGCTAAAGAAAGTTCTTCATAACCGCCTTGTGGTAACTTACCAAGTTCTACAGTACCGTATTTAATTCTCTTTAAACGGCTCACCTTAAACCCTAACTGTTCCCACAATCTTCTGACTTCGCGTTTTCTGCCCTCACGTAAAACAACCTGATACCACTGGTTCATACCTTCTCCACCGATATAGATTACTTTCTCAAAATGAGCAGGTCCATCTTCTAATTGCACATTAGTTTCAAGCTGCTTGATATGCTCTTTCGCAACCTCCCCAAAAACACGAACAGCATATACTCTTTCTACCTCATGACTTGGGTGCATTAAAGCATTAGCTAATTCCCCATCAGTAGTAAATAATAATAAACCTGAAGTATTAACGTCTAATCTACCAATATATAACCATCTGCCTTTAGCAATTTTTGGTAAACGATCAAATACTGTAGGCCTGCCTTGCGGATCACTAGCTGTACACATCTGACCTTCTGGCTTGTTGTACATTAACACACGACATATTGGTTTTTCAGTTTGAGCATTTCTAATAATACGACCATCAAAACGAATAACCTCATGATCACCTACTCTATCACCTAAAGCAGCAACCTTACCATCAACACTTACTCTGCCTGATTTGATACATTCTTCCATATCACGGCGAGAACCTAAACCTAAAGATGCTAGAATCTTATGTAATTTTTCGCTCATACATTCCTCATGCGATGACTGCCTCACGGCTTAAACCAGATTGTCTCACGACAACTTAAATAAAAATTTTTGTATAACTTTATGCTATAAAAATGTGGTGTTACCAATGAAAAAAGATAACAAGAAACAAATAAAAGCGCATCAGGTAAAAACTTAATAAAAAAGAGAAATAAACCTGATGAAATAGAAAGTAATGTAACTATGAAAGTTACATGCGCTAACTTTAACCTTAACCTTACCTAAAAGCAAGAACTTTCCACAAGTAATCCCCTTTTTTATCTAAAAGAATAGCTCGCAAGGAACAAAAAACTTAATTTATGGAAAAATTCCTGAAATATATGGGGTTTTAGCTGGTGGTTGCACAAATTAGCAAGCACACAAATATGGCAAATGGGCTTGATGAAGGTATAACATACAAAAATTATTACTGTGAATCTTGCTCTTTAAAGATGATATCACGAGTTGGAGTAATGATTTCCGGTAATGGTACATCCCAGATTTCAGTTGGTAGTGTATCAACTTCTTGAATATCTAAAGCTAATCCTATAGGATAAGGTCCTGTCTGCTTATGATGGTATTCCTGTAAGGTGCGATCATAATAACCCCCCCCCATACCTAAACGATTACCATTTATATCAAAAGCTACCATAGGAGTAAATAAGATATCGATATTTTGTAATGGGATAACGTTACGAACATCTAGTTCTGGTTCTGGAATACCGTACTTATTCTTTATCATTACGGTATTATGATCGTAATTTAAAAAGAGTAAATTGCCTTTACTAAACGGATGTAAAACAGGTAATGCTACTTTCTTGCCACGTGATAAACACCATTCGATAACACCATTAGTATCTATTTCACCGTCCACACTAATGTATAAAGCGACACAATTTGCATTTAAAATTCGTTCATGCTTAGTGAAACGATCGATTAACTGAGCTGAATAATGAGCATGAAGTTCTGGGCTTATTGATTTGCGTAGATCTCGAATTTTTTGACGCAATAAGGGACGTGAAGTTGGCATATTATTCTAGTTATTATAGTAGCAAGTCGCATTGGACTTTTTTGAAAAAAATTAAGACCCCAAGCTGCTGTATCGATCTGAAAACCTTGAACCCAAAAGTCAAGGGCGGGAAAAGTGTTCCAGGTTTAGGCTTCCTAACTGAATAGGCCTGCACACCACACAGGATTAAATCTCCCAAATCTAATTGTATCGGCTCAGGGACATAACCAATTACAACAACTTGAGGCTAACTGTTTGGACTATTTAGATATCAGATCTGCTATTTGATCCTTCATCTCGTTTGTCCTTACTTCTAATATATGATCTATTTCCTGCAATTTCAAGCTATTCTTTTCTAAATCGTGACAAAAGTCTAATGCTGCAAGCACTGCAAGCTGTTCATTATTATAAGATGGAGCAATTAATGAAAGCTGAGTCAATTTAGATTTTAAAGTTCCAGCTGCTCTTTTAATTGAGTCAACCTCTCTTTTTGCGCAAGTAAGCACATAGATCCTGGAGAAGATCTCTATTCTAATAACTTCAGTTTCTTCATTTGGGGTATCTTGAACTTCATTAGACTTCCCTAAAACTTCTTGCGTAGCACTAACTTGCTCAGAATTATCGTTATTAAAGCTCATTTGATGAATATTACTCTGCCCTACACTATTACCTTGCTCTTGTGGTTGTTCTTGCCATAAATGCTCAATATTATTGTTATTATTGTTGTCCAATTGTGCTTTCCTTCTTCTTTCTATCTAACCATACTACTTATATACAAGTTTAACGTAACTTATTAGAACTTTTACAACTCTTTTGTAAAAATGGTGCGTAAGCTTTACTTTTACATAGTTTTTAGGGAGTTACGTATGCATCAACATGATCTAGCTCGCAGATAAGAGACTTTTTTAATAAATTAACTTGTTAATTTTGTGCTTTCTTTTAGAGAAACAGATTCCTAATGATACTAAGATTTTTAATACAATTTTAATAAAACTCAAAATTATAATTTATTAAAAACACAAACTATTTAACAAAATCAAGTGTACTATATGAATATCCCCCAATAAATAACATTTTACAGTAAGATATAAACACATATTTACCTTACTTATGAAAATATAAATATTTTAACAGGTATTTATATCAACAAGATGTTTAACTTCTTCTTAAAGTTAAACTACACTTTTTCAGTTTTACCAAATAATACAAACATAAAAAATTCAACACTTGCAGGAATAAATTACATTATGAAATTTTTTAAACAAACAACCACAGGAATCTTAGGCCTTGTCGCTACAATTACTCTTTCATGGGCCGATTAAGTTAAACAATTCATTACGATAATATTAAACAATTATACGTAGCCCCAAAAAATGCCTAAGTCTTTATGATGAACACAAGAACATTGACGCTTCAAAATAATGTAGTAGAGCATACGATAAAAAAGCTAATCACTGCTTTAAAATGAGAGAAATATACACTAACAACGAAGATATGACAAAGATGTAGTTAAGAAGCTTGCACCTTACAAAAAGGCTGTGATTTTACTCATACCACTAATTGCTTATAAGTCATAAAGAATGCTGTCTGAACCTGATGGCAGAAGATTTTAAAAATTGGGGATATCAGGAGGAATTTTATGAGGTCAAAAGGATCTACAAACTTTACAAAATTTTTGGGGGTAAAAAGTGAACTAAAAGTGCGTTTTTCCACATTTTATTGTTAAAAATTTAGGCAAAATTATAACAAGATCACATAGCTTTTTAAGAAACTTGTTTCTTTTATGATTCTTTCATAAAAATATGTTATTTTTAATCGTAAATTATCTTTACAACTTAACTTTGTTTACAAAAAACTATATAGCAAGTAAATGTATAATTTATTCTATACCTACATGAAATTTATCATGTAGCTATAAAAAAACAATCAAATCTTGTAGCACAAAATATAACTTATAATTAAATAATGCCAAGCAAGAAACTTAAATGTGACAAACAAGAACTTATTATTAATTCATTTAAGTATTTTAACATTCACGCAAGGAACTGATTACCATGATAGATAGAGATTTATTAGTACCAGAAGTAGCCAAAGTGCTAGGTATGACCCGTCAAGGGGTGGAATATCGCTGTGCCAAGGGTTTACTTGAACCTAACATTGTTGCGGGTAAATATGCTGTTTTTCCGCCTTCATATATTTTAACTGAAAATTTAAAGCGTTCCATTCATCAAGCTAAATCATCAGGCTTCTATACATTAGAAGATGTAATGTCAGAAGTTAAAAAACTTTGGGACGACAAATAATAGCATTTCAATAAAAACATTTTTAAAACCGATTCTCGTGATTTTTATATTAAGAAGTAAATAGATACCTGTTTACTTCTTTTTACTACTTATGGCATATGCATTTAGTGCTATTACCTTACGTAGGTATAGCACCATTTTTTTAGAATAAAACGAGATCTGGTTCAAAAAAATCATTGATTTTAAATCACCTTAAGTTATAATTACCTCAAAATTTTTTTTGAAAAATCCATAGGTTTTTATATATGACTCAAAATACTAAGAAACTAAATGCAGCAAGGGAAGCTATTAAATACGTTCAACCTAATTGCATTTTAGGTGTCGGCACAGGTTCAACAGTTAATTTCTTTATCGATGCATTAGCTGATATTAAAGATAAAATCAAAGGAGCTGTATCAAGCTCAGTTGCCTCAACTGAAAGACTTAAAGCCCTTGGTATTAAGGTTTTAGATCTTAACGATGTGGAAAGTTTTGATATATATGTAGATGGTGCTGATGAAATCAATCATCAAATGGATATGATTAAGGGTGGTGGTGCCGCTTTAACTCGTGAAAAGATCGTAGCTGCCGTTGCTAAATCATTTGTATGCATCGTTGATGATTCAAAGGTAGTTGATGTTTTAGGAAAGTTCCCTCTTCCTGTTGAAGTTATCCCTATGGCAAGAGCATATGTTGCTCGTGAACTTAATAAACTTGGTGGTCAAGCTGTATACCGCGAAGGATGTGTTACTGATAACGGCAACCATATCCTTGATGTACATGGTTTAGCAATCACCGATCCAAAAGAACTAGAAAAACAAATTAACGCTATTGCAGGCGTTGTTACCGTAGGTCTTTTTGCTAAACGTGGTGCAGATGTCCTAATTATCGGTAAAGAAGCTGGTGTTGAAGTTATTAAATAACTAATCTTATTTAACATCACATAGCATCAAAAGATACCAATGTACGCTACTTTGGAAGAAAGTCTTCAAAAGGTAACTATAGTTTATACCTAAAACTTAAAAAGAGTCAATAAAAAAATGAACACCAAAGAAGAAAATGATATTTGTTCACGTTTACAAACATACATCATGGAGCTTATTGACAATGAACTTAAAAAGAGAAAATGCTCTGTAAATAAGTTCTGCGAATATAGTGGAATAAAAAGAGTATACTATTATGTTGTAAAACGAGACGATAGTTCAATAAGTCTCACTTTTATTGTAAGAGCAGCAATTTGCTTAAACATACCATTATCTGACTTTTTCAAACTACCTGAATGGGAAACTAAAGAACACTCTTATACAAGAGTAAATATTTTAGTTCCTAAAAATTGCTCAATACAAGAATTCTTTTCACTTATTAAGGATTGTGAAAATAATAATCAAGTTAGTTCTCTTAATTCAGAATTAGTAAAAGTTAAAGAATCTAATATTGATACATTAGTAAATAACTATATTGATTTATTTGCTGATAGATTAAAAATGATTTTAAAAAAGCACAATATGACATTAACAACTTGTATTGAATTAAGTGGTATATCTATGCCTCATTTTTATAAAATAACTAATAGTCACCACATACCGACACTTAAAACTTTAGCTAAAATTATGAATACTGTTCCATTCTATCCACCAATTTTATTTTCAACTCCAATTTCTAATATAAAAAATATACCTAAAGGATATATTAATGTTTGCAAATTAGCACCAACTAATATAGAATCACTGATAGAAATGTTTTACGATTAAAATTATAAGGATAAACTTGATGAAAAGATTATTACTAGTTTCTTTAATGCTTGCTTTGGGTTTGGGGTTACAAGCTTGTAATATGAATGAATTACTCCAACCACAGCAAAAAGAAAAAAAATCAAAATGTATACTTGACAATTTACACACAGGAGAATGCGAAATGTATTCTGATGAGGAACTTAAAAATAAAGTTTCGTTTTAAAAAGGAGAATGCGAAATGTATTCTGATGAGGAAATGAAAGCGCATAACTTTCTTGATTAAACAATTTTATTTACATTATCACAAAAGAATTACATTTTGTTGTAATTCTTTTTTTATTTTATTAAAAAATAGTGTATAATTTATATTATATTTATAATATACTTAATTATACATATGGCAATAACTGATTCTCTTGTAATAACTCGAACTATCGAGAAAATTAAAATTCTTCTAGGCAATACAATTCTTCATGCTTTAGAAGATCCTAAAACTGTTGAACTTATGCTCAACTCTGATTGTACCGTATGGGTCGAAAAACTCGGCAGCGGCATGGAAGAGTTATGTCAAATGAGCTCTTGCTCATCCCTTGATTTAATTCAAACAGTTGCATCTTTTCACTCAAAAATAGCTAATGAAACACATCCCGTTCTGGAATGTGAATTTCCGCTGGATGGAAGCCGTTTTGCCGCTCAACTTTTTCCATGCGTTAAAAGTCCTACTTTTACCATTCGTAAAAAAGCAGTTTCAATTTTCACGCTATCACAATATGTTGAGAATGGTGTTATGTCAGAAAATCAAAAAAACATCATTTTAAACGCTGTAAAAAATCATAGAAATATCCTCATTATTGGTGGCACTGGTTCTGGTAAAACTACTCTTGTTAACGCTGTTATTGAAGCAATGGTACAGAATAATCCCAAAGAAAGACTGGTAATTATTGAAGATACTGGTGAAATTCAATGTTCCGCAAAAAATAACGTACAATTTCACACTTCTCCAAATGTTTCAATGACTGACTTATTAAAAACAACATTGCGTATGCGACCTGATCGCATTCTTGTAGGGGAAGTAAGAGGACCAGAGGCTTTAGATTTACTAATGGCATGGAATACAGGGCATGAAGGTGGTGCAGCAACAGTTCATGCGAATAACCCTGTAGCAGCACTTGAACGTATTGCTTTACTTATATCAATGAATAGAGATTATCCAAAACCAATTGAACCTCTTATTGCATCCTGTGTGCATGTAATAGTGCATATTGCACGTGTTGGTCATGACAGAAAGATAGCATCTATTCTTAAAGTTAATGGTTATGACAACATCAATAAATGTTATCTAACTGAAGAGATTACTTAATTTCAAGATTATTTTTTTCTTTTTCACATTTTAAAAAGGATCACTTATGAACCAAAATTTATTTCGTTTATTTGTTCTATTGGTAACAACCATTGTTTGTATTGAACCCTCATTTGCAAGTTCATTGCCTTGGGAATCAGGATTATCAAAAATACAATCATCACTCACTGGTCCTGTCGCTCAAGCAATATCAATTATTGGTATTGTTGCAGCAGGTGGCATGTTGATCTTTGGTGGTGAAGTGTCTCAATTCATGAAATCAATCATCTATCTTGTATTAGTAATTTGCTTAATCGTTGGAGCTAACTCAATATTCTCTGCCGTTGGCGGCTCAACAACTAGCACAGGAGCGTTGATAACAACAACTTACAATATTCAACCTCAAAATACACTTGTTATCAATCAGTCAGTTTAATTAAAGAGAGCAGCAGAATGTTAAATAGAGTTCCTATTCATAGATCAGTTATCAGACATACTCTTTTCATGGGAGGAGATCGTGAAATCATATTGATGTCACTTGTTATTTCTGTTGCTCTAATATTTATTTTGCAAAGCTTGCTTTCAACCATTTTCGGAATATGTTTATGGATTTTCAGCCTGTGGGCTTCTCGAATAATGGTTAAAGCAGATCCAAAAATGCGTGATATATATCTTCAATATATACGTTACGCTCGTTTCTATTCCGCCAAATCAACTCCATTTTTTGAGGAAAAATAATAATGATTTTTATTGCGTTATCTTTAGGACTTACTTCTTTAGTTTTTATTATTATTTTTTCTCGACTAATCATTGCAACAATCAATGATCAGAAATTTAAAAAAGACAAAAGAAAAAGTTTTGCTGAATTATTAAGATATGGGTCAATTATTGAAGACGGTATTATTTTAGGTAAAGATGGCTCTTTAAGTGCCTCATATGCATATATTTGCGATGATAACGATTCAACCACGGACGAAGAAAAAAATGCGATTGCTAGTAGAATCAATGCGTTATTTGTACAGCTTGGCGATGGTTGGGTTTTTCAATTAGATTCAATCCGCAAAGAAACAGATTCTTATTCCGAAAGATATTGTAGCAGCTTTCCAAATAGAGTAAGCCGTGCCATCGATGAAGAAAGAAGACGTTATTTTTCTCAACTTGGTAATGTTTACGAAACAGAATTTGTCTTAACAATTACATATCTTCCACCTACATTAACGCAACATAAATTTATAAGTTTAATGTATGAAACAACTGAAGAAGAAAAAAATAAAAGTAATGATTTCACGAAAGAAATATTAGAAAAATTTAAAAACACTTTATCTGACATTGAAAGCCAATTGTCTTTAACAATGTCTTTAGATAGATTAAGGAGTTTTTCATACCAAGATGAAGATGGTAAGACTATTACTTTTGATCGACAATTAGCTTTTATTAACTACTGTATTACAGGAATTTATCATCCAATTAGACTTCCTGACAATCCTATTTTTCTCGACCAAATATTAGCGAGTCAAGATTTCTATGTTGGTACTATACCTAGCATAGGAAATAAATACATTAAAGTTATAGCTATTGATGGTTTTCCAATGGAATCATACATGGGAATACTTAATAATATTTCCAAAGTATCTTGCTCTTGTCGTTGGAATACAAGATATATTTTTCTTGATTCTTACACTGCTCAGGGACAAATCAACAAATATCAAAAAAAATGGAAGCAAAAAGTAAGAGGGTTATTAGCTCAAGTATTTAATCTACCTTCATCAAAAATCGATCATGATGCTTTAGACATGGCTAATGATGCAGAAGAAATGTATTCTGAAGTATCTTCAGGGCTAGTTGGGTGTGGTTATTACACATCTAATATCATTTTAATGAGTGAAGACTATAAAGAGTTAGATATCAATGCACATTACATAGTTAAATGTATCAATAATATAGGTTTTACAGCTCGAATTGAATCAGCAAATTCAGTTGATGCTTATCTTGGGTCATTACCCCAAAACACATCAAATAATATCAGAAAACCATTATTACACACTTTAAATCTAACACATTTAATCCCTAGTTCGTCAATTTGGACTGGCAGAGATTACTGTCCTTGTCCATTTTATCCGACTAATTCTCCTGCGCTAATGTATTGCGTTACTGATGGTTCATCACCTTTTAGATTAAATCTGCACGTGAGAGATTTAGGTCATACCTTAATTTTAGGACCTACAGGTGCAGGTAAATCAACATTACTTGCAACAATTGCAGCACAACTTCAAAGATATGAAGGAATGAGTATCTTTGCCTTTGATAAGGGCATGTCAATGTATGCATTATGCAAAGCATGCGATGGAAGTCATTATGAAATAGGTGCTGATGATTCAAGTTTGCAATTTTGCCCTTTGGCACATTTGGAAACTGCGGCAGATCAAGAATGGGCAACAAACTTTATATCATCAATTCTTACACTAAATAATATCAATGAAACAGGAATAGTTACACCATTACAGATTCAAGCTATTAAGCAAGCTCTAAAATCAATGTCTGATAACAATGAAAAAACTTTAAGTTCTTTCTATTCATCAATTCAAGATACAGACATTAGATTAATTCTTGATAATTACATTGGTTATTCAGCAATGGGAAAAATTCTCGATGGTGAAAAAGATTCAATTGAACTTTCTAAATTTACTGTATTTGAAATGGAGGAAATATTGAATCATCCTGATAAAAACAGAATTCCAATTCTGCTTTATCTCTTTAAAAAAATTCAAGATTCATTGAAAGGTCAACCTTCTGTAATTATCTTAGATGAAGCATGGATTATGCTTTCTAATCCTGTATTCAGAGAAAAAATAAGAGAATGGCTCAAAGTTCTAAGAAAAGCTAATTGTGCAGTAATCATGGCAACACAAAGCATGTCTGATGCTGCAAATTCAGGAATTATGGATGTAATTAACGAATCATGCCCTACTCGTATCTTCTTACCAAATGCGACTGCAACAAATGAGGATACATCAGAAATGTATCATAAATTTGGCTTGAACGATGTACAAATTCAAATTCTTGCTAATGCCGTTCCTAAACGTGATTATTATTTTGTTTCTTCAGAAGGAAGAAGATTATTCTCTCTCGCTTTACAAAAGCTTACGCTCGCTTTTGTTGCAGTATCAGACAAAGAAACAATAGCACTCATTAAAGAATTAGAAAGAAAGCATGGCAATGCATGGGTTGATGAATACTTAACAATTAAAGGACTTAATTTAAATGACTACGAATAAAGTAAACACCGAAGAGAAAAGTAATAACAATCCATATATCAACGCAAGAAGAACTTGGAATGACTACATTTCATCTGAAACTGCAACCAAAAAATTATGGCAAATTGTTGCATTATTAAGTTTAAGTGGATGCCTTCTTTCAATTGGTGGAATTATATATATTGGTTCTCAATCAAAATTCACTCCTTACGTTATTGAAATTGATCAACTTGGTAGATCTCAATTTTCTGGAGTTATACCTCAATATAATACGCAAGATCCTAAGATTGTAAAAATTCAAATAATGGATTTTATCAACGATGTAAGAACAGTGTCGTTAGATACTGCATATCAACTTAATATGGTTAATAGGGCTTATGCAAAGGTAGAAAATAACACTCCTGCATCAATTAAGCTATCTGAATATTATCAAGCAGATAATCAAAAGAATAACCCTTTTAAACGTGTAACAAAGGAAAATGTATCTTTAGATATTACAACAATTTTAAATATAACAGATGATACCTATCAAGTTGAATGGGAGGAAATCACTCGTTCAACTCAAGGTCGTATTCTCAAGAAAGAAAAATTCAAAGCAACAATAACAATATACTTTGTAGACAACTCATCTTTATCATTTGACACACTTAAAAATAATCCTTTAGGGCTTTACATCAAAGACTTCAACATTCAAAAATTACGTAACTAATTTGGAAATAGCAGCGATGAAAAAAAATTTATTAGCAGTAGCAACAGCACTAGCATTATCAAGTTCAATATACGCAGCAGATGAAAACTATGAAATATACACTTCTAATTCTGAAGATATTGAACTAACAGAAAATGAAATTAAAGCTTTAGATTTATCTAAACAAATTCAAAATCGAAACACTGTAGCCCCTTCAGAGGCTCAAAACGGCTATGTTCAATACGTATACGGTGCGCAAAAACCTAGTGTTGTATGCTCTCCGATGCAAGTTTGTGATATCAAATTGCAACAAGGAGAAGTTACGCAACAAATTTTTTTAGGGGATAGTTCTCGTTGGACTATTGAACCTGCAATAGAAGGTGATGGTGGTTATTCTACAGAACACTTAATTATTAAACCTCTTGATGTAAATATCAAAACAAACTTAATTGTTACTACTGATAGAAGAATCTATCACATCAATCTAGTATCCACTAAAAATGAATTTATGCCGCAGGTAAGCTTTGTTTATCCTGAAGAAGCCATGGCAAAATTTAAAGCAAAACAGCAAAGCAAGCAACAAGCTTATGCTGCAAAAGTTATTCCTGAAACAGGTGAATATTTAGATAACTTAAATTTTGACTATTTAATTGAAGGTGATGATGTCGTTTGGAAACCTATACGTGTCTACAATGACGGTGTCAAAACAATCATTGAAATGCCTAAGACAATGAACTCAAATGAAGCTCCTGCTTTAGTCGTTACAAAATTCAATGCAAATAGCAAGTCTAATGAGCAATTAGTTAATTATAGATTACAACATAATAGATTTATTGTTGATGCTATTTTCTATGAAGCTGAGTTAATTGCAGGTATAGGTTCTAGTCAAGATAAAGTTATTATAAGAAAGGCGGCAAAATAAATGAATTTTATAAAATCATCAATTAAAGCTTTAAGTGTAATTACAATACTAACTGCAATGTCTGCATGCAGCACAACTCAAAATGTTGGAAACTTTAGTAATTCAAAACAAACAAATTACACTAAAGATATTACTTTTATCGCAGATGATACAGTTAATAAATTAGTTACTGTATACCCTCCTGCCAAAACTCAATTTAGCGTAACCTATGCTAAAGATGATTATTTTCATAATTTACTAATTGCTAAATTAAGACAAAAAGGTTATGCGATAAATTACGTGCAACAACGAGATAGTAAAGATGTAGTTATTTACACGGACCATTTAAGACTTAGTTACGTATTGAATAATAGAGAAAAAGATAAAAGAAACTATCAAATAGTTATTCACGTTAACAACGATGTATTAGCAAGATTCTACTCAGAATCTAACGGCACAATAACAACAGCTTCTAACTGGACTCTAATGAGGTAAGACCATGGCACCTAATCCAAATCAACCTCAAAATAAAAATTTTAGTGCTATGCCAAAAGTTATTGGTGTTGGTGCTTTAGCTTTAACTTTAGCGGTTGTATTCTATAGTCTGTATAATAAAAATTTAGAGCAGAATACTTCAACTGAAAGAGAAAAGGTAGCAGCAGTAAAAACGCAAGAAGAAAAAAATTTTGCTGCTGAAGATATTTTAAAAACTGCATCTTTTGAAAAAAACTTTGAAGAACAGAAAACTGAAATTCTAAACATTGAAGATGAAAAAACTGAAGTTACAGCAAATCAAACAATAAATCAAGCTTCAAAAAAACTTCCTAAAAATATCGAGATCATCAAAGATGAAGATATTCAAGGAATGGGTGAAGTTGATGAAAGATTCGATCAATTCAAGCAGATTAGAAATAACTTATTCATTTCTGCAATGAAATCATCATCAAAACTTACAGTATCAAAAGATACCGAACGTTCTTCTTCACCTCAACAAATTGCACGTCCATCAAACGATGCAAGCTATGAAGAAAAGATGGCTTATTATAATAAAGTTCAAGCTCAAATTAGAGCTCAAAAATCAACCACTTCATCTTATAAAGAAAAAATGAAGCTTGCTCAAGAATTGATGGGAAATTTCGTTAATAATAACAACAGTAATAATACCAATAATAACAATGCATACGCATCTTTTACTAAAGCTTCATCTACTAATTGGGATTTAGGTCATTCAGTAGAAAAAACTAAAACGCTAACAATCAATACAGGATTTGTTATTCCTGCTGTGCTACAAACTGCAATCAATAGCGATCTTAAAGGTAATATTCTTGCAATGGTTAGCCAAAATGTATATGACACTGCTACAGGACATCATTTGTTAATTCCCCAAGGAACCAAAATTTTTGGAGCTTTTTCAAATAGTATTCAATTTGGTCAAGAAAGAGTATTTGTAATTTGGAACAGATTAGTATTTCCAAATGGTCAAACACTTGATTTAGAAGCAATGCAAGGTGTTGACATGGCCGGTGCTAGTGGTTTTTCAGATCAAGTTAACAATCACTACTGGAAACTATTCAAAGGGGCTTTCTTGCTTTCAGTTGTTACTGCAAGCGTAACTTATGCAGACAATAAATATAACAATGGGACCTCAGAAACACAATCTGCAACTAGTGCAATGTCTGAAGCTCTAGGCAATGAATTAGGACAAGTTACTACTGAATTAATTCGTAAGCACATGAACATAAGCCCTACAATTGAGATAAGAAACGGTTATCGTTTTAACATTATCGTAAATAAAGATATTCAATTTAGCAAACCTTACAACTTTAGGTAAGTCGTTGGAGTTTTTTATGAAGAAAATTAAAAATACTATATTTGCAGCTATTTTCACTTTGTCTTTTAGCATAAGTACACCAACTCATGCATCAGGTATACCAACAATTGACGTAGCCAGTTTAACGCAAACATTAATTAATTATTTAGAAATGATTGAGCAAACTCATACAATGCTTGATTCTTACGCAAATGAAATTGAGCAGCTAAGAAGAATTGAAGTTCCTGGTATGGATATAATTAATAGAATTAATAGAGATATACAAGCATATAGATCACTTGCGCATAGATATAACGCTTTAGCAACCAGATACAATTCTTTAAAAGAGTTTATTGACGACCTGGAATACATTGAAAGCAAAATTTCAATTTTATGCGCTACAGGACACACATGTACCGATGATGAGTTAAGAGAACTTAACACTCAAAAATTAAACATATCTCAAAATATCATAAGTCTTCTACGAAGTGAACTTGAAATGTACAACAGTACAGATGGACAGAAAAGTCAATTTGAGCAAGACATTGACGAATCTAAAGAAAGAATTGAAAACATCAGTACTAATTTCAGTAATGATACTACAGAAGCACAACTTAATGCTCGTATGTTTGAAATGATAACCGTTTTAACAACTGAAATTGTAACTCTGAGAAAAATGATAGGTGAGCAACGTGCTAATGATCTACAAATAAAATACACTCAAACACGTCAAGAACATGGACAATTGCAAAACCAAATTGGTAACAAATACAACCCTGATAATTTAAAAAAATAGTAAAAAATGAAAAAAGTCTTTAAACTATTTCTCTTTTTGTTTTTATTTAGTAACAATCTAGCTCTTGCCGATGAGGTTAAAGAGATGGATACTAATTATTTAGTTCATATTTCTGAAGAATTCGATGATCAAATTCTTAAATCAATAAATATAAATATCAAAAAGATTATAGATTCTGCTAAGTATATTGTTAATTTCATGATAACGTTAGCAATAATTTTTGCAGGAAAAAGACTGATTTTCGGTTCTCATGATTTTAAAGAATTTTGCAAAGAAATTATTCAAATAATACTAGTATTTGGTGCTATTTGGGGATTTATAAATCATGTTTCATTCCCTGAAATTATTTCTTATATAACATCTATAACCAAGTTACCTACAGGAGAAGAATATAACTGCATACAACTGATTGTTGATCAAATAACTAATATTTGGAAAATGATTATTTCTTATGTAAAGTCTCAGATCAATATTTGGAACATATTTAGTTACAGTACAGTGGCTCAACATTGCATTTTTTCAAGTGTTTTTGCAATATTATCAACATTCTTTTTATTGTTTATTCTTGCAAATTATCTGATTATAACTATACAAATGTATTTTGTTTCAAGCGTTGGCATTCTGTGTTTAGCTTTGGGTGGTGTAAGTTCTACAAATGAATTTGCTATGAATTATTTAAAGATGGCAATAGCTTTTGCTTTAATTCTTATGACTAATACATTCTTAATAATGACTTGTGATTATTTACTCAAAGACCTACTTGCAAAAGACTTTTTCTTAAATCCATTCACTTTTTTTACAAACAGTTTGTTATTTACCATTGTTACATTTTGTTTTGCTTATTTAACCATAGAAGTTCCAAATTCGGTAGGCAAACTAATATCACCACAAAGTACACATACAATGGGTGTAAAACAATCTTTCTTATTCGTTTTCGGTTGGATAAGTCCACTTTCTAAAAACATAATAAAGAAAATTAAGGGATAGATATGAACAGATTCCTCCAATCCCCCCTACTTCTAATATTAATATTAGGAATAATATCATTTTCTAATAATTGCTTAGCCTCAGCAGTTGAAGAAATCAGAGATATGTCACATGATGACATTGTTAGTCAGCTACCTGCACTTATGATGCAAGAGATAAAAGATTCTGTTGCCACAGCTAGTATCAAAGTATTCGATGCAGCTAATAGGATTCTAATGTATGTAACATCAATAGCAGTTGTTTTTCTCGGTTATAAGTTAATCTTTAATCAAGAAAGTACTCAAACATTTTTTGCTGAAGTAATTAAGCTGATATTGTTTATTGGTCTTCTCATTGGTGTTATAAACTTTGGTTTTGAAAACATTGTAGGAATTATAGACTCTATAGCTCAAATTCCTACTGGATCTTCTGCAAATTCATCTGTACAAGCTATTTGGGAACTTATAGGTAAATATGAATACCAATTAGCAACTAAAGCCGCTACAGAACTATCCTTTGCTAATGTCTTAGCAGTTATTATAGGAATAATCGGCATTTTTGGTTTATTTATAATTATGGCAAATTACATTGTTATTTGCGTAAAAATGTATTTTGTCATGGGAGCAGGTATATTAGCAGTTGGACTAGGAGGTTTAACTTTCACCAACCAATTTGCTATTAACTATTTAAAAGCAGGTCTTTCCCTTGCATTACAACTTATGACTTTAATCTTCTTGATTCAAGTAGGTACAGAATTTATCAATAATCAAATAGATAGCAATCCAAGCTTTGCAGGATTTACTGCATTCTTAACAAATACAATTTGTTTAATAATGTTTATGCTCGTTTTTGCCGCAACTGCTCTAAGTGTGCCAAGTGCCGTTGGTAATTTAATTGATTCAAGTATGTCAGGCTCAAATGCATTAACATTTGCAGCTGCTGCAACAGGTGCCATGGTAGCAGGTAAATATGCTACTAAAGCCTTGACTTCTGCCGCAACATCTACCCCTGTACAAGCAGCAACTGCAACAGCAGGTAACTTATTAGGTAGAGCAGTGGGAGCTCCTATTGCTTTAGCAAAAAGGGGGGTTGGAGCAGTTAGTTCTCTTGCATCCGCAGCAACTGATTCTATTAGAAATCATATAAGAAATTCAAGAAACAATGATGCTCAACATCAAAGTAATCTAAATAAAAACAAAAATAACTCTTCAAATAACTCTAATCATCAAAAATAAGGAATATTATGAAAAAGATAGTAATAGCAACACTAATTCTACTTGGAATTTCTAACTTAGCTTTAGCAAATACTGATGAATTCAGTACAGGTTTAGAAAATGAACAATTCTATAATGCAAAAGAAAAATTAGAAGATAAACTTGAAACTGTTAATCTTAATAATCTTGAATCTGATAATCAAAAGCTTGTAGAGAATGCATCTCAAGACAAACTTAATAAACTTGAAGATCAACAGCAAAAAATTGATGATAAAGCTTTAGATCTTGTAGATGAATATTCTGATCGAATCAACGATGAACAAAAACAATCGATTCAAGCAACTTCAAGTAATCCAGATAATAAATGTGCAATTTGGTTATGCTTGCCCACAGGTTTTCCAAAAGGATGTAGTGGTGCTAAAAGAGAAGCTATCAGAAGAATCAGACACCATAAGTCACCACTACCACCTTTGAGTCCATGTTTAGCAAGTTCAAATTTAACTTCTTTTAAAGGTTCAAATATTAGTTCAAATGAAGGTATTGCCGCATATATCCCTGCCAATGCTTATTGCGAAAAAACAGAATGTGTTAAATATGGCGTTGGTCAATACTCTAACACTTGTGTGCAAACAAAATGCATTAAGTATAATGATGAAGCTTATGTAAGAGGTACTCCTTGTATTCGTGATACAAGAGGTAAATCTACACCAAAAGGTTGCACAGCGACTTTAAATTGGGTTGAAGTTACTGTTGATGAACAAGTGATGGGGGCAACTTTTTATTACAAATAATTCTAGCGTTGTTTGCTGAATGGAGAATCGCAGCAAACGTAAAATTTGCCATACAAAAGCCGTGTTCGCTAGGCACGGCTTATTTATTTTTATTAAAAATCTAATTCTGAACGACTTACTAATCTAATAGCTACAACAATAAGCTTGCTTATTTTGTCAAAAACAAAAAAACCGTGAAAAAATTTCACGGCTTGATACCTTTTATTGAATAAGTATTATTTTACTAAGCTAATTCTAAGTTAGCAAGTCACTTGCTTTTTTTCATTTTCTTTCTTTTGCTGAGTATAATAATTTTTATAATCTGTGAAGTTATAGTCAGTATGTTCACGTTTCTGAATATATGTTAAAAAACATTTAAGAAATTCTGAACTTGTTAATTCATTGCCTTCTTTAATTTTAATAAAATCTTGATAATAAGCTGAGCAACTTTTAGGATTTTTTTTAAAATCCTCATAGATTTCATTTAAGTATTGTTTTTTAGGTAAAATTTTGTTTCCCGATTTTGCTCTTTCGTTATTTTTCTCAAAGTACATTAACTTTTCATAACTAATTGATAAAATGCGTGATATTTCGAGCAAACTCTTTCCAGCAGCTTTTAGTTTACGAACTTTCCCCCCTAAACTTTGCTTATTTCCTGTCTTTTTTCTCATAATAACCCCCAAAAGAAAAAAATATGTTATAATTAAACTAATTTTTCTTTTGCTTTCTTTGAAGATGGTAAAAAATCACTTCCATTTATCAATTAAATATATTAGAGCAGCAGGTTTTCAAACCTACTGCTCTAATTTTATCATGAAAGTATTGTTTTTTCAATAAAAGACAACATTCTATCGAGAACAACCTTTTTGTTGTTTAATTTCTTGTTTAACGTTTTTACGCTTTTTAAGTTCTTCAAGAACTTTCAAGAATTCAGCTCTTACAGATTCAAGCCCCTTTTCCTTATAAAGATCATTAAAATCATTGCCTTGCGTAACGTTAGGAATTACAACTACACCATTCACCTTTTGTGCAGCGTGTTGTGCTGATTCAATTCCAACATTGTGACCATCAGAATGCTTGTGATCATTATCAGCAGCAATAACAATTAAAGATTCAGGATAACGTTCATGAAGCTTTTCTGCAACATCTGAAATGTTATCAGAACCAAAAGAAGAAACAACACCAAAATAATTTTTAGTGACTTCATTGATTGTGCATGCAGTAGCATACCCTTCAGCAATAATTATTGCAGGTTTATTTGCTAAGGTTTGAATTCCATTAATTGGATGAAAAGCCCCCTTCTTGTTAGACTCTAACTTGTTAGTCTTAGAGCCATCTTCTCGAATATATTGACACCCTGTAATCTTACCATTTATATCAACCATCGGAATTGACAGGTAATTATTACCATTCCATGGCTTAATATAAGTTCCTTCTGTTGGCTGAATACCTTTCTTTACTAAATAAGAGTGATGTTGAGCTTTAGGATATTTCTTTATTTCAAGTAATACAGCATTTGTAACATTATAGTTAGATACTTTTCTTTGAACTTGATTCTTAATAATTGGCTGCTGAGGTTGAGTATTACCAAAGTTAGTGTAACGCTTTGATTGCCCATTTCTAGCTCTCATATTATTAATAGAATTAACTGTTGCATATGTACGTTTAAATACAACTCTATTTGCTTGATGGAAGTCGTATAAAATACCTGTAACAGCCTGATTTTCATTAGTATGAAAATAGAAAGTAGCACCTTTTTCACCCTGTTTATCACCTGGCACACTTACTCTTCCTGAAATTTGATCGCCATTTTGTTTAAATGAACGTTCATCTAATTTGCAACCATAGACATTTAAATCACGTTTAAAAGCCTCAAAAGCCTCATTAACATTATCATACACCACTGTTTCTTCCTGAATATTTACAACTTTAGGTTTTCTCCATTGCTCAAATCTAGGATCGTCTATAAGTTCGCCTTCGACATACCATTTTTTCTTGTCTTTATCCCATTGAGCCCCCATTGATTTAACAGCGTTTTTTTCTGAAAAATCAACGTTCAAATATTCTCTATTTGGAACATTAGAAATATCTTTACTCAAATAAGAATCCATATCATTAACATCAGCAATGTTAGTGTAATTTTCTGTATCTACACTAGCCGTTTGAGCTTCTTCCTGAGTAGTTGTTTGTTCTTCAGTTTTTTCAACTTCATCAGTAGTCGATTCAACTTTGGATTCAGAATTCTGAACAGACGTCTGTGATACTTCTTCTTCAGATGTTTCACTTTGCTCCTTATCTAAATCCTTTGCTACGATTTCATTTACAATATTTCCAAATAAAACATCATATGCTTTTTTATCGTTGAGCATATAATCTGCTAATTTAGCATAGTTAGAGTCTTCACCTTTACTAATTGATTCTAAATTTATTTGTATCTGTTGATTAACGTATTCTCTGTATGAAGTAATATTTTCAAGAGTTTTTTCAGAAAAATCTTGTAATAACTTTTCATTTGATAATAATTCATCTTCTTTTTCTGGATGTAAAACTTTATACCCCTTCACAAAATTTCTTGCAAATATTGAACATACTAATTTGATTCGTTCCCAATTAGGATGTTTTTTATCTTCAAAACGATCATCACGTCTGTGGAAACGTTTTTGATATCTTGTAAATTCTGCATCCCAATTAATGTTATTCCAATCAGTCTGAGCTCCTTGCTGATCTTTAAACTCTTGTGTAGCTATATCTTGAGTAATAAGATTTTTAAAATCATCAGCATTTTTGACGGTTATTTGACCCTTATCATCATATAAAGTGTCTACATAACTTTTGTAAGAATGATCAACATGCTTTTTATAAAAAGCTTTTAAATTGATTTCTTTATTTTCAACTTCTTCATTTCTGTTAGGAATACCATACCCTATATCTTCTTCAATAGAAGATTCGGTTTGTACTTTAGGTTGTAATACTTCTGTATTTTCTATTTCTCGTTCAAAAGCCTTTTCTTGACTTATTAAATCAAATAATTCTTTTGGTAATTTTGAACGGAATTCATCTTCTGATAAAGCATTTTCTTTTTGAAAAACCATATCATAATCAAAAGACCGTCTATAAATATGTATTAAGCTTTCACCTAATGTATCATATCTAAATTCACCTTCACCTAAGCCAAATCGGTCACGAAATTCTATGTTACCAATTTTGATATCAAGTTCAGTTTTATAACAACCACTACCTCGATTAAAGAATTCTTTATCAACATTCATTACTTTCTTTAACAGTTGGTAAGCATCCTTTCCTTTTAAAACTATATCTTTATCATTAGGTATGTCAAAACCATACTCTGACCAATGATAAGTAACTTCTAAATTTTCAAAATTATTAAATTCTACATTATTATTCTTACTTGCTTGAATATCAGGATCTTTAATAATCGTTTCTCTTGATAAGTAACGTAAAGCATCATATCTTATATCCCTAAATAGAATATTATTAATAAAGTTATATTTATAACTATTATAATAATCATCACTTGTTAGTAATTCATACGCTTGGTTATTGCCCAATTTTTCTGATTCTTCTTTCAGAACCGAAAAAAATTTATTTGGATTCCTAATCGAATGATCATTTTGAGTCACCTCAAATTTCAAAGAATCTTCAGTTGCAAATCTGGCAAGTGTTCTATAAATGGGTTCTAACACAGGATGATGTTCATCCAGATTAAAGGCCTCATTATTAAAGTCCGTTATTAATCTTGCTACTGTTTCACTTGGATATAGTTTAGGATTGTTATTATCTGAAATATCATCTTCTTGTTCTTTCTTAGATTGAGTAAATTCATCAATCTTTTCACGTTGGTCCACATTTTCAACTTCAACATCAGAAGGAGATACAACAAGATCTTCAGTTTGTTCTTCAGACTTTTGAAGCAAAGCTAAAAGAGCATCAGCTTGTTCTCTAACTTTTTGCAAATCTTCAGTTAATTTATTTTTTTCTTCTTCTGATAAAGAATTATTATTTCTATGAACATACTCTTCAACCTGACTAAAATCAGAGAATACACCTTTAACGGTATCAAATATTTGATTTTCAGTTTGTTCTTCAGAATTATGAAGTAACGTATTCTTAATATCATCAGGAAGATAATCTATAAAATCCTTTAATTCATGATCTTGCGTAATATAAGTACGTTGATCATCATCTAACAATGCACCAAGACTTGCTAATTTAGCCATATCTTCAGCATTGTTAATATTAACTAAATATATACGTTCATCCGCATTATTTACTGCATTTACACGATCTTTTTCTTTATCACGACATAATTTTGTAATGTATTTCTGCGCATCAAAAGCTTGATCTACTGCATCAATAATATCCTGCTTATTATCATGAAGACATTCATTCCATGAATTAACATAAGTTGCATGATTTTCTAAGTTATGTCCAATTCCCAAATTTAAGCAAATCATAAAACTTGAAATTTCGGCAACAAGTTCTTCTTGAGCATAAGCTTTAGTCCCTTTTGCTCCATAGTGTCTATTAAGTCTTGATTCAGCACCTGTCCAATGAGACAGCTCGTGAAAAACAGTACTATAGAATCCTTCTTGAGTTGAGAATAATTCTTTTGGAGGAATGTAAATTTCATCAGAACTTGGTCGATAATAAGCCTGTGTACCTGAATAACTTATCTTAGCATCTGTATCTTTGATCATCTGCTCTGCTCGCTCATAATCATCCCATGACTGAGTAGGAAGAGCTTCAGGTTTTATTGGCTGAGAATATTCATGCTCCAAAGGAAAATCAATTTGTTTTACATTAAATAAATTAAATTTAGTAACGACTGGCACACGAAAAGGAATATACTTCATCTTAAGTTTGCCCTTATCATTAACAATTGGTCTTCCTTGCTCATCAACTTCAGGTTCTTCCTTGCCATAAATAACACGTACTAAAGGAATACTTTTTTCGCCTGAACGTACAGTACCACCTGCCTTTTTGGCTTGGTTGTACGTCATCCAACGAGAATCGTTATATCCTTTAACCACACTTGCTAATACTAAAGTTAAAGCATTATTTCCCTGATAAAAAGATCCAGATTCTGGATTATGAGGTCTTAACATCTTCATATCTTCAACTGACCAAGGTTTTTCCCACGGTGCAACACCTTTTTCAATTGATGAAATAATCATGTCGGAAACCATTTTCTTATAGTTTTCCATTGCATTTTCAGCATTATTAGCCATTACAAATCCCTATTAAAATTAAATGTAAATTAAAAATTGAGTCTAAATAATAATTTGTTGATATTCAGACTCATCAAACCAAAAGAAAAATTATTTCTTATTTTTTAATCTTTTAACTTCTTCAATAAAGTCTTTTAATATTTTTTGATATTCAGAGCTTGTTACTCTTTTATAAGTATCTTCTAATGTCTCCTCCCTGTAATTTTTACTACCTATTGACTCTTCAGCTTGATTTGAAGATATTAATTCATAACCTTCTTCTGCTAAAGCTTGAGCCTCTGCTTGTGTAATTCTTAAATTTTGATCACATAAATAAATCATGCGCTTAATTTGTGCCAAGCGTTCAGGTGACACGTAATTTTTTTTCGCTCTAGCTTTCGCTGAAATTCTCTTAAACTCCGCTATTTCTTCAGGAGTAAGAGATTTAAAAAAATTCTCTGTATTATCTTGTGCTGACATATATTATTCCTTGTTTTTCTTTTTATCTTCCAAATCAGGTTTGCCATTATCATCAAAGTAAGTCTGCTTGCATTCTGGATATCCAGAACAGCCCCACCAGAACACACCTTTCTTCTTAGCAGATTCTCTTCTAATCAAGCCCTTCCCACAAATTTTGCAGGTATATTTTGAAACTTCTGAATTTGTTTTTTCCTTTGATTCAAATTTAAAAACCAATTTCTTATTAGCATAATCCAGTTCTAATTTTGCTTTAAATTTTTTATTTTCTTTACTTCTGAACACCAAAGGAAGAACATCTTCTTTATTCAAAACTTTTTGATAATATTCAACAGAAGGTGTCGCTTGTGCTATTTCTTTATTGATTTTAAAACCGCATTTTTCACAAGAATAAGTGAACTTTTGCTCAAACATTTTTTCCTTACAGTAAGGACAATCTAATACACTTACTTTTTTAGAAAGTAATTTAGCTTTTGCTCGAGCACTAATAACTTCAGCTTGCACAAAATCAACACATTGATCTAATAAAGCACCTATCCCTTTTTGGTTTTCAGCAATATCTGTTAATTCTCTTTCAAAGATAGCAGTCAAAATCGGACTTTTAACTTCTTCACTAATATTTGCTAGTAAATTTGCACCTTTCTCTGTAGATTTAATGAATTTACCATCAACTTTAATAAATTCTCTCTTTTTAAGTTCTTCAATAATTGAAGCACGAGTAGCAGAAGTGCCTATACCATCACCATCTTTCAATAGTTTTTTATATTCTTCATTGTCAACATAACGATGGATATTTTCCATTGCAGTGATTAAAGTACCTTCAGTGAAGTATTTAGGAGGTTGAGTCTTTTGTTTTTGAATATTTACGTTTTGAACTGTACCGAGATCACCTTCATTCAATTCAGGAAGATTATTAGATTCTTCTTTATTATCGTCTTCATCTTTATCAAAATCTTTAAAACCATTAACAAGAACTCTCTTACCTATTGTTTTAAAGTTATAATTTTCAACTTTTGTTAAAACTTCTGTTTGTTCATATTCATGAGCTTTCATGAATTGCACAATATAGCGTTTGGCTATTAACTCATAAAGTTTCATTTCAGCATCAGTTAAATCAACTTTTGAATCTGAAAATGTAGGAATTATCGCATGGTGTGCAGTTGTCTTCTCATCGTTCCAAATTTTACTTTTTATAGTTGAATCTTTAACAGATATACAAGCATCTTTGAATTTTTCACAAATTAAACTTATAGAATCAAGAATAAAGCTTTTATCTTCATACTGAGATGTAGGCAAATAACAACAATCTGTTCTTGGATAAGAAGTACACCTCTTTTCGTAAAGACATTGAGCAGTTTTTAAAGTTTGTGCAGCAGTAAAACCTAAAACTTTACTTGCTGTTGCTGTAAGTTCTGCAAGAGAAAATCCTTTTGGTTGATTAACTGTCTTTTTGGTCTTTTTAACACTAATCACTGTTGCATCTTTGTCTTTACAAAAATCAGCAATATCTTGAGCAACTGCACTATCGATTAAACGTCCTTCTTCATCAAGTCCTTGTTGAGTGTCGCTTGGTTGAAAAGTAGCTTGATAATTGCCATTTTTAACTGTCACATCAATTTTTAATACATTAAAATCTATTGATTTAAAGTTCTTAATAGCTTGGTCTCTTTGATATACAAGATTAAGAGTAGGAGTTTGTACACGACCAACTGTATATATATCTTGATGTAATAATGTTGTTGCTCTAGTAATATTCATTCCCACTAACCAGTCACAACGTTGACGTGCTGTTGCGGCATGACCTAAGCATTCATATTTTGAATTGTTCTCTAAGTTATCAAGAGCTTTTCTTATAGATTTATCATCAATTGCATTTGCCCAGTATCTTAGAACCTTTCCTGTAAATCCTGCTTTTTCAATTACTTCATCAACTAATAATTGCCCCTCACGATCTGGATCTCCTGCGTGTACAACACAATCACATTTACCAATTAAATTAAATAACATATTGATATGTTCTTTATGTTCTTCCTTTTCTATAGTTTGCCAAATTTGAGGAACTATTGGCAGATCTTCCCAACGCCACATTTTTTTATTAGTCTTTGAAGATCTTGGAGCATTAACGTCAGTATATACATCAGGTTCTGCGAGTTCGTAAAGATGACCAAAGCACCACGCAACAAGTGTTAGATCCTTACATTCAATATAGTTCTTATTGTTCTTTTCAATGCCTATAACGTTAGCAATTGCCTTTGCCACGCTTGGCTTTTCTGCTATGAATAATCTCATAATCATTTATCCTTTTTAAAATGTGAAACTAGGCTCAGCCTTATTTATAATTTCATCTTTAGTAATTATTCCAAAGTATCTGCCATCAAAACTTTTTGGGTGATCTCCTAAAACAAAATATTCATCCTTAGATAATATTTTATCAATTACTGCTATTGGTAATATCCTACCTTGTGAGTCTGTATGAATCGGTCTTGAATTTTCGATAAAATTACCATTAATAAAAACTCCTTCACCAGTAACTACAATATGATCTTGTGCTTCTGCAACAACCTTTTTGAGCAATGGAACAATGTCACATCTTTCATGATTTACAACTTCTAAATATCCCTTTTCAATTGCATCTTTTTTTAATTTGCTATCTTTTAAACAAACAATTACTAAATCATCTTTATGAATATTTACAGCAGCAAGAAGTTTGTAATAACCAATAGGCATAGAACTTGACGTATTTAAGCTATACATCATATTTTTAACCCCTACTAACAACACAATTACAAATGCACTAAAAAGGATTATTGATATACTTTTTACTTTCTTCCGAGTGAGTTGCATTTACAGCATCCTTATTAACATTAGTATCTGTAGTCTCTTTTGGTGATGATGTTACAACTTGATGTCCTTGCTCATTAGGATCTATATAACGATCTTCAGGATTAATAACATCTGTTTTATCAGGTGCTTTAATTTTAGAACGAGCTAAAAACACAGGATCTTTAAAATATAAAGGTTGCTTGCCATAGATAGCAGGAAACCCTGATACAAAGACTAACATGTCACCTGCCTCTTCAATATCACCTTTAGAATTCTTTTTGGGACCAGGCAATCGCATACATTCATCAGGAGTAAGAAGTGGTCTTTGTACTTCTTGCATGGTAGTGCTAGTGCTTGTATTAAATAAGCTTGTACCACTCTTAGTAATCGACTTCTTAACAACTGTAGTTTGACCTGACATTTTTGATAAAAATTCGGCAGTTTCCATTCGATTTGGCGGATAAGCATTCTGAATGTGGCAGTTAGATGTGATAGATTCTTCACTACCATATCCGTTTTCACGGCTTTTAAGTTGTGATAAATCCTGTGTTATTAAGTAACACTTGATACCATAGCCTGCAACGAATGCTAATGATTCTTGCATAATTTCTAACTTACCTAAAGAAGGAAATTCATCAAGCATCATCAATAATCTATGATGGTTACATGATTTTGCTCGACCTCCTTCAAATTTCATTCTATCTGCCAACAAGCGAACACACATGTTCACAAAAATACGTACTAACGGCTTTAAACGTGTTTTATCATTTGGTTGAGTTACAACATAAGCACTTACTGCCATATTGGAATTCATGATGTCACGAATCTTGAAATCTGATGTTGCACTATTTCTTGCAACAATTGGATCACGGAATAATGATAAATTTGATTTTACTGTAGAAAGTACAGAACCGCCTTCGTCTTGTGGTCTATCTAATTGGTCTTGAGCAGCAGAACTAACAACTGGATTAGCAGACTTTGCCATGTCTTCCATGTACTCGTTAAAACTTTTCTTCGGCTCTGGATCGCCTTTTTTTAAATTCTTCCTTGCCTCAATAGAAATATCTTTACCTGCTAACATATCATCGATAACACGTAAAGAAGCCTCTTTTATCTTTCCTTGAGCTTTTAAATCCAACACATAAAGGATTAATCCTGTATATAGTGCAAATGCAGTTTTTTTCCAGTGACCGTCAGGACCATCCAATCCTTTACCGTCAGGATCTACAATCATATTCGCTAAGTTTTGAGCATCACCAACTTCATTTTCAGTACCAACTCGAATCTCCAATAAAGGATTCCAACATGCTGACGTATCACTTGCAGGTTCATATCGAATAGTCTTTTGTTTCATTTCTTGCTTTCTATAACCTGCTGTTAATGCCCACAATTCACCCTTTAAGTCTGTTATTACAGCTGATTCATTCCATGATAAAAGTGTAGGTATTACCAACCCTACCCCTTTACCAGATCTTGTTGGGGCATAGCAAAGAACGTGTTCGGGACCTGAATGCTTCAAATAATGTACTTTCCTATGCTTATCTACATAAGCTCCTACGTATACATAAGGTTTGCTATCATCTTCTTTCTTATGAAGTAGCCCACAACGTTCAACTTCTTCATCAGTAGCCCAATGTGCTGAGCCGTGTAATGTCTCTAGCCCTCTTAATTTACTTTTAACCCCAACAGTAATACAAATAACAACAACCATCCCAACCACAAAAATTAGCATTCCTGTTTGAGCAGGCTGCTTAAATAATTCAGGTTGTTGTTCACCAAACCTCCCCCACCAATTTAATATTGCCCAAGGAGTATAAAAATGTTCAGCAATCTCATCAACCTTTAATAAACTATTGTATTTAACTATAGCAGCAAAATGTTGCGTTGCTGCTTGCATAGCTCCACAACATACACAAGCAACTGCAATTGCATTACATATTTTTAAAGTCTTATATTTAGGCTTTTTCTCATTTTTTAAGACCTCTTCCATCATTTATCCTCAATATCTTCAGAAGGATCAAAAAGTTCCTCTTCAACGTCAGCAATATCTTCAGAAATTGAATCTATTACTTCACTTTCTTCTTTAATTTCTTTTGAATGCTTACTAATTTTTAATTCGTCTTCATCGATGCAGCCATCACATTCACTAATAAATATTGGGTGATCCCCTGTAACAAAACATTCACCAAAATTAAGATGACAATAACAAACTATTAAAGTATTACGTCTCTGCCATACAGCATTCTTGCAATCAGTGCAAGCACATTCATGTAGACGTAATTTATAGTATTCTTCATCCTTCATCTTTGATACAACAATTGAATTAGTACTTACTCTTTTCATCGTTTAAATCCTTGCTGATTTTGATTCCTATGCTGTTCTTGCCTTCTTTGTTGTTGTCTTCTGATATCTGCTTGTCTTTGTTTTAAAATAGCTAACATCTTTTCTCTATCTATAAGAGCTTTTAAAGTATCAGTTTTAACCAAATTTTTAAAATAACTTAATAAATCATGACATCTTTCATCATGATTAGAATTAAATCTTCTCTCACAAATATTATGAAAAATTTGTTGAGGATTCATTTGCTGCCTTTGTCTTCTGATATGTTCTTCTTTGGTTCTTCCATTAGAAGATCTCATATTAGTATTTCTGCGCCTTTCAACTTCTATAGCTCTCTTAATTTCATCCTCACGCCATTTTTTTAGAAAATATCTCATCAATATAGCAAATTCAGGATTACAATTTTGCCATTGCATATTCATAAGATTATTCATCAATTTATAATTCTGATTTATATCCTTCATTTCTTGAATCAATTCAAATCTATTGATTCTTCTTATTTCAAGAATTTCTACTTTAGTAATAGAGTGAGAACGATAACCACAACTATCCTTTTTCCAATTATCTTTGATAGTTTCATCATCAAGTTTTTCAAAACTACCAAACCTTTTTTCTAAATTTTTTAATGAAAAATCTCTATTAACAGAACTTGCCTTAACACTTACACCATTACTTGAAAATACAAGTCCATTACCTCTTTTATGAAGATTAATACCTAGTCTTGCCAACGCAATATGAATATCTCTCCATGAATTACATCTTTCAAAAATATTCTCCAAATGTAATTCTTTTAATGTTGTTAATAGTGATTTATCACCTGTTGCATTTTCAAAATCTCTAGTTTTATTTTCACTCTTTGAATATGTCTGCTCCGTTTTAATTTCAGCAGTTTCTGTTAAACCATATTCTCTTTCTATTTCTTTACAAATTTTTCTCAATGTCACTTGATCTTGCCAAGTGTTCATTCTTTTAAATGTTTTAGGGTGAATTGTATTTATTGCAACATGAATATGCGGTTCATCAGTATCACCATGAATTACACTTACTCTTTGGCAATCTTGAAAACCTAAGGATTTAACAACACGATCTTCAATATCATGTAATTTATGAGAATCTAATTTTTCTAAATCATCTTTATGAAAAGAAATAACTAAGTGATATGTCTTCTTGTCTTCTTTACATTTATGATTCATATTCTGAACGACTTGCATTTCAGCAATGGCACAATCTAAATCATTACTTAAACAATTAGTTATTCTAACGTCCTCTTTAATACGTTCTTCATTGCCTTGATCATTGGAAATATATTTAATAAGGCCTTTTAAAGACCCTTTAATATCTCCTTTTTTATCAACTCTCTTAGCAATCATTTCTCAAACACTAACTGTATATTTCTGCAATCTTCTGAATAACTTTTCTCAATTCGTGATGTGTTGCTTTAACTGTTTTTAGCTCATTTAAAACTTCAGCTCTTGAAATTACATCACCTCTTTCATTTAGGTATTTAATTAAAGATCCTGTGTATTTTCCTAGTACAGAAGAGCATCTTGCTAAATCTCTTTGCATGCTTAAATCTTTTTCGGTAAGTAAAGGTTTAAGCATTCCCATTTTTAGCAGATAGAATGAAATTGTCATATTGGCACTTAAAGCCTTCTCTTTTATAAAAGCGACTTCTTCATCAGTAGCATAGACTTTTAACTGCTTTCTTTTACTTGGCATTTTGTCCCTTTATTTCGTTGAGCACTTTTAAGTGCGAATAAGTAAACAAGTTACGTTTTTGGTAGGTAGTCCTACCAATACTAACTTGCCATTTTTCTTTAACTAGTTAAATTGTACTATATTTTTACATAATGTAAAGTATTTTATATACTTGCAATATATTGTATTATAATTTAATATATTGTTATGATTAGGACAAAATTGGAATTACGTGTAATGAATAGTAATGAATTTGAAGAATTTTTTAACAAAAACTCCTACAAAAAAGCTTTTTTAGTTAAAAACAAGGATTTTTTAGAAAAAGTAATAAACATGCCAGTTTCAAGAAAAGAAGCTTATCTTTTTTTAAAAAATAAAGGAGCTTTGGATTGTGGATATGACTATTTTTGTTTTTTGCTAAGAAAATTAAAAGAAGAAAAAACAACACCAAAAGAGAAAGTTAAATCAGAAGAACATCAAACAGAATCAAAATCTAAAGTAGTTACTACTTCTAAAGTTGAAGCACAAACCAATTTAGGATCAGTAAAAGCAGCTAAAAAAGAAATTATTTCTAAAACTCAGGAAAAAGTTCCTTTCCATTATGATCCTACTGAAGATATTCAAATTTTTTAACAATTAAGGAAATTATAAAATATGAACATTCATATAATAATGCAAGGTAAAGGTGGTGTCGGTAAATCATTTGTTGCATATCTATTATGTCAATATTTCAACTCTTTAGGCAATACTATTCTTCCTATTGATACCGACCCAAATAATGCAACACTCACAGCATTCAAAAACTTGAACGTTACTCATCTTGAAATTTACAACGATGAAAAGGAAGTTGATCCTAGCAAATTTGATAAACTGATTGAAACAATTGCTGACAATAATTGCGATGATTGTATTATTGATACAGGTGCATCTAACTTTCAACCATTTGCAAATTACTTAATTAACAATGAAGTATTACCAATGTTAGTTGAAATGGGACATAAAGTGTACATTCATACTGTAATCATCGGTGGTCAAAGCTTAAACGATACAATGATCGGACTAAAATCAATCTGTCGATCATTCAATACTGATATTGTTGTCTGGTTCAATTCAATGTTTGGCAGCATAGCTGATAATAAAACATTCTATGACACTATTGTTTATTCCGAAAATAAAGAAAAAATTCGTGGTGTTGTGACCCTTCCAAAAATTAAAAATGAGTTTGAGGCTGATTTAAATAGCTTATTAAAGAAACATTTAACATTCGATGAAGGAGTCGAATCTCCAGACTTCAGACTTATGCAAAAACAAAGAATTAAAAACATTAAGCGTGATTATTTCACCTTAATTAACAATTCTTTAGTGGGATTAGAATAATCTATCTGTACTTTTTAAAAGGGACTTTGGTCCCTTTTTTGGAAATAATAAAAAATGTTAAGTGAAGAAAATCTATTTGAAATCAATCCTGAACTTGAAAAAGCTTTTTTAGAAAAAAAAGATTTTTTGCGTAATTTGTTATATCAAAAATTTAATATAGATTGTAATGACTACGATCCACTGATTGCTGAATATTTCATTATTATGCAATTATCCAGTAAGTTACAACAATATCATACAGCAATTGCAGAAAATCAAAAAAACTATCAAGATTCAGTTACAGATCTTGATGAAAATTTAGAAAGTTATAAGAAAAATTTTGATTCACTTTTTAATGAAAAAATTGAAATAGAAAAAAAAGAAATAGAACAGTTACTGGTTGCAAATAATGCAACACTCACAGCACTTATTGAAAATAACAAAAATGAATACAAGACATTATTAGAAGAGACTTATAACAAATTTAAAAGAAAAAAAACTAATTTAATCTTTTTTGCAACTCTCTCTCTTATTGCTAATTTAACAATAGCAATAGCTCTGGTGGTTAAACTTTTATAACATATATTATAAATAATAAAAATATATTTATAATACAAATATTTATTATATTTTATATGTATATTATATTGATTTTTAATACAAAAAACCTTATAATATAAGCATTACAAACGTGAAGCAGAGCACGCCGTCCGAGCAAAGAAAAAGAAAGGAAAAATATGAAAGTTTCTACAAAGATTGAGCTTAAATTTAAGTTCGTCGGAGTTGAAATAGAGATGAAAAATATCTCAGAACGTTCAGTAAACCTAGCAATAGTTCTTTCATTTACCGTGATATTACTTATTGTGTTAGTTTACTAAACGTACACAAAATTTCTAAGTTCCCTAAAATCTAGGGGGCTTATTTGTAGAAACAATTATATTAAAAATTTTATGAAAATTCAAGTTATAAGAGACGAACAGAACAAAATCAAAAAAATAGAAATCACTCCTAAAACTTATGAATTATTTTTAATTGCAATAGTTTTTGGTTCAATTGTTGGTTTATCTATTATATTTTTCATGAACTAAACACCCAAGACTTCTTCTTTGGTGTTCAAAACAAAAAGAGGAGCTAGCCTCCTCTTATAATTATAAATTTATATCTACTTTTTATTATGTAAATTTAACCATCTAATAACAAAAATAAAAGCATATCCTACAGCAGGCAAACTAGCTAAAATTGATGACACCCACTTGCATCATTTCTATATACTATTATTGCAGTAATTGCAATTAAAGTTAAGAAAAACATTATACCTAAACTATTTAATGTTCCATATTTAGATATCTTTGTAGAATTATCACTCATTTTTTCTGCAATAATTATTTTTCCTTCAACCTCTCTTTTTCTTATCTGCAACTCTTCTTCAGACATTTTTAAAATACGGTCAAAAGAATTTTTTAAAACTTTTTCATATTTTTTAACTACTAATCACATGATTATTACTTTTAGTGTTATTTTGATGAAGCATTATCAATTTCCTTATCTACTTGAAGCATTACTTTTCTCATTATATTTCCAACTGCAATAACATGTCTGCCATATCCATATTTTTTAGATTCTTCTAAATCTGCATCTAACTCTTGCAAAATTTGCTCTATTTGCAAATCATTTTGTTTTTTCATTTCATGTATATCTTCTAAAGAAATACCAAATATAGACATTAACTTTCCCATAAATCTAACTACACCTCAAGACACAAATTTATATTAAACATAATAATCGTTTAGAATTTTACATTTTTCATCATTTGTTAAAATAGAATTATTTAAATTTACATTATATATGATATTGGAGAAAAAGTACTTGATAAGATGTTCATAACTCAAGAGTTTTGAATATGAAATTTTGCAACGGTGAAACAATGATTTGACCATGGTCAAAACTTATAGTCAAAACTACTT
>CALXYT010000015.1 GCA_944393045.1 uncultured Succinivibrionaceae bacterium | reverse complement strand
TCGCTATGTGAGAGTAGGTCATCACCAGGCTAATAAATATGCAAAGGTCAGAACTCTTGTTCTGGCCTTTTTGCGTTCTTTGGGATATATAATATTCTTTTATCTAAACCATTTCCCCTCTTCCTTATTCTTATAGTTATCCTTTAGCTCTAAACGGTCAGTTTAAGTAAGTTTTTTAAAAGCGCCTCCTACTAAATTGCAAAATTTAAAAAAATTAATTCATTTATGCAACTTTTTTGAACTTTTAGAGTCTAACATGGAAGTATAAAAAATACGCTATAGTATAACGATTAGTAAGTTTTAATATTAGACTTTAGACTTGTTCGTTATTTGGTACTATTAGCTACGTTTTTTATTTAATAGTTCTGATTTACTTATTTGAATAACAGTCTTAAAGTCAAGTATTGCGTGGTTGTATTTTTACTATTGCTTGTGCAATTTTAACCTTGCTTAATGTTATATATTTTATATAACATGAAATTTTATAAGAGTTAGCTAATTTAGTTAATTTTCTTGTAAAATTTCAGTTGCTTACGATTAAATTAAAAAATACGATATCTAGAGTCTATTTTTTATAATTTTCCCTTTATTATTAAAAATCTATAATATATAATGTATTAAGGATTATAAATATATGCACCTCATTGAAATTGTTCAATGATGTAAATAGTTATGAAAAAGTGGGTTATAATTTTACAAGAATATATAATATGTTGCCCCTTTTTTTGATTAGTATATATAGAGATCCTTTTAAGCAAAATTGTTACTCACGGAAAGGTCTTCAAAGCCTCCATTTAATTTTGGGGTAGTGTTTAACATTTAAATGTCCATTTGTTGTGTATTAAACATTTAGTTGGGAGTTATTATGGTAGAGCAAACAGACCTTGAAAATACCAAAGCTAAAACAACTCGTAAGAGAGCTACTCGCAAAGTTCTTCGTGCAAATGATTCATATGATCAGATACGTGATGAAGTAGGTGATTATTTAAATGTTTTGCATGCTGATTATTCTGATGCTTCAAAATCATCAAAGAATTTAAAACCAGGTTCTAATAAGTGGAATCAGGAAAGACGTTTAGAATTCATCGAATATCGTCTTTGCTGGAATAACCAAATTAATAGATCTGATTTGGTAAACTTCTTCGGTATTTCTATTCCTCAAGCAAGTTTAGATATTTCACGTTATATTGAAATGGCTCCTGCTAATTTAACTTATGATCGTAGAGCCAAGGTTTATTTAAAGACTGTAAAATTTAAGCCTGTATATCCTGAAATTTGTAATGCTAATGCTTACTTAAATGATGCGCTTATGCATAGCACCGGTCATATAAATCCTAATTTTGCGTTTTTAGATAAGTATCCATCAATTGCTACTTTTACTCCTCCAGCAAGAGTAATTAATTTTGATATTCTATCTAATATTGTTTACTGTATTCAGAATAGACGTGCTATTAAGATTGTTTATCAGTCTATGAATACCCAGGAACCAACAACTCGTGTAATAACTCCACATGCGTTAGCTTATGATGGTATTAGATGGCATGTAAGAGCATATTGTTCATTACGTAATGAATTTAGAGACTTTGTATTATCTCGTATTCAATCAACTGGGAGAATCGAAGCTGCTAAGATTGATGTTAATGAAGATATGAAGTGGAATTTCGTGGTTTCTTTACATATTGCTGCTAACCCAGAATTACCTGAATTTCAGCGTAAAGCCATTGAGATCGATTACGGTATGACTAATGGAGAAGTAGTTTTTAAGTGTCGTCAGGCTTTATTGCTTTATGTATTAAGAACCTTACGTTTATCTGAAGAGGATGAAAGATATTATAAGTTCCAGACTGAACAATATAATAATGATCCTGATAATAATCCAAAGCCTCAGATACCACAAATCGTATTAAAGAATAAGAATGAGATTTACCTCCTTCAAAAGATGTAAATTAAATTTGTTGTGATACTGATCTTCCCCCTTATGGTTGTTTTTTAATAACTTTGAGGGGGTTTTTATTAGGTTGTTTGTAGATGAATATTGCTGATAAATGTGTAGACTATGCAACTTTAGGTGGTATCAGCTATATCTTTAAAGCTAATACTAATATAATTGTTGCTATTGCTTTAATTCCTTTGGCAATTATCTTTACTTTTTTAGGATTATATTGGCAATTAGGAATTATAGTGATACTTGCTGTACTTAATTTTTTATCTTATAAGTATTTTGTGAAAGTTAAAGGTATTGCCGAATATCACCAAATACTAGTAGATGAAATTTTAGGTATTTTAATTACTGTTTTAGGGGCAAGCAATTGGACTTATGTCCTATTAGGTTTTATTGTTTATCGCTTTGTGGTAATTTGTTCCGCTCCTTTAGTTAATTATATGCTATTAAATTTTCCGCATGAATTAAGCTTAATTCTTATTAACATTCTGCGAGGTATTATAGCTCTTATATTCTTATTATTTATTGCTAGATACTTATTATTTTAAGTTTATAGTAGTTACTAAATATATAATCTGAATACCAATAAAAGAAGCATATTTATATTAATATAAATATGCTTCTTTACTTTTAGATAGTAAAATGTAATTTAGTATAGATGTAGATATAAGGGGATACTCTTAATTGTCAAGTAGAGCATAGCAAAGCTTATTAGTTTAGGATTAAATATCGTAAGCCGCTCCATTTTCTCTATTAAATGGCTCCTTACTTGCGAGCATCTTCTTAAAAAATTCCATTGCTCCTGGTATATCAAAATTTCTACTACCAATGCTAAACCACAGAAGTTCTTGCGTTAAGAAATGATCAAATTTCTCATACTCGAGGTTTTTAATCGTTGTTGCTAATTCCTCAGGTTTTGGGGAAGGGGACTCTAAAATCTTAGTAACAACTTCTTTTAGTTGTAAAGTAGATGTTGATGGAATAATGATATATGAGCTTTGGACACTTGATTTAATACCATGGAGCTTTAAGAGTCTACTAATGGTGTACATTATTTTATCGCCTTTCCATGGGAACAAATAAATACCATTATTACCAACTAAGTAATAGTTATCTTTAAGTTTAAGTTTTTTAAAAAGTTTTTGTCCTTCTAAAAAGTTTTGTTTTGCAGTTGAGTTAAGGTAGACAGGTACAGTTTTTGAGGTATATAACTCAAACATTTTTTCACGTACGCCATCGTGAATTAACCCAAAACCACTATCTAAATCTAAAGGTTCAGTTTTATCTTTATATTCTTTAACGCTAATAATGCGCTTACTAGGGTTAATATAGGTAACCTCACAACCTTTGCCTGCAAAAAGAAAAGTCTGACCGATTTCAAGTGGTTGATTGATTGGTACAGTACCAAGTTTTACGCCATTAAATTCGATGGTATACTCTTCTTGCGTCTTAAATGAACCATAGAAGGTATATTTTGATACCAATCGCTCCCCCATAAGTCCTAAAGTTAAAGTACCATCATCGAGCTGGGTAATAAGGTCATTAGTAGCTAAACTACGTAAAAGCATAGAAAAGATTTTTTGGGTAACAAGATGAAAGGGGCCTGTTTTACAAAGTAAATTCCAGATGCTTATAGCTTTAAGTGACCCATATTGCGCAATAGTACTTAAAGTTTGCTGCACTAAGGTTGATAGTGCTAACTCTTCTGAGGTAGGTGGTTCTACCCATCTATTAAGCACAAGTTCAATCATCGCAGTAGATAAGAATGTTTGGTTAAAGAGTCTATGCTGGAGTTTTAAGTGCCAAGGTGAGACTGGTGAATCTTTAGGAATGATTTTTTCAATAATATAAAGACGCAATATCGCATCGCTATTTCTACGTCCTGCTCTACCTAAGCGTTGTCTTAAACTTGCTACTGATTGTGGTGATTGTATTTGAGCTACGCTTGTTACATCGCCTATGTCAATCCCAAGTTCTAGCGTCTGAGTACAAATGGCGGTAGTAGGTAATTTGCCTTCTTTTAATCTATTTTCTAAAGTCTCACGTAACTCTTTAGCAAGTGAACCGTGATGCGGAAAAAACTCATTAGGTACGTGATATTTTTCGGAGAGATTTTTTAAGGTAGTGGCAAAATATTCAGTTTTAGCACGGCTATTAGCAAATATTAAGTTGGTATTACCACGCATTTGTTTAAATAAATCATAAACAAGCTCGGGTGATAGAAGTGTTGGCTCATCATTGATATTAATATTGTTAACTAAAGTCTGATAGCCTCTTATCTGAAGCTGTAATCCTCTTTTGGAGTTTAAACTTTGAATTAGTTTAATATCGCTTTTACTATTAGGTCTAAGCCAACCTTTAACTAATTGAATATTACTTAAAGTAGCGCTTATAGCAATGCGAGGAATCTTTTTACCAACTAATGTTTCAATACGGTGCAATTGGCTTAATAATTGATAGCCTCGTACATCACCAATAAAGGCATGAAACTCATCGATAATAAAAAATGCCACAGATTTTAAAGATTCTTTGCACCAACTATGGTGGTTAATAAGTAAAGATTCTAAAGATTCTGGGGTAATAAGTAATATACCATCGGGAATATTAAATAATTTACTTTTTTTAGAATTGCTAATATCGCCATGCCATGGGGTGACATTTACCTTTAATGAGTGACAAATAGCATCTAAACGTTTGTACTGGTCATTGATTAAAGCTTTTAAGGGGCTGATATAAACAATGCGGATACCTATTTCTTTATCATTTAAGATTTTAGTGATAGCAGGTAAAAAGGCTGCTTCTGTTTTACCACTAGCAGTAGCAGCAGAAATAATAATATCATTATTACCTTCAAGAATTGGCTTAATAGCCAACTCTTGAATATCATGAAGGCTTTGCCATCCTTGGTTATGTATCCATTTTAGGATGAGCGAATGAAGTAGTTTGGCGTTAGAAGGCATGATTATAAAGAAAACTTGGATAAATTATCATCATCTTCATTTTTTGCTGGATCAGTAAAATCATCGTCCAGAAAATCATTTTGCTGATCTAATTTATCTAACTCATCATCTACTTCATTGGAAATATTAATATTTTTAATCAAGTTCTTCCAATTGAGTTCTGGATGTTGTTCAAGTACAGACAGGAAATCAATAAACGCCTTAATAGTATTTCTTGGAGTTTTAAAGTAAGCCTCGCCAATAACGTTAGCGCAATGAGATAGAAAATCTGATAAAGCTTCATCTGGAACTAAGTATTTATCAGGATCGTAATAAGCAAAAACATTGCGTAAGTTGTATAAAAGCACATAAAGCTCTTCAGGTGTTAAGTTATTTAACACCATAACAGGTCCTGATAAATCATTTACTCCAGCAGCTTTAGCAAAGTTATTAGAGGCAAGTCTTGACCTTAAAGCTTCATAGCTATATAGACCTTTACGAGTATCTTCTAAAAAGTCTGGAGTGCCACCCATTACAAATCCTAAGCCTTCCACATTGCCTTGTAAGCAATCGTTAAGCATACGAAGAATTTGTTCATAATTTGATTCACGTGAGCGAGAAGAGTGGAGCTTATATAAGTTTACCATCTCATCAAGGGTAATGAGTAGACCATTGTAGCCTGCTTTTTTAACAAAGGCACTTAAGAGTTTAAAGTAATCATAAACTTGGGCATCATTTACAATGCTACGCACTCCAAGTTCTTCACGAGCTTGAGTTTTGGTATGATATTCACCTTTAAGCCATTTAAGCGCATTATTCATTAAATCAGCATCTTCAGACTCAAAAGCTCGCCAATAAATACGAATAATTTGCGCAAAATCATAGCCTCCAATAAACTCATTTAGAGTACGGAGCTTGGTTTTAATTACCTCATCGCATGATAATTTATTTTCATCGGCATAATCACGGCATAAGGTGATAAATTTTTCGATTACAGACTGAAGAGCGTTACCATCAGCCTTAGCTCTAGTACACATATTACGAACAAGTTCTTGATAAAGGTTTAAAGCTTGTCCATTGGTGGCTTGGAGTCTACGGTCAGGGGCTAAGTCAGCATGCATTGTTACCAGGCCTTTTTCAAGGGCAATACTTCTAGTAAGCTGTAAGAAGAAACTCTTACCAGCCCCAAAATCACCTATAACAAACTTAAATGTTGCTCCTTGATCTTTAACACGATCAATTTCCGTCACAATAGTCTGTAATTCTTTGACTCTACCGACTTGAATATACTGAATTCCATTTCTTGGAGTAACACCAGAACGTAATGACTGAATAATCGCATCTCTATCGCGTGGTCTTATTTTTTTAGTGGTCATCTATAACGCCTTTACGACAATTAATGAATGATTAATTATAACGTATTTTTTATGATTATCTATGAAAAATTGGTATAAAAGTGCTGCTTTTTATATGTTTCTTTAGGTGGAAAAGTAAATTATTCTTACTTAAAAAGAAAGAAGGATAGTATGAAACATATTGTCATTACTTTAGTGGCGTGACATGTACATTTTCTAGTGGGAGAAAGTCCCTGGACCGGCGAGCAGTCAGCAAGGTCATAGTCGAAGGCTGGACAATGATACCGTGAGGTATTATTCGGAAGGATCTGGTGTACAGAAATTGAATTAGGAATTTTCTGTCTGGTGATTCTGCTATGAAAGAAGCCATAGTAGCTGGGAGTATCAGTGTATGGCCGAAACATTAGACTAGTGAAATGGAGTAGAACCTGATTTGGCGAATTAAGTAAACCAGAAAACAAAGTACACCTACACTTTGAAGTAATAGTGGACGTATTCGTGGAAATGTTAAAGTTAGGAGGATAGTCAAATAGGGATATAGCATAAGAGTAACTTAATGAAAAGGGAATGGTAACGTTGGAGCGTATACTAGAGTATAAAAATATGTACAATGCTTGCATGAATGTTATACGTAACAAGTGGATGCTGGCATAGATGTGGTGGGATGCAAAGACCTCCTCATGAGGTTTTGTAACCATAAATACTACGTATCAATATCCATTACCAAGGGCAGATTTAAGTCCTCACCAATAAAGAGAGTGTTCATACCTAAGGACAATAGGGAAAGCTTCATCTTGGGGTATTAACCACGACAGCAGACGGTTGGAAAGTATTTGTTCATAAGAAGAGTAGAGATAAATTCACAAAGAAAATGCGTGAAATTCTTACGAGGAAAAGCCCCAGGAAAACAAAGTCCCCAGAAGCAATTCAATACTGTTTTAAAGGGGGGTAACTACTTTCAGGCTAGTTATCAGTAAATCCCATATGGATAGGGAAGATGCCTGGATAAGAAGGAGAATACGCAAAATACTTGTAGTGTCATGGAAAAGGAACCATACATGTTTCAAAGCGTTAATGGCATTAACTGACTCTAAAATGGAGGAGAAATGAAGAATGGCAGCTTATAAAGTCTTGGGAAATGGGCGAAAGGTAGAGACTTTAATTATATACTCACGAACAAGTGCTTATTAGAGCTTGGTTGGGGTAGGCAGTTTATTTATCGCCGAAAGGTATCGCAACTATATTGGAAATTACGTTTAACGGTAAAGCCCGCTACTATGAGGTGGTACGGTGGGTTTGTCAAGAGGGGGAAAGGATAAAACCAATCCCCTATGCTACATTAGTAGTTTATTAGGTCAAACCATAAATCTTTAATTTTTTTCTCAAAGTTCCACGGTTAATACCTAAAAGTTTAGCAGCTTTGGTTTGGTTACCATGTACGTGCTGCATTACTTTTGTAAATAATGGTCTTTCTACTTCAGACAACACAATATCATATAAGTCAGTTGTTCCAATATTTTCCGGATTGCTTAAAAAGAATGTTAGTGAAGTTAAAACGTGTTCACATAATGGTCTTTGTGTAAGCTCCTGGCGTGGAGGAACGTGTGTAATTTCACTTGTCTTTGTGAAAGAATTATTAGTATCGAGAAGCATGTTATTCCTTTTAGTTTATTGCTTCAAAAACAGGCATAGAAAAGTCTCTACACCACCAAAAACAATACATAATCTAGTTTAATTTGTGTCTTTCTGTTTATTATATTATTTAATCAATTTGATTACTAATTGACTATATTTCTATGATAAACGATTTTAAAAAAATAATAAAGGTTGTTTTTTACACAATTTGTAAAAAAATTGCTTGACTTTTAACAAAATAACCTTTTTCTGGCTAACTACGGCGTTTTCCACTAATTAAACACCACTCTTCTTTAAAAATTGGCTCTTTTAATTCAAAGTATTTGCTGTAAATTTCACATAATTCTTGAGTTTGTTGCTCAATAATGCCTGAAATAGCAAATAATCCACCAGGTTTTACCATGGAGGCTATTTGGCCGCATAGCTCTCTTAAGGGGCCTGCCAGAATATTAGCTACTAAAATATCAGCTTTAAGGTCTTTAGGAGTATCCTCTGTTAGATAAAGAGTAAAGTTTTCAGAGCAGTTATTTCGTTTGGCATTATCATGACTTGCCTCAATTGCCTGAGGATCAATATCGATGCCATAAACTTTTTTAGCACCAAGTTTTAAGGCGCTAACACCTAAGATTCCAGAACCACAACCAAAATCAATTACTTCTTTATCGGTAAAATCAAGGCTATCTAAAAAACATAAACACATGTGGGTTGTAGGGTGGGTTCCTGTACCAAAAGCAAGCCCAGGGTCTAGCATAACATTTACCGCATCTTTTTGTGGTATTTCGCACCAAGAAGGGCATATCCATAAACGGTTGCCACATTTAATAGGATGGAAGTTTTCCATCCATTCACGAACCCAGTCTTTATCTTCAAGTTGCTCAACCTTTAAGGTGATTTTTTGCCCATAAGTAGTAGTTAAAAAATCAATAATTGGTTTTGGGTCAATAGTAGCCTCAAAAAGACCTATAACCTCTGTTTTGGTCCAAAGCTTTGTTTCACCTGGTAATGGCTCATAGACAGGATGATCTTCCTTATCCATATAGGTTACACTTACTGCACCAAATCCTGACAGAATATTGCTTACTTTGGAAGCTTTCTTTTCAGTTGTACCTACTTTTATCTGTATCCAAGGCATATAAGTATCCTTTATTTTTGAGGCTTATGGTCTGCTAGGTTATTTTCCATACGGTAATGGGGCATATCACGATATTCAGTATCAATATCGATATAGACACGTTCAGCAAAAGCTGAAATTTTTCGGGTAATTTCAGCAGCATGAGTTTTAATAGACAAAGTAATCAGATGTTTATTAGTGTCAATTTTTTCTTTTAAATAACCTAAAGAAATCAATTCGTCAATTTTAACATTTTTTGCATCAATTACCGAAGCATTTAAGCTATTATTTTTATGCATAACAGTAATTATGTTATTAAATCCACCAAGTAGTTTAATAATGTTCACAGCTGTAATAGTATAATCTGCATCTTGTGAATCCTCAACTACGCTAATGGTAATTGCTTTAACTCTTTTAATATTACCTGTTTGTTTGGTGTACTTCTTATCTTGAATAATTAAGATAGTAGCAGAGACTATGGTTATTAAAAACGAGAACGCACAAAACATAATAAACTTGCTGTCAATTAAGTTTATTGCTTCAAGGCGTAAGTTTGGTTCATAAAAACTTTGAGGTAAAATCAGTACCTTAAAGTCCACATATTGCCCAAGAAAATATAATAATAAACAAATAAGTAGATAATGTGCAAACAGTGAAGGGTATAACCATAGTAGGCTAAGTAATAAATAGCTTACTGCTTGATTGGAGGTTGAGCCAATAAAGGATATAATTAAGAAAATGCCATATAACACTCTTCTTTTTTTAGGTTGGCAGATAAATATAGCCGCAAAGATAGCTGGTATTACCGCAAAGTTTATGGCAATGGATGTTGCATAAAAGCTTATAGATGTTGGGGCAAAAGGAGAAATAGCACGCAGTTCTTTCACAAATTCTCCTAACCCAAATGTATGGCAAAATTGGTATAAAATAGAATAAACAAAAGAGAAATTGGCATCATAGACGGTATTAAGAAAGACGCTATTGAAGCTATCTTTAATAATATCGTAAATAAGCGATAACCCAAAAGATAGCAAAATTGAGGTAATAATTACAAAGATAATAGCTAAGCTATAGTTTATAAAAAATGCATGTACACTTTTCTTCTTGCGCCCCATTTTGGGGGCAAAAATCAAAGTTGTTAAGGGACCGCAGAAAGAAGATAAAATACCTGAAACTTCTGTTGATGGTTCAAGTTGAGATAGAATATTGTAAATGATACAATAAGATATAGTAGTCCCAATAATCATCCAAAGACGGTTTCTATTAGGCAAAATCATAGCGCATCCTATGGCAAAGAGCCACGGGATAATATACTCAATAGTGTTCATATCACTGCTGGTGATAAAATTGGTGTTATCACAAAACTGCAGTAAGCAACACAATGCTATGGGAGCCATAAGCAAAATTAAGCGTGAATTAACTTTTGCGAGCATCTTGGATTTTTTTAAGCTAAATAATAAAATGTGACATTTGTCATATAATATACAAAATTTGTGATAAAGAAAACTTTTTTTTGAAATCCTTCTTATGAAAATTATTCATCGATTTACCCAAAATGAGTTCAATTTACCTGATTGGCCACTAGATCCAGTTCTTACTAAGATCTTTTATTCTCGTGGCATAAAAAGTACAAGTGAACTGATTTACTCGATTAATAATTTACTACCTCCAACTTTTTTACAGATTGATAATGCTGCTGATAGAATTGCTGAGGCTATTATCAATAATCAGAAAATTAGAATCGTTGGTGATTACGATACCGATGGAGCAACTTCCACCGCACTTGCAATGCGCTTTTTTAAGGACATAGGGTATGATTTAGTAGACTTTTATATTCCTAAGCGTCAAATTGAAGGATACGGAATAAGTCCTAATATTGTAACTAGCGCCTATCATGATAATGTAGATCTTATTATTACTGTTGATAATGGTATTACGGCCTTTGAGGCGGCACAATATGCCAAAGAAATAGGTATTGACTTAATTATTACAGATCATCATTTGCCACTTGCCCAATTACCAACTGCTTATGCAATTGTTAATCCTATGCAAAAAGATTGTGATTTTGCCTCTAAAAATATTTCAGGCTGTGGGGTAATCTTTTATGTAGTTGCCTGCGTACGAAAAGCTCTGCGCTTAAAAAATTACTTTACTACACACCAAAAAGCTGAACCTATAATAGCTAATTACTTAGATTTAGTTGCAGTAGGTACTATTGCTGATGTGGTGCCACTAGATTATAACAATAGACTTTTAGTACAGTTGGGACTTGAGCATATTAGAAAAAATAATACTACTCAAGGGGTAATGCAGCTAATAAAGACCGCAGGTTGCAAGGTTGCTAATTTAACAGCTGTTGATATTTGTTTTGGGATTGGTCCAAGATTAAACGCAGCCGGCCGTATTGAGGATATGAGTTTTGGGGTGCAATGCCTTATGGCTACTGATTCTTATCAAGCAAGAGTAAGCGCCTCTTTACTTGAAACCTTTAATAATCGCCGTAAGCAATTAGAGCTAAATATGAAAGATTTAGCTTATAAGATTATTACCGAGAAATATGCCAGTGTCTCTAAAGGGATAGTGGTCTTTGCTGAGGAGTTTCATAATGGCATAGTTGGTATTTTAGCTGGCAAACTTGCTGATGATTTAAATGTCCCTGTGGTAGTATTTGCACGCAATCAAGCAACAGGTCTTTTAATAGGTTCAGCACGTAGCGTCGGTGATTTTCATATAAAAGAGTGTTTTGAAAGAATAAGTAAACAATTACCATTAGAGGCTTTTGGGGGACATAGTAAGGCAGCAGGCGTTACTATTAAAGATGATAAACTTGCGCAATTTAAAGAGTTATTTTTTAAAGAGGTAGATGATTACTTTCATGGTTCTTTCCCTGAAAAAACTTATACTACCGATGGTTCATTACATTATGGGTATTTTTGTCCTAGTTTTGTGCGAGCTGTGGTCTTTGATCACCCTTGGGGAACAGATTTTCCTGAACCGTTATTTGATGGGGTATTTGCAATAAAACGTCAGTTTATCTTTAAAAATACTCATATGAGAGTCTTACTTGTACTACCTAATAATCAAGAAATTTGGGGTATGTATTATTATTTTGATAAAAACCTCTGGCCTAATAGATATATCGCTAAAGTAAGAATTGTTTATAACTTTGCAAGTACTTCTAATAGAAATGACGCCCCTTATAGCTTGATTATTAGAGCTATGGAGCCTTGTGCATAACTATAGAAAAATAAGAAAAAGCAGAAAAATAAAAGGTCAAATTACGATAGTATCTGACCTAAAAAATCGAGTACAAATAACTAAAGAGTTAATTATGTCGTTGATGCTCTTTTTTATCTAACCAATTTATGGCTGAAGATACTGCAAAGATTACTCTATCTTCCATTTCTTTTTTCTTTTCATCGGATGTAAAGTAATGCATATCAACCCCAAAGCGAATGTAATAAGCTGGTAATTGATTAAGAGCAAGACATGTTAAATCTGTTAAATAATCATCATCCTTAGTAGTTGGAAGCTCCAAAGCATTGATATAGTCATTTACTAGAATTTCGTAATAATTGTAAATCTCACCTATTTGAGCCATATTAGCCTCCATAAATATTACACATTCGCTTAGTTATGGGTATTATTAAGTTAAGTTTACTTAATTTCTTGTAATAAGGTAGTGAGCCATATTCCACTTTTAAGCCTTAGCTTTACATTTATCAGTTTCAATATGCTCATTTGGTTCAACTGATAAGGTATTTGGTTTAATACCTTGCGCATTTAAATCATTTGCATAAAGAGCCGCCCCAATAATGCCTGCAGCATTTAATTTAGTAGCAGTTACCACTGGAGTGCGAACTGTTATTTTATCTTTGAATTTTTCAAAATTCTTAGATGCACCACCACCTAAAATAAAGATATCAGGATTAAAGAGGAATTGTAATCTATCAAGGTATTTATTGAATCGCTTACCCCATTTCCCCCATGAAAGGTCATTTTGCTGACGAGCAGAATCAGAGCAATAATGTTCTGCAATATCATTTTCAAGAATAATATGACCAAGTTCAGTATTTGGTAAGAGTGAACCATTTACAAAAATAGCACTTCCAAGACCTGTGCCGATAGTAACCATCATTACCACGCCATGGTTATTTTTACCAGCACCAAACTTAACTTCTGCAATGCCCGCAGCATCAGCATCATTGAGTACGTAACATGGTTTATTGATAGTTTCAGTAAAAAGTTTTTCTACTTGAGTATTAATCCATGTTTTGTCAATGTTAGCTGCTGTAAAAGCAATACCATGGTGAACTGTTGCTGGGAAACCACAGCCAACAGGACCATCATAATCAAATTGATCAACTAGTTGCTTTAAAGTTTTAGCAACAGCCTCAGGAGTGGCAGGCTGAGGGGTTTCAATTCTAATTCTTTCACTTACTAGTTCACCAGTTTCAGAATCTACTAATGCACCTTTGATACCTGAGCCACCAATATCAACACCTAATAAAATCATTTTTTCTCCTAAAACACTGAACAGGTAAAATACCTCCTAAAAAAATAAACCAACAATGGAGGTACAAGTTTCATCATGTTCTTAATTATAAAGGCAGAAATCGTTTTCTTTACAAAAAGCATGTAAATTTTTGGAAAAAATTTATTGAGTTGTGAGATTGCTTAAAATTTAAGATGATTGGTGATATTTTTTTACACGTTCAAGAAGGTTGTCTAGTAAAGGGCTTCTATTAGCTAAATGATTAAGTAATTGTAAGTCGATACTGCCTTTTGGTTGATTAAGTAAACAACATAAGATATTGCGCATAAAGGCATTATATCCAATACGTAAAATTGCAGATCCTGCAAAAGTTGTTTTAAATTCAGCTTCCGTCATGGTAATAAGTTTATTAAAAGCTAAATTTTTTGGGTCATAGCGATTAAAAAAGTCTGTTAGGATATTAGGAAAAGATGCAATGTTTTTGGCTTGGTTATAAGGACAAGATGTTTGACAAAGGTCGCAACCATAAATTTTATTACCTAATAGTGGGATAATTTCATCAGGGATTGGCCCCTTATTTTCAATAGTTAAGTAAGAAAGACATTTTTTAGGGTCAAAACCATTTTCTGATAAAGCACCAGTTGGACATGCTTTAAGACACTTTTGGCAATTACTTGGGCATAATGGCCTGGTCTTACTCTCTTTTGGTAGTAGCGTTACTTGTGGTAAAGTAATATCAACTAAGAGCTCTGCAAAAAATATCATTGAACCACAATTTTTAATACGTACTAGGTTATTTTTTCCGATGCAAGAGGCGTTATTAAAAAGGGCATAATATTTTTCATAAAAAGGTGCACTATCGGTAATAGCCCGATAATTTAGAGAAGGATTCGCTTTTTTTAAAAATTCTCCTAAGAGTTTTAATTTGCTTTTAAGAGCTTTGTGATAATCTCTACCAAGAGCATACATGGATATTTGAGCTTGAGTGCTTGCTACTTTAATTGGTTCTTGCGCATAACTAAAAGCGCAAGTTATTACACTTTGGGCATTTGGTAAGATAAGATCTAAGTTATCTCGTACTTCTTGATTTTTATGTAGATAATCAAGATCTTCAGGAAAATTTTGTATTCCTTCTAAAAAACTAGTCTTATTTTTTAAAGCAAGACTTGAGTCTGCTATACTAAGAGCACATACTCCTATAGATTGGCTATAGAGAGCAAATTGTGTTAGAAAATCATCAGTAACATTGGGAGTTTTTGTCATGTTGGTAAAGTCTAAATTATTAGGTGATATTGTTAATGTAGCACATATTACCTTAGATAGCACGCAAACACGACAATTAGAACAGCACTATATTGCCCAATATGGTGATTATAATCTAATGCAAATGGCTGCTAAGGCTATGTTTGATAAACTTTGGGCCATGATTGATGATGATACTACAGTGTTAATATTTACAGGTAGTGGCAATAACGGTGGAGATGGCTTTGTTATAGGTAAGCTTTGTCAAGAAAAGGGAATACCTACTAGCGTTATTGAGGTTTTGCCTGTAAAGATGGGAATAAGCGCCTATGAAGCTAAAAAGGATTATTTAAGTGCAAGTGGGCACATCTTATTATTAGATGATGTTCTTACTGAAGATGGTTTAGAAGTTTTGTGCATATCTTTAGGGATAAGTAAAAGTGCTAATACTAGCAATAGTACCAATATCATTATTATCGATGCCATTACAGGTATTGGCTTTCCTGATAAATCAAAAGTTAACACCCAAAAAGAATCTTATCAAAAAATGCTTAAGGCAGTAGAGCTTATTAATGATTTAAAAAGTAAAGCTTGTGATTTTGTAAAAGTAGTAAGCATTGATATTCCTTCTTTATTATCAGCTCAATATGGCACAACTCCTAGTAAAAATGCTGTAGTAAGCGATTTAACATTAACAGTTTTTACCTTAAAACCTGGATTATTTTTAGGAGAGGCAAGAAATTACGTTAGTAACATTATAGCAGTCTTAAATGATTTAGCAGGTTTTAAGGAAGAGGTAACTAAGTTGTTAGCTCAAGATAATACACTATTAACACTTGATTATAATGCTATAAGACCTTTATTACCTAAAAGAGCTAATATCGCCCATAAAGGTGATGTTGGGAAGTTATTTTTAATAGGTGGTAATTATGGCATGTGTGGCGCTTTATTGATTGCCTCCCTAGCTACGTTATATTCAGGTGCTGGGCTTATATGTAGTTATCCTTTAAGTGAAGAAACGTCACTTTTTAATATAAAAGCTCCTGAGTTATTAACTGCTACTTCAGATGATTTTTATAGTAGGTTATCTTGGGCTAATGTATGTTTAATAGGTCCCGGACTTGGTAAAACTGATAGAGTAACAAAGTTTACCAAATATTTACGTATCGCTCTAGCAGAAGGGGAAAATAAAAAGCCGTTTGTTATAGATGCTGACGGACTTTATATTTTAGATGAAATTGGCGCAAATAATTTTAAAGGTGGTTTAGTTATTACCCCGCATATTGGTGAGGCTGCTAAATTATTAGCTACTTCAATTGAGAATGTTAATGATAATATGCTTTCTTCAGCCCAAAATCTGGCAGCTAGATACCATGCAGTATGTGTCTTAAAAGGGGCAACAACAGTAATTTGCGATGAGCATAATCATATTGTTATTGCTCCAACTGGTGTAAGTGGTATGGCAAGTGGGGGGATGGGGGATTTACTTAGTGGGCTTATAACTTCCATGATAGGTCAAGGACTGCCAATTTTTGAGGCGGCAGTAGTTGCAGTATTGATACATGGCAGTGCTGGTAAATTAAATGCCAAGAAATATGGTAACATAGGTACTCATGCTACTAGTTTATTAGATGATATCAGACTTCTAGTTAATGGATTAGTGACAGTTTAGCAAATTACTTATAATATATAATAATTGACCTTAGTCTAAGACTTCTTAAATGGTAGTAAATACTACCTGCGGTGGAGAAAATCACATTGGAATTAAATTATTTTTTAAATGATGAAAATGATACTGTTACCTTTGGTATATTATTAAGTAAGGTAGTTAAACCTAATACCACAATTTTTTTAGAAGGTTCTTTAGGTGTGGGAAAAACCACTTTAACAAGGGGATTTGTGCAGGAATTAGGTTATGAGGGGATTGTAAAAAGTCCAACATTTACCTTGGTTGAGGAATATACCTTTAAAGATTTTGTGGTATATCATTTTGATTTATATCGTTTAATTGACCCTGAAGAATTAGAGTTTATGGGAGTAAGAGATTACTTTAAACCTAATTCAATTCGTTTAATTGAATGGCCTTCTAAGGGAAAAGGCTATATTCCTGAGCATGATATACGAATTTATCTAGAATATGTTTCAGTTAGTAGAAAAATAACTATTACTTCATATTCTCAGCAAGGAGATGAAGAACTTAAAGCGTTAGAGCCAATAGTACCAACAAGCTTTAAGTTAGTATAAGTGACGATTATCGCAAGATAAGTAGCACTAGTTTTTGAAGATTTAAGAAGAGTTAGTATTGGATATGAGCTTTAAATTGCTAAAGTATATTATTTTGGTGTTCTTTACTGTTTTAGTAATTCCAAAAGAATTATTGGCTAATGAAATTAAGGTTATTCGAGCTTTTGAATCAAATGAAAAAACTAGAATTGTTTTTGATATGGCTCAATTACCTAAATATCAGGTAGGTCTTGCGGCTAATAAATTAAGCTATGAAGTTAGAATAAAAGAAATAGATAATCCAAGAAAAAAACTTGCCAAAATAGCTATCAAAAAAAATAGTGTTATCAACGGAGTAAAGCGTGGTATGCGCACCAATGAAGTGGTGTATATTTTTTCTTTAAAGAAAAAAGTCACCCCAGTTACTTTTGCGCTAAAAGCTAATAATAGTGCAGGACCTAGGTTAGTAATCGATTTTCCGAATAATACTAAGCAAGAAATAAGCAATCTTGCCCAAAATGATAGACAAGTTACTAAAGAGGTTAGTAATATTAATGAACTTGAAGCAGCTCTTTTTGATGATTTAAACTCTGAAAGTGATAGTAAGACACCTGCTGCAAATGTAGAAAGCCGTCTAGCAGCACCAGAACCTCCAAAGCCTACGCATAATAAGAAAAAGAATTTACATACTTATCGCATTGTTATTGACCCTGGTCACGGTGGTAAAGACCCTGGTGCTTTAGGTAAACGAGGCTTAAAAGAAAAAGTAGTAACTTTTGGGGTGTCTAAAGCTTTAGTAGATTATATCAATAGCGATCCTAATATGCGTGGCTATTTAACAAGAACTCGTGATAAGTTTATTGAATTAGGCGAGCGTTCTGAAATTGCCAGAAAATATAAAGCAGATTTACTAATTTCTATTCATGCCGATAGCGCAGCTAATTCTCGTGCGCAAGGGGCCTCTATCTTGGTGCTTTCTAATCAAAGAGCTAATAGAGAAAACTCCAAACTTGAAAAAAATAAGCATAAACAAAAAGAGCTATTAAGTGGGGCAGGTGAGGTAATTAGTGGTAATGCCAATAATAATCCGTATTTTGCTTCCATGATTTTAGATTTAACCTCTGATCATGCAAGAACTGAAGGGTACAAACTTGCGCAAGAAATCTTAAAATCTATGGGCAAAAGTATTCACCTTCATCGCTCAAGCCCAATACATCGCTCTTTAGCAGTATTAAAAGCTCCTGATATTCCTTCATTACTCATAGAAACTGGGTTTTTATCAAATGCTGATGAGGAGCGTTTATTACGTACTGCTAAATACCAAAGAGAGGTTGCATATTTAATTTATAAAGGGCTTAAGGAATACGTACGTAAAAATCCAATTTTAATTAAAGAGGATATTCAAGAAGGTAATGCCGTATATTATCTGGCTAAGAAAGGTGATTCATTAAGTAAAATTGCGCAGATGCATGGTTTAAGTGTTAATGAATTAAAAAGACTAAATAATCTTAAGTCTAACATCGTAAGAATTGGACAGAGATTTTTAGTAAAGGAAGCACAATAATGGCAATTAAGCTTTTACCAAGTCAAGTAGCTAATCAAATTGCTGCAGGTGAGGTAGTTGAGAGACCTTCTGCAGTAGTTAAGGAATTAGTGGAAAATGCCCTTGATGCTCATGCCACTAAAATTATCTTAGAGCTTGAAGGAGGTGGCTCAAAGCGCATATTGGTTCGTGACAATGGTGTAGGGATTAGTAAAGAAGATTTACCTTTGGCCTTAAGACGCCATGCCACCTCAAAAATTTCGAGTATTGATGATTTAGATAATTTACTTTCTATGGGTTTTAGAGGTGAGGCTTTAGCATCAATAGCAGCTGTTTCTCGTTTAACTTTAACTTCTAAACCAAGTGTTCAAGAGGCAGCTTATGCCATTAGTGTTGATGGTGTAGAACAAGTACCTGAGATTAGCGCTAAAGCTCATCCTAATGGTACATCGGTAGAGGTGTGTGATTTATTTTTTAATACTCCTGCAAGACGCAGATTTTTACGATCTGAAAAAACCGAGTTTTTAAAGATTGAGGAAATATTTAAAAGACTTGCGCTCTCAAGACCTGATGTCGAATTTTGTTTTAAAAATAATGGCAAAATTATTTATGATTTAAAAGTTGCAACTAATGATGAGCTAATAAGAAAGCGTCTTGGTAAAATTGTCGGTAATAAGTTTGCCATTGAAGCTTTAGATGTTAATCAAAATTGTGGTGTGTATAGTTTATATGGCTTTTTTGATCCAATTGCAAGTATAAAGGGTGGACAGTACTTTTTTGTAAATAATCGTATTGTTAAAGATAAACTTATAATAAGCGCTATAAAGAATGCGTTAACCTTAGAAAATAGAACTGAAGATGCCTCCTATGTACTATTTTTGCAATTGCCTCAGCAGGAGGTTGATATAAACGTTCATCCACAAAAATTTGAGGTGCGTTTTGCTAATTCTCGCGAAATTTATGATTTTATCTCAGGGGTCATTGTTCATACTTTAAGAGTAAGTGAACAAGTATTACCAGAAACTTATGAGGAAACGATACACCCTGATTTAACTCATAATTATTCCTCAATTTCTGCAAATTTATCCCCAAGGGTAAATCAAGTAAACTTTTATGCTAACTCTAATGCAAGTACAAATGCTAATGTAAGTGTTAGTGCTAATAGTCAAGCAAAAGCTGATGGAAGCTCGGCAATTTATAATAAGATATTTGCTAAGGGAAGATTAAGCTCAGCTAATAACATTTATAAAGCAACTGAGAATCTACCAAGCAACTCAGTATTTGGTAAAAATTCAGGCTTCCTAGGTGAAGCTCTTTGCTATGGGGCATTAGTTAATAGTAATAATTTTAAAGAAAATAATAATGAACAAAGCGATATATCTTTAAACGTTGCTACTAGTTCTAATAGCAGTATTTATAAAAATACTATTGATAACAGTATTGATACTTCAGCTATTACTACTTTTAATGAGGTATTTAGTAATCCAAGTTTAGAGCTTGTTAAAAAGTATTTTGCACAATTTTTGCCTTGGGAAAAAAGTATAGTAAATACAAATGCTTTTTTTAAAGCACTTAGCGTTTATAAGCTTAATTACGCCATAATCTATGGCTCTAATACATTAAGACTAATTAAGATAAAATGTTTAAGTGCCTATTTATACCGTAATTTTTTACTTGATGATATTAAAGAAGAGAAAAAGCTATTTACTAGCATAGAACTAGTATCACCTTTAAAGTTAAACCTCTTCCTTTGTGATGAGGTAATACGTAAATTATCAGTATATGGTTTTAAGTTTACAGCGAAAAAAGATAGCATCATAGTAGAGGCTGTACCATTTTTACTAAGGTTTAATAATCTAGCTAAAGTGTTAAGTAATTTATTTACCATACTTGATGTTTCATCTAGTGATGAGATGTATGAACTTCTTATGTATTCAGCCGGATTAACCGACTTTTTTCCGTATTTTTTTACCACTTCGCAAATAGAGGTAATGCTTAGTTATGTAAATACCTTAGAATTTTGGGAGGTGCACCCATATATGAGTATTGCCATTGATTTAGATGAGGTTATTGCTAAGGAGGAACAACATGAGTAAGGCAATAAGTATTATGGGACCTACTGCCTCTGGTAAAACCTCATTAGCTATTCAACTTGCCCATGAACTTAATGGTGAGATTATAAGTGTAGATTCTGCGCTAATTTACCGCAATATGGATATTGGTACCGCTAAACCAAGTATGCAAGAGCGTGAAGGTATAGTTCATCATTTAATAGATATTTTAGATCCTGCTGAAAGTTATAGTGTGGCGCAATTTAGATTTGATGCGATTAGACTTTATCAAGAAATTACTAATCGTGGTCATGTGCCAATATTTGTGGGTGGGACAATGATGTATTTTAAGGCTATTACTGAAGGTCTTTCGCCTTTGCCTTCAAGTACGCAAGAGGTGCGCAGTAAAGTAAATGATATTATCGCATCACAAGGACTCTCTTATCTTCGTAACCTTTTAAAGGACGTTGATAAGGAGTCTTATGAGCGTATAAATGAAAATGATGCTCAAAGATTAGGCCGAGCTTATGAGGTTTATTTATTAACAGGTAAAAGTATGACAGAGATTATCAATGAGCATGGTGAGGTTAAACCACCTTTTGAGATTTGTCAGTTTGCGCTATTACCTGATAGAGAACGTAAGAACTTAAAGCCATTAATAACTGAGCGTTTTGATAAAATGCTTGAGGCTGGCTTTTATGATGAGGTAAAAAAACTTTATGATAGAGGTGATTTAAATAGTAATATGCCTTCAATTCGCTCTGTTGGGTATCGCCAAATGTGGATGCATTTAGCAGGGGAAATTACTTTTGAGAAAATGAGGGAATTAAGTATAATTGCTACGTGCCAACTTGCTAAGCGTCAAATGACTTGGCTAAGAGGTTGGAAATCAGCAGTGACTTATTTAGCGCTTAATGATGCTGATAATTTGGGTAAAATTATCAGAATAGGAAATGGTAAAGAAAATTTATAACATAAAATGTGCGTTTCTATGCTTATTTATAAGTAAAAATCTCTTTTTTGTTGGGAAAGCGCCTAAAATGTTGTAAGCTAATAAGAGGCTCACTAGTAATTTTGAGCACAATCATAAGCAAAATTTTATAATTATTATAACAAAAGGAATCAATATATGTCCAAAGGGCAATCTCTCCAGGATCCGTTTTTAAATATTTTACGCAAGGAACGAATTCCTGTTTCAATTTATTTAGTAAATGGTATTAAACTTCAAGGGCAAGTGGAGTCCTTTGATCAATTTGTGATTCTGTTAAAAAACAATGTTAGTCAGCTTGTTTATAAGCACGCTATTTCTACTGTAGTTCCTGCTAAACCTGTGAATTGCGCTGCTTTTGAAAATGAATCTCAAGCTCCAAGTGAAAAGAAAGAAAATTCTTAACTAACAGAAAATCCTTAAGTAATAGTAGGAAAATATTTTGTTTGACTTTGAAAAACGCAAGGGTGGGGAGCGTACGGTCTTAGTAAATGTTAATTTTACTAAGAATGAAAACTCAGAGGAATATGCTGAGTTTAGAATGTTAGCATGGAGCGCAGGTGCTCAATTACTTGGGGAATTGATTTGTAGTAGAAAAGCACCTGATCCTCGTTTCTTTATTGGAGAGGGTAAAACAGAAACTTTAGCAGATTTTGTGGCCACTCACCAAATTGATTTAGTTATTTTTAATTATTCCTTATCACCATCTCAAGAACGTAATCTTGAGGCTGTTCTTAAATGTCGAGTAATAGATCGTACAGCCCTTATTTTAGATATCTTTGCAAGTAGAGCTAGAACTACTGAAGGTAAAATACAGGTAGAACTTGCCCAGCTTGCGTATATTCAAACACGTTTAGTTCGTGGCTGGACACACCTTGAACGTCAAAAGGGCGGTATTGGGTTGCGTGGCCCCGGTGAAACACAGCTTGAAACCGACAGACGTCTATTAAAGGATCGCATTACTATTTTACGTAATGAACTTTCGGAGGTAGAAAAGCATCGTAATTTAGTCTCAAAATCAAGAGCCAAAAATAGCATACCTATTGTATCGTTAGTAGGTTATACCAACGCTGGTAAATCAACACTTTTTAATGTGATGACTGATTCTAATGTTTATGCAGCTGATCAGCTTTTTGCGACTCTTGATCCTACTTTACGTACTGTGGAGTTACCGTATCTTGGAAAGGTTATTTTTGCTGATACTGTTGGGTTTATTAAAGACTTGCCTACAAGCCTGGTAGCAGCTTTTAAGGCAACCTTAAAAGAAACACAAGATGCCACATTATTATTACATGTAATTGACATTTCCAGTGAGCAAGCTAAGCAAAATCAAGAAGTTGTAGAAGATATTTTAGAAGAAATAGGGGCTAATCATGTTCCTGTGCTTAAAGTCTTTAATAAAATTGATAAGCTTGAAGGTGTTGAAAGTCATATAGAATATGACGATAATGATGTGCCAATTGCCGTAAATGTCAGTGCTCATTCTGGTAAAGGTATAGATATGCTTTTTAGAGCTATTGGCGAGCTTTTAGGCATACAAATGATTGAAATTATGATAAAATTGCCAGCAAGCATGGGTGCTTTACGTAATAGATTATATGAGTTAAAGTCTGTTGTGCAAGAAGAGATTGCCCAAGATGGAGCCATAATTATGACTATTCGCCAAAAAGAGGCGACCTTGGCTCAGTTAAATAAAAAATTTGCTGGGGCGCTTGAACAATATTGTATTGAGCCTAAAGACTTTACTTTTATAAAAGATGAATTTTAAAAATTAATTGGAAATTGTTGGAGAACTCTTTTAATGGCTTGGAACGAACCTGGTGGGAACAAACCTAATAAAGAAAAACAGGATAATGATCCTTGGAATAGAAATAAAAACAATAATAACGGATCTAACAATAATAATTCTGAACCTGATTTTGATTTTATCAAAAACTTTTTCAAGAAGATTCTTGGTGGTAATCGTAAGCAGCAAGATCCTTTTAATAAATCAAATAAGGTTAACTCCTCATTTGGTCTTATTTTAATTGTCATAGTTGTTATAGCATTATTTATTTATAGTGGTTTTTATACACTTATTGAAGCTGAAAGAGCAGTAGTTCTTCGTTTTGGTAAAGTTGATAGAATCGAAGAACCTGGTTTGCATTGGTCATTGCCATTTGTTGAAACAGTGAAGAAAGTTAATATTTCAGCGATGAGAACTACCCAAAACACTGGTTCAATGCTTACTAAAGATGAAAATGTGGTAGATGTAGATATTACAGTGCAATATACTATTGATTCACCTCAAGAATATCTCTTTAATGTAGCTGATCCTGATTTAAGTTTAAATCAGGCTATTGATAGTGCTTTAAGATACGTTATTGGTCATACCTCCATGGATGAGGTTATTACAGTAGGTATCAATCAGGTAAGAATGTCTACCCAGGAGTTATTAAATCTTATTATTGAAAAGTATAACATGGGTATTAAGGTTGAAAATATTACCTTTAAGGCCAAAGCTCCTGATGCTGTAAAAGCTGCTTTTGATGATGCTATTAGTGCACAGGAAGATGAGCAGCGCTTTAAGAGTGAGGCTAAGGCTTATAGCAATGATGTTATCCCTAAAGCTCAAGGTAAGGCACAGCGTGTGCTTGAAGAGGCTTATGCTTATAAGCTTGATGTAGTTAATAAAGCTCAAGGTGATGTAGCAAGATTTAATAAAATGCTACCAGAATACCGTGCAGCTCCTGAAATTACTAAACGTAGAATCTTTTTAGAAACCATGGAAGCAGTTTACTTAGCAAATCCAAAGATTATTTTAAATGTTAAGCAAGGGAATAATTCAGTTATCTATTTACCAATTGAAAAAATGCTTGAAAAGGCAAATTCAAATATAGCAAAGGGGCAGAAATAATGAAGGGAAATCTTTTTTGGACTGTTGCTTTAGTTATAATAGTTGTATTTTTTATTGGTAACATGTCAGCTTTTGTGGTCAAAGAAGGCGAGGTTGCCTTAGTTTTTCAGATGGGTAAAATTAAGCGTGACAACAATAATGCTGAACTTGGTCCTGGTATTCATTTTAAATGGCCGTTAGTAGAAAAAGTTAAGATATTAGATAAGCGTATCCAGACTTTGAGTACTAATAAACCAGAACCATTTATTACCACTGAAAAAAAAGAAGTTTATATCGATTACTACGTACAGTGGAAAATCGATAATACTGAGAATTATTTTATAACTACTCAAGGTGAAAAGTTAAAAGCTGAAAACTTAATTCGTAAGTACATTGATAGTTCTTTACGTGAACAAGTAGGTTCTTTAACTATTCAAGAAATAGTTACCGGTCAAAGTCGTGATGCTAATGGTAAAGAGACTGTGGAAATGTCCTCTAAGCGTGAACAAGTAATGCAGGAGGCGCTTGCTAGCACTTTAGCTAAGGCTAAAGAAATTGGTGTTGATATTATTGATGTGCGCATGAAGCAAATCAATTTACCGCCAGCAGTTTCTAGTTCAATTTATCAGCGTATGAGTACTGAGAGAAATGCTGTGGCGCAGTTACATCGTTCTCAAGGTAAGAAAGAAGCTGAAGAAATTAAGGCAAAAGCTGATCGTGAATCTAAGGTTGCCCTATCAAATGCTCAGCGTCAAGCTAAGGAAATAAGATCTGAAGGTGATGCATTATCTACTAAGATTTATGCAGAGGCTTATACTCAAAATCCAGAGCTTTTTGATTTTTTACGTAGCATGGAAGCATATCGTAATAGTTTAGCAACTGGTGATAATGTTATTGTGACCGATCATGATAATGAATTTTTAAAGTACATGAAATAATTAAATTATAAACAATTATTATGTAAAAAATGCTCAGCCAGTCTTTAAGGCTGGGTATTTTTTTGTTAAAATAGCCGAAGTTTTTTGATTTTTAGTTAAAGCAGTGATTTTGTTATGGCTCAGAACGTTGTTGTTTTAGGTACCCAATGGGGTGATGAAGGTAAGGGTAAGATCGTTGATCTACTTACTGATAAGGCTAGTTATGTTGTGCGTTATCAAGGTGGTCACAACGCTGGTCACACCTTAGTTGTTAATGGTAAAAAGCAAGTACTTCGTTTAATACCATCAGGTATTTTACGTGGAAATTGTACTTGTGTTATTGGTAATGGTGTAGTGTTATCTCCTGAGGCTCTTTTAGGTGAAATAAAGGAGCTCGAAGATAAAGGGGTAAATGTACGTGATCGTATGGTAATTAGCCCTGCGTGTCCATTAATTTTACCTTACCATGTGGCAATTGATCGTTCACGTGAAGCTAAACTTGGTAAGAAGGCTATCGGTACAACTGGTCGTGGTATTGGTCCAACTTATGAGGATAAGGTAGCTAGAAGAGCTGTAAGAGTTGGCGATCTATTTAATATGGATCAGTTTGCTTCTAAGCTTGAAACTGTTATGGAATACCATAATTTTTGTTTGACAAAATTCTATGGTGTAGAACCTGTTAGCTATGAAGAAGTTTTAGAATCATGCAAAGCATATGCTAAAGAAATTTTACCAATGGTGCATGATGTAACATCATTATTAGCAAAAGCTCGAGTTAATGGTGAGAAGATTATGTTTGAAGGTGCGCAAGGAACTTTCCTCGATATCGATCAAGGTACTTATCCTTATGTAACTTCTTCTAATACTGTGGCAGGTGGTGTTTCTACTGGTGCAGGTTTTGGTCCAAGAAATATCGATTATGTAGTAGGTATTGTTAAGGCATATACTACTCGTGTTGGTGGTGGTCCATTCCCAACTGAACTTTTAGATGCAACTGGTGATTATCTTTGTGAAAAAGGTATGGAATACGGTTCAGTAACAGGTAGAAGACGCCGCTGTGGTTGGTTTGATGGGGTAGCAATGCGCCGTTCAAATCAGATTAACTCTCTTTCTGGTTTATGTATTACTAAGTTAGATGTATTAGATGAATTACCAGAAGTTAAAATCTGTGTAGCTTATAAGAAAGCAGATGGTACAGTTATTGACTATTCACCATTAGCAGCAGATGATTATATTGGTCTTGAACCTGTATATGAAACAATGCCAGGTTGGCAGTGCTCAACCTTTGGGATAAAGGATTATGATTCTTTACATGAGAATGCTAAACGTTACTTAAAGCGTTTAGAAGAGTTTGTTGGGGTAAGAATAGATATTATTTCAACAGGTCCTGATCGTGAAGAAACTATTATTCTTCACCATCCATTTGCTGATTAGTAGATATTTTTTTGTAAAAGAGCCGAGAAAGAATTTTCTCGGTTTTTTTATTTGTGGCAAAATAAAAGAAAGTTAAGTAAAGTATTTTTCCGTTAAAAAAGAAGTTTTTTCCTGTTATCTAATTGTTATCACTTATTTTTACGTCAAAAAACAGTAGAATACCTCAAAATATTATGAAGCAAGGTATATTAAATTAGTTAACTTCTAAGAAGAATAAGAAGAATAAGAAGAATGACAAATAGACCTAGAGTTTTATTATTTGATTACGATAAAACATACTTATTAGTACTTTCTCAGTACTTAGAGAATGAATATGAATTAGTTTTAGCTAATGATATTTATCAGGCTGTAGGGCTTGTCGGATCAGCCTCAGTTGATTTAGTCGTAATAGATTTAAGTTCAAATACTGTTGCAGGCTTTAATTTGTTTTCGGTGCTTAAAAATGAAAATTATCAAGTGCCTGTGGTATTTTTACATAATGAGCATGATGTCACATTAGAGGAAGAGTGCTTTAATCTTGGCTGTGCTGATTTTATTTTAAAGTCATCAAGAATGATAGCTATTAAAAAGCGGTTAAAATCAGTGATAGATTTATCTTTATTACGTACCCAAAATGTGCATATTAATTCAGAAGCCAATCAGCGTATTGAAAGTATTCAGCAGCATATTATTGAGTCATTCTCATCAATTATTGAAGGGCGTGATACTTCAACAGGTATGCATATTAAACGCACTGCTGCTTACGTTGATATGGTTTTATCAGGACTTACTAAGTTTGGTTACTACACCTCAGAGCTAACACCAAAGCGTAAAGAGGCAATTATTCGTTCAGCTCCTTTACATGATATCGGTAAGATAGTAGTTCCTGATATGATTTTATGTAAGCCTGGTAAATTAACTAAAGAAGAATTTGAGGTTATGAAATGTCATGCCTTAGAAGGTGGTAAGTTAATTAAGGAAACTTTAGAAGGTATTGAAAATACCATGACTTTGCAGATTGCCGTTAATATGGCAACGTATCATCATGAAAGATGGGGTGGTGGTGGATATCCATATAGTCTTATGGGTGAAGAAATTCCATTATGCGCTAGAGTTATGGCGATTGCTGATGTGTTTGATGCTTTAGTATCAAAACGCTGTTATAAAGACTCATTTTCATATGAGCAATCTTTTAAGATTATTGAAGATGAGACAGGAACGCATTTTGATCCAAAAATTTCAGAAGTGTTTCTATCAATGAAAGATGATGTAGTTAATATTTCTGAAAGCTGGTCTTTATAACAAGATTTTAAATTAGTTATTTCTACTAATACTTAGCTTAGCAAGCTCTATTAAAGCAGTTTTTGCTTTCGAGTCTGGGAAAATGCTTAAGGCATCAACAGCCTTGTCAACTTCTTGCTGAGCTCTTTTTTGGGTGAGGGGAATCGCATTAGCCTCATTTACTAATGAAAGCACCTTATCGATATTACAATTTTTAATGGCAGTAGTTAATTCATCTTTTTTAGCATCATTTAAATGCTCAAAAGCGTAGATTAAAGGTAGAGTAATTTTTTCTTCTTGCAAATCATCGCCGATATTTTTACCTAAAGTTTCTGCATCGGATGTGTAATCAAGAATATCATCTTGAATTTGGAAGGCATTACCAAGAGATCTACCATAAACTTTTAAGTTATCAATAACTTCTTGTGGTTTTTTAAAGAGTAATGCAGGAATTATTGATGCTACTTCAAAAAGGATAGAGGTCTTGGCGTAAATAGTCTTAAAATACTGCTCTTTAGTAAGTTTTACATCAGCAATATTGCTTAGTTGGTCAATTTCACCTTGTACTAATATCGCTAAGCACTCAATAAGTTTGTCAGTGACATTTTTACTTATACCTTGGCAAAGGATAAAGGCACGAGTAAATAAGTAATCGCCCCCAAGGACTGCAATCGAATTGCCGTAAATGCTGTTAGCACTTGGTTTACCTCGTCTCATGGTTGATTCATCTATGACATCATCATGTAATAGAGTTGAGGTATGAATGATTTCTAAGCTAGCCGCAGTGCGTTGAACATCTAGATTGCTCATGGCACCATCTTCGAGCATCTGGGCAATAAGAAGCGTTAATCTAGGTCTAAAACGTTTACCACCATTAATAATAAGATGGGCACAAACTTGATTCACTAAATCTACTGGAGATTGTAACTGATCAATGATGAGCTTATTGATGGTGACAATATGTTCATCAGTGAGTGTTTCAATTAAGGTTTGTGACATGTTAAGATCCTAATTTTATAAAGAAGTTGCTCTATTTTACTACATTAATAATAGTTATAATACCTTTTTAAGAATTAGGTAAGTTTTTAATAACATAAATGATGCCTTTTATGAAAATTCTAACATATATAGTGACCAAAAAAGGAAGCTCGATAAATATCGTATTTTTTTCAAAAAAATACTTGCAAACATTGGTGTAAATCTGTAAAATGCGCCACCATATTGTATAGTTTTTTTTGTCTCTTTCTTGTTATAGAATTACAAGAGACGTATTGGAGTTTTATCAATGTACGCAGTTGTTTTAACCGGCGGCAAGCAGCACCAAGTTTCTCAGGGTGACGTTTTATCAGTAGAATTATTAAACGACGCTGAAAAGGGAAGCATTGTAGAGTTTGATAAGGTGCTTATGGTAGCCGATGGGGATCAGGTTAAGATTGGTACCCCGTATGTAGAAGGTTGTAAGGTTCAGGCTGAAGTTGTAGCGATCAAGGGTGGTGAAAAGGTTACTATCACTAAGTTCCGTCGTCGTAAGCACTTCCAAAAGGTAACAGGTCACCGTCAGTGGTATACCCAGGTGAAAGTTACAGCAATTAACGCTTAAGGAGTAGATTGAGATGGCACATAAGAAAGCTGGTGGTAGTTCTCGTAACGGTCGTGACTCACAAGGTCAACGTTTAGGTGTTAAGATCTACGGTGGTCAGTCAGTAGTATCTGGCAATATTTTAGTTCGTCAGCGTGGTACTGAGTTTCACCCAGGTGCTAATGTAGGTTGTGGTAAGGATTACACTTTATTCGCAACTGCAAATGGTACTGTAGTTTATAGTGTTAAAGGTCCAAAGAACCGTAGATACGTTAGCGTAGTAGCTGACTAAATTATCACACAATAGTATGTAGACTCTACCGATATTTTGTTGGTAGAGTTTTTTTGTTATATAATTTATATAATTTAAGTTTTTTTAGTTACTGTCATTAGGAAAAGAACATGAAATTTGTTGATGAAGCAGTTATTTTAGTTGAAGCTGGTGATGGTGGTAATGGTTGCGTTAGCTTTAGACGAGAAAAATACATCCCTAATGGTGGGCCTGATGGCGGTGACGGTGGCGATGGTGGCGATGTTTTTTTAATTGCTGATGAAAATCTTAACACCTTAGTCGATTATCAATTTCAGAAGAGCTTTAGTGCAGGGCGTGGCGAAAATGGTCGTGGGGCTAACTGCACAGGGGCTCGTGGTGATGATAAGCAATTACGAGTTCCTGTTGGTACACGTGCTATTGATAATGATACTGGAGAAGTTATTGGGGATCTTTTAAAGAACGGTCAAAGACTTATGGTTGCTAAAGGCGGTTTTCATGGCCTTGGTAATACTAGATTTAAAAGTTCGGTAAACCGTGCTCCTCGCCAAAAAACTGATGGTACACCTGGTGATAAGCGTTATTTACGTTTAGAGCTATTACTTCTTGCTGATGTAGGTATGCTTGGTTTGCCTAATGCTGGAAAATCAACTTTTATCTCTAAAGTCAGTGCTGCTAAACCTAAAATTGCTGATTATCCATTTACTACTTTAGTTCCAAGCTTAGGCGTAGTGCGTTTAGGTGAAGGAAAGAGTTTTGTGGTAGCAGATATTCCAGGTCTTATTGAAGGTGCTTCAGAAGGGGCTGGTTTAGGTCATAGATTTTTACGTCACCTAGAGCGTTGCCGAGTATTATTACATCTTGTTGATATCAATCCAATAGATGGTTCATCAGTTGTTAATAATATCAAAGTTATAGAAGAAGAACTAAAAAATTACAGCCCAAAACTAGCCCAAAAGGATAGATGGCTAGTATTTAATAAGTGCGATACTTTAACTAAGGAAGAGGCAGATACTATTATTATGGATATCTTAACAGAGTTAAATCGCCTTAATGAAAAGTATTATATAATATCAGCAGCAACAGGGCAAAACGTTGATGCTCTTTGTTATGATGCATGGGATTTAATAGAGACTATTAAAGAAAACGAAAATGCTGCTACTTTAGAGTCGGTTGCTCAAGATAGAAATGAGCAGTTCGTATGGCCATCTAAGGAAGAAAAAGTTCAACCTCAAGAAGAAGATTTAGATTTTGAGGATGATTTTTTTGATGAATTATATGATGACTCTTTTGAGGACGATAATAAATAAAATCGCATAAAGGGAGGGGTTTCTCCCTTTTTCATAAGCAAGATATTCGTAGATAAATTGTTATAGATTTTTGTAATACATACTAAGAAGTTCTACTCATTGGGGGAATTTGTTAGATACCTAAAAATAAAAAAGAAACATTGGTGGAAAAAGAAGAAGCTTAGGTATCTTAAATCTTATAATATTTTTTAGGGAAAATTTATATGGATCACTCCTTAAAATATGTAACTAAAGTGCTATTAGATTATGCCACTAAGCTTACCGTCTGTAGTGCTGAAACACGTTTAATAATTCAGACTACAGAGAGACTAGCCCATGCTTTTGGTTATAAGAATGCAGAGGTTATCGTTTCACCTACTCATATTGTAGTATCTGTTACTGCTGATGATGAAATGTGTTCTTTACAAAAACGTGTTGATGGTATTGGTATTAATATGCACAACCTTTATGAGCTAACTAGTTTATGTTTACAAGTTGAGCATGGTAAAACTGATATTTTAGGGGTGGAAAAAGCTCTTAAAGAACTTAAGGCTTATCATTATCCTCCAATAGTAATGTGCATTATGATAGGGCTGGCAACTTTTTCGTTTGCCTATCTTAATGGAGGAAGTTTTGAGGCGGCATTTGTGGGGTTATTTGCAGGTGCGATAACTATGGCTATTAGACTATTTATGCAGCACAAGCATTTATTTATATTTTTTGTGTTTGCTATGTCAGGTTTAGTAGCAACAGTTGTCACAATGCTTATTCACCTCTATATTTACCAATTAAAGCAAGCTGATTTGCAAGTAGCCTTGACTGTTAGTGTACTTCTATTAGTACCAGGTTTTCCATTTATCAATGGTATTTTAGATGTATTTAAAGGTTATAACTCCATGGGGGTTGGGCGTTTATTTACCGCTATTATTTTACTTTCCTGCGTATGTGTAGGCATTATTATGGGGCTTGCGCTCTTTAATAGGGAGGTATGGTAATGGATTATGGTATTCGTTTAGTGCTTGATTTTATATTATCAGCATTCCCTGCGGTTGGTTTTGCGATGTTATTTGCCGTACCTATGAGATTTTTACCATATGTAGCATTAGGTGGCAGTATAGCGCATTTATCAAGAACAATCTTTATGGATTGTTTTGGGTTAGGTATTGTGGTATCAACTTTCTTTGCTAGCTGCATAATAAGTCTTATCTTTATTTATATTGCACCAAAGCTCAAAGTTCCACGTCCAGTGTTTACTGTTGCTAGTGTAATTCCAATTATTCCTGGCAAATATGCTTATTCTACACTCTTACAAATTATCTATATTCATAATAATGTAGATAATCATAGTGTGTATATTCAGCAGTTCTTCCAGGATGGAATGATTACTACAGCTGTAATGTTGGCAATGGGTCTTGGTATTGCTTTACCTCCTTTATTCTTTTATCGCAATAGACCGGTGGTTTAATGTTATCAGTAATTGTTGCACATACTAAAGATTTGGTAATTGGGTTAAATGGTTCTATGCCATGGCACTTACCAAAGGATTTAGCTTATTTTAAAAAAACTACTTTAGGCTCTCCCGTTATAATGGGCAGAAAAACTTTTGAGAGTATTGGAAGAGCCTTACCAGGAAGATTAAATATTGTAATTTCTCGTAGCAGTAATTTAACACTTCCGGAAGGGGTATTACTTTTTAATAGCCTTGAGAAAGCTATGGAAGCGACTAAGGAGTATAAAGAAGTTTTTGTGATAGGCGGGGGGGGGATTTATCAAAGTGCTGTAAAGCTTGCTGATAGGCTTTATATTACCTATATAGATGCTTCTATTAGTGGTGATACTTATTTTCCAAAGTATGATGTAACAAAGTATCGTCTTATTGCGCAGGAAGATACCCCAAAAGATGAACGTAATAAATACGATTTATCTTTTAGGGTGTATGAAAAAATCTAATTAGTGGTAAAGGATAAGACCTAAGGGAGATATTAATTCTTTAGGTCTTTTTTATTGTTGAGCGTTTACACTACTTGGAACGCTATAAATAGAATCGGTATCAAAACACCATGAGGTAAGTGTTCTCCCCCAGACGCAACCTGTATCTAAATTTTTAGCATAAGGGCAAGAACATTCCCCTGATAGTGCTGCCCAATGCCCAAAAACAATAGTAGCACGATTGTGACTATCAAATGGTGTAGTTCTTAGTTCAAACCAAGGATAAAGACACTCTTTTAAACCATCGGAAGGAGTTGATTTTTGGTTAAACTCTAAACTTAAATCTGGATAACAAAAGCGAATGCGAGTAAAAGCGTTAGTAATATAACGCCAGCGATCTAAACCTGTTAATTCTTCACTCCAAAGATTAGGTTTATCGCTATACATATTCTTTAAGAAGTTAATAGCTTCCTCACGATTTTTTAAAACAGCCTCAACCTCTTGGGCACATTTATATGCTAATGGAATATCCCACTGTGGTGAGATACCTGCATGAACAAGGCAAATTGGTGCTTGAGGATGAATATACATTAGTGGCTGATTTAAAAACCAATTAAGGATATTATCAAGTTCTTTATTTGCTAATAGACTATCTAAGGAATCCCGTTTTTTAGCTTTTTTTAGTCCAAGAGCTATACTTATAAAATTCAAATCATGATTGCCTAAAACTACATGTGCTCTATCACCTAAAGACATAACTAATTTAACTACTTCTAAAGGATTTGGGCCTCGTCCAACTAGATCACCTGTAAAGAGTAGTTCATCTTTTTGGGCATTAAAATCTATAAGTTTAAGTAATTTTTTTAATTCTGCGTAACATCCATGTACATCACCTATACAGTACAAAGCCATATTACTACTCCTAATATTACTTTTTTGGGATTAGATAATTGTTTAGTATCTGTTAAAAGTACTAATGTAAAGCAATATTACCCAAATATAAAGAAAAAAATGACCAGGCTAGGTAAAAATCTAGCAATTATGGTTGTTACTTCAAAAACTAGAATTTTCATTAAATGTAATAACTCTTCTTTTAAATCATTTATAAGACTTTTGCGGCTCATATAAGTTTTTTATTGCTTTTTAGTATTAGTAGATATTAAAGACTGAAAAACTACTAAGAAAAAGCTAAGATTAGAATGAGTTACGATAAATGTTTAGTAAGAAACTTAAAACATGTAAAAATATTATACGTGTTGTTAAAAAAATATGTGATAATATATAACAAAATGTTAAGATGTTCTATTAGAATAAGGTTTGTTAATCCTTGGTTATAATGTTTTAGTTAAAGTAAGTTATAATAACTTATATTTATATTAGAAAAATACTTAATTATAGAATTTGTTTATATTTTTTATATTGTCCTAGTTGGTTTGAGAAGCATAATTTATTACGAAAAATTTTTTAGCTAGGATTGTTTGTTATGGAAGTGATTTATGCCGTATATTAAAAGCTCTTTTGTGCAAAAACTACTTGATAGAGTTGATATTGTTGATGTTATTAGCTCAAGAGTAAAATTAAAACGCTCAGGCTCCAATAGTTTTACCTGTTGCTGTCCTTTTCATAGTGAAAAGACTCCTAGTTTTTCAGTGCATCAAGGAAGGCAATTTTTTAATTGCTTCGGTTGCCATAAGGCAGGTAATGCTATTAATTTTATTCAAGAATATGATCATGTTCCATTTTATGAGGCTATTGAGATTGTTGCTGAAATGGCCAATATGGAAGTTGAGTATGAGCATGGTAAGGGAACAATACAAAATCAGTTTCAGAAAAAAAACTATACTGAAATTATGGAAGCAACTGTTCGTTTATATGAGCAGGAATTATTTAAGCATAAGGAAGCACTTGAATATTTAAATAACCGTGGCATTACTAGAGAAACAGTTGTCAAGTATCATATTGGTTTCGCACCTGATAATTGGAATTTTATTCGTGATAGTATTGCTAAAAACAATATTAATCTGCAAAACACACTAAAAGAACTTGGTCTTGTCAATGAGGGGCAAGGTGGTAGGATTTATGATGTTTTTCGTAATCGTTTAATTATTCCGATTCGTGACAAAAGAGGTAGAACGGTAGCATTTGGGGGGAGAGTATTAGATAGCTCCAAACCAAAGTATATCAATACTAAAGAAAGCCCTATTTATAAAAAAGGTTATGAGCTTTTTAATTTAGATTATGTGCGAAAGCTTGGTAAAGATGAATATAATTACGTGCTAGTAACTGAAGGGTATATGGATGTTATTGCCTTAGATCAATATGGTATACATAATGCTGTAGCTTCTTTAGGAACTGCTACTACTACTGAGCAAATAAATATTTTATTAAAGCAAACAGATCATATTAAGTTTTGTTATGATGGTGATGCGGCAGGACGCAAGGCTGCATGGCATGTTTTAGAAAACTCCTTAAGTGAAGTTGAGGATGATAAAGTATTTTCATTTTGCTTTTTACCGATAGAGCATGATCCAGATTCTTATGTAAGAACTTATGGTGTAGATAAATTACGAGAAGAGTTTGATAAGGCTAGTAGCTTAGTAGACTATATCTCAAGTGAATTAGCAAGCCGTTATAACTTATCTGAAATTTCGGAGCGTATTAGGCTATTAAATGAGGCTGCTATAATTGCCAGTAAAATTCCTGATGATGCCATAGCTACAAAAGAAGCATTAAAAAATGAGATTGCCCGAATAGCATATACCTCTAAAGATGAGGTAAATATCATCTTTAATGGTAAAAAAGCCCAAAGCTCACAAGAAAAAGAAGTGCAAGATTTAACAAGAAATTTAGTTAATGCCAAGCGTGAGGTTACTAAATATCAGTGGTTAATTGCTCAAATGGTAAGAAATCCTCATTTTTATGCTCAGATACCTAATCCCGATGAGCTTATGCTGTTATTAAAAAAATATTCTCCTGAGAGAATTGAGGTTTTAGAGCGTATTCTTAATACTATTAAAAGTAAGCAAGATATTACCACCGGTTCTTTATTATTAGTTTTTCAGGAAGAACCAAAAGTAATTAATTTTATTAATTATTTAATAAGTTTAAAGGAAGAATCGTTAAGTAATGACTTTAATATTAAGGTTGTTGATTTGTTACAAAATATTAAAGATTTGTTACTTGAGGCACTGTCAAATCGTAATGAACAACTAATGGCAAAGTCCAGACAGAATCAGCAATTAACGCATGAAGAAATGGTAGAGTATGACTTTTTATGCAAAAAAATACATGAGTTATCTGCATAGTAAATGTGTAAAAAACTTTACAAATTTGTATTGATTGGCTATACTGTATCATCCGGCGTTATACTTTCGACAGCCTTTTATTCTGTTATCAAGTTAGTAGAACATTGAAAATACTAAACATTATATTGTATCAGCAAAAACAGAAAATGGCACAACGTCATTCTGAAAATATTATACCAAGAGAGTTTTTCAAGGGTTTAAGGCTATACAATGGAAAACAAACAACCAGCTACTTTATCATTTAAGCAATTAATAAATGATGGCAGGTCTAAGGGGTATCTGACCCACGCTGAAATAAAAGAACACCTTGCAAGCGAAATTTCAGATTCCGAACAATTAGCAGAATTGCTTCAGACATTAGAAGACATGAACATTATTGTTTGTGAAAAAGCTCCTGAAGCCGATGATTTAATATTAAATCAAACTGCACAAGAAACCGAGAATATTATTTCTGATATAGGTAAAACTACTGATCCTGTACGTATGTATATGCGTGAAATGGGTAGTGTCGGTTTGCTTGATAGAAAATCGGAAGTAGATATTGCTAAACGTATTGAAGAGGGTATTAATCAGGTTCAAAGTTGCGTGGCCGAGTACCCTAAAGCAATAGAAATAGTAATTAATTACTATGATCAGTATTTACGTGGTGAAACTCGTCTAAGCGATATTTTAACAGGCTTTGTGACGGAAGATCCTAGTGATGTAATCGATGATCAAATCGAGGAAATAGATGAAGATGAGGATATTAATTCTGAAGATTTCAGCGATGATGAAGAGGTATTAGACGAAGACAAAGATACTGATACAGATAGTGACAGTGATGATAAAGAATTAGACTCTGATGATAGTGATGATGACTCAGAAGAGGAAGATGAAGGTTCTATGGAAAGTGGTGATGATGACCAAGGTCCTGATCCTGAATTAGCACAAAAGATGTTTGAGAGTCTGAAGTCACAATACAATATCACTATTTCCTGTTTAGAAAACTACGGTCGAACTGCTAAAAAAACTAAAGAAGCAATCGTTAAATTAGGTGATATCTTCAGGCAATTTCGTCTTGTTAATAAGCTATATAATGAGCTTATTGGCAGTATGTGCGAAGTTATGGAACGAGTTAAAGTTCAAGATCGTGCTATCCGCAAGATCCTTGTAGATAATTGCCGTATGAAAGTTGAGGATTTTAAGCGTTATTATGCTGACTCTAAGAAGGAATCTTCTATGGAGTGGTATGAAAAAATCATTAAGCTTAAAAAACCTTATGTTGATAAGGTACGTACCTACGAAAGTAACATTCAGGCAGCAGTTGATAAGCTACATTTAATTGAATTAGAAACAGGTTTATCTATTGTACAGATTCGTGAAATTAACCGTACCATGATGCTTGGTAATGCTAAGGCCATGAATGCGAAGAAAGAAATGGTTGAGGCTAACCTTCGTTTGGTAATATCTATTGCTAAGAAATATACTAACCGTGGTTTACAATTCCTTGATTTAATTCAGGAAGGTAATATCGGTTTAATGAAAGCTGTTGATAAGTTTGAATATCGTAGAGGTTATAAGTTCTCAACTTATGCTACTTGGTGGATTCGTCAGGCAATAACTAGATCTATTGCTGATCAGGCAAGAACTATTCGTATTCCTGTGCATATGATTGAAACTATCAATAAGCTTAATCGTATTTCACGTCAAATGCTTCAAGAGACTGGTCATGAACCAACTCCTGAAGAACTTTCTAAGAGAATGGGTATTCCTGAAGAAAAGATCAGAAAAGTTATGAAGATTTCTAAAGAGCCTATCTCTATGGAAACACCAATTGGTGATGATGAAGATTCGCATTTAGGGGACTTTATTGAGGATTCATCTTTACCATTACCTGCTGACGTAGCTACCTCAGAAAGTTTGAAGCATGTGGTAGAAGAGGTGTTAAGCAATTTATCACCACGTGAGGCTAAGGTATTAAGAATGCGTTTTGGGATAGGGATGAATACTGATCATACTCTCGAGGAAGTAGGTCGTCAGTTTGATGTAACACGTGAGCGTATTCGTCAGATTGAGGCTAAAGCTTTAAGAAAATTGCGTCATCCTTCTCGCTCTGAACCTCTTAAGAGTTTTATTGACGAGTCATAAGCACAAAATAAAATCAATAGGTGGTCAATCACAAGATTGATCATCTTTTTTTTTAGCTTAAAAAGAAAAACATGAATATTAATTATTGACATAATTTTAAAATATCGGTAGAATACGCTCCGTTCACGGCCCATTAGCTCAGTCGGTCAGAGCAGACGACTCATAATCGTTTGGTCCCCTGTTCAAGTCAGGGATGGGCCACCACTAAGAATCATATTTGCAAATACCTTCCTTTGGTATACAATCCTTTTAAGCAAAATTTTATTATCAGTCATTGGTATTAATATTCCTCTTTTTTATTGTTAATGTTGTTATTCTTAATTTGTTACTATGATGCCTATTTCTCCTATGAATCAAGATTTAGCATTAGCTCCAAAGTTAGTATTAACTATTACTGAAGAGCTTGGTGATGGTCAAGGTCTTGCTTATGATAAGCAAAATCGTCAAATTTTTATTAAAGATGCTTTACTTGGTGAGGAGTTAGAAGTTGCCCTTTATGGGGAAAATGATCGTTATGCCCAAGGAAGGGTAATAAAAGTTTTAAAGCCTTCGCCAAATAGAATACCTACAATTTGTGACAGTTCTTGTGGGGCTTGCGCTTTTAAGGTTTGTGAGTATGAATATGAACTAAACTTAAAAAAAGAGGCAACTTTAAAATTATATGAGAATCTGAAAGGGTTTAGTAGTGATAAATTTATCGGTATTAAAGAAGCGCTAAATCATTTAAATTATCGCAATAAAGCAATTTACGCTATTAAGACTTGCAATAAAGAGATAAAGATTGGTTTATATGAAAAAAATAGCCATAATATTTTAGAGGTGCAAGGTTGCGCACTTGAAAAATTATGGATGCGCAAAGTCTTATTGCAAGTAAAAAATACTTTGCAAAATCTTATAAATCAAGATCTTATAGCGCAAGAATCTTTAGCCTCACTACGTTATCTTTACCTTAGAGGCGATAAGGAAAAGATGGCAGTAATAGTGGCGCATAAAGAATTTAAGGAATTAAGCTTTTTATTAAAAGCCCTCAAAGCTGAGGGAGTTGATAATATTTTACTTAATATCAATGAAACTTCAGGCAATAGAATATTAGGTGAGACTTTTAAAGTTCTTTCTGGAAAAGATTTTATAAATACTACTATTTTCGGAAAGAGCTTTAAATTAAACCCTAATTCTTTTTTACAAATCAATCAAGAACAAACTAATCTTTTATATCGCTTAGCAATAGAATTATTAAATCCAGCTCCTTATGAACGATTAGTAGATTTATATTGTGGCATAGGTACTATTAGCTTATGTGTGCATGATAGAGTGCAAGAAGTAATAGGCATTGAATGCGTAAAAGAAGCAATAGTTAATGCTAATGAAAATAAAGAGCTTAATAAAATTGATAATGCGCAGTTTTTTGTGGGGCTAGTTGAAGAAATACTGCCTAAGATTGTGCAAAATGGTAAGCAAATAGATATTGCTATTTTAGATCCTGCCCGAAAAGGCGTGGAAGAATCAGTTTTTAAAACTTTAGCAAATTGTAATACTAAAAGACTTGTGTATATTTCCTGCAATCCAAAATCGCAAGTAAGGGACTTAAAAGTTGCTTTAAATTATGGATTTAAGCTAGAAAAACTAGCTTTTGTGGATATGTTTCCGCATACAGCACACGTCGAGACCGTAGTTTTACTATCAAGGGAGAAATAGATCCCCTCTGAAAGCCCTTGAAATCAAAGGATTGGCATAGTTTGATGCTTTTTTGAACACGACTGTAAGGGGCTTTTTACTGTATGCGAAAGTACAGCGAGACCTGTAAATACAGTGGTTGTAGCTACAGTTTTATTATTATCGGTAGGGTTGTGGCTACGGTTTTATTACCTTAAAAACATTGCAGAAAAGTTTCAATTATGATGTGTAGTTTAAAGGTGGTTTTTGAGGTAATGATAAGTAGTTTTAAGAAAAACTACTACACATTAAGAGTGCTTTTTTAGTATATAGAAAAGTAGATAATGAGAAAATTAGAACAGTTTGAGCTAAATCGAAGGGTCCTATACCTCCCAGCCCGTAAAGATAAAATTTCAGTTGAAAGAGTCGGAATTTACGCCCGTGTCAGCACTGCGGGAAGAGGGCAACTGAAAAGTCTTGCGGCACAGATTTCGGGGTTAACTCGTCATGTGGCAAAAACAGATAATTGGTTTTTGGTTGATGTCTATATGGATGTTGGTTCTGCAAAAACTGAATCAAATCGTGAAGAATTTAACCGGCTGTTGAATGATTGTAAAAAGCATGAATTGGATCGCGTCATAACAAAGAGTTTATCCCGTTTTGGAAGGGATAACGTGGAAGTAATCGAATCACTACGTTTACTGAGAGATTTGGGCGTGAATGTTTACTTCATGGAAGAAGACATTGACGTAGATAAGAACTGTGATGAATTTGAAATAAGTATTCGCAGTGCACTCAACCAGTCAGAGAATGAACAACGAAGTAAAAACATCAAGATCGGGCTGAAACATTGTGCAGAGTGTGGTTCCAGCGGACTCTATAAAAAGCCGTGTTTCGGGTATAAGAAAAATGTTACAGGCGATCTAATTCCTGACGAGAAGCAGGCAGAAATTGTTAAAAGAATTTTTGAAATGTATCTTTCTGGGGTAAGCATAGACGGTATTGCCAAGACATTGGAACGTGAGAATATTCCATCACCGAAGGGAAGTAGCCTTTGGGCCAAAAAGACGATTTCCTTAATACTTACTAATGTCAAGTATACTGGGAACGTTCAGATATTGAAATCTGATTCGGGTAGAGACAGTTATTGCATGTGGGATGCTCATGAAGCAATTATCTCTAAGCCTTAGGAGACATAATAGTTTGTGACGTGAAATTTAGAAATTGCTCTGTTTTATGAGCTAAGTATAGGAGTTACAAACTTTGGGAACTAAGACAAGCTTTAGCATGGAAGAAAAGCAGCAATTGGTAAATGAATTTGCTAAGAGTGGCTTAACCAAATCGGAGTTCATAAGGTTACATCATGAATATAAGAGAACCACTATTTATAGCTGGTTACAGAAATACTTTCCGGACAATGCTGATGTTAATGATTCAACAGATGCATCAGATAGCACAAAAAAGCCAAAAGACAGCATCGGTAAGTTCAAAATGGTGTTAGAAACCGCTAAAATGACAGATATTGAAGTAGGGGCCTACTGCAGAAGCAATGGTATTTACGCCAGTGAATTAAATGTATGGAAAGTAAACTGTATGAACGCCAATAACAGCAATAAAGAATCCCTTGAAACTGTGTTAAAGAGACTGATAGCTGAGAACAAGCTGCTAAAAGAGAAAGATAGCAAGTAGAGTGCAGAATTAAAGAGCAAGGACAAAGAGCTTGATAGGATGAAGGATGCTTTAGCTGAATATGCAGTAAAGGAGGCCTTCTTAAAAAAAGCTCAAGCCTTCTTCAGCAAAAACAACGAGGAAAAATAACCAAAGCTGAAGATAAGGCAAAGATATTACGGTTTATAGATGAAAATCACCAAGCGGTTACAGTAGTTCATGTGGTTCTCAGTTGTGATCAATTTGAAGTAAACAGGAGCTTAAACCTTAGCATCAAGTATATGGCAGGAATCTTAGGTATAGGACAGAATACTTATACCAATTGGAAGAAGAGCTTGCAAGACAAGAGAAAAGGCTCATCACATCCTAATAATGCCAAATACTCAAATGAAGAGCGACAGCAGGCGTTAGAGGCACTGTTGCTAAATCCTGATATGTCACCATCAGAGTTGCAGGCTAAATACCTTGATGAGTATGAAGTTTACTTAGGCTCTGTAAAATGGCTGTACAGATTACTTGAAGAGATTATGTGCAACAACAAAAGAGGAACTGATAAGAGCAAAAACAATGATGATTCAGTAGAGCGTAGAACACTTGTAGCAACAGCACCTAAACAGGTATTGGTATGGGATATTACCTACCTGTATAAGACCAATCCTCAGGGAGAATACTATTACCTTTATGCTGTCATGGACTTGTATAGCAGAAAGATGATCCATTGGGAGGTTCATGATATACAGTCTGCAGAAATAGCAGCTAAATTCATTGAGAAAGCTGTTGAAAAGGTAGGCTTTATAAAGGGTGATAACTCTATTATAAGAGCTGACGGACGCAATACGGATATCTATGGCAGGGTACTCGAGTTGCACAGTGATAATGGTGCTCCTATGAGAGGTTCAACCATGGTTGCCAAGTGTCTGGAACTAGGTATCTCATGTACCTATAACAGACCAAGACACAGCAATGATAATGCTCATATGGAAGCTAGCTTCAGATTACTAAAACATGGCCATGAGGTTGTTATTCCACAAAGCTTTGATACCTTATCTGATGCTAGAGCCTGGGTTGATAAATACTATAACTGGTATAACAATATTCACCGTCACAGTGGCATTTGCTATATCACTCCATCAGAGTGCTTTGATGGAAAAGGTGATGAAATAATGAGCAGAAGGAACAAGATCATTGAGAAGTTCTTTGAGAATCATAAAAAGCAGAAGGCTTTGGTTGAAGCAACAGACAAAATTAAACAATGGCAAATGCCTAAGAATGCTGTGGTGATGCCATTTTACAGCAAACGCTCTAAGATTAAGAACAAGATCAGAGCTACGAAAATGGACAGCAGTGAATTCGCAATGGTTGGTAAGGAAAAGATGTTAAAGGCTGAGGAAAGAAAAAGTTTTCCATTTCTCCCCCAGAGCCCCTCTTTTTCTTTAAAAAAATGTGAATTTATTCACAAATATAAAAGTGATGTCACAAACTAACTGTACAATAACCG
>CALXYT010000014.1 GCA_944393045.1 uncultured Succinivibrionaceae bacterium | reverse complement strand
TATGATTAGATTTATATTTTATTTTTTGCATAAATTGAATTATACAATAATTGATTAAATAATACAATAGATTTTAACTTTTTTGAGAATGCCTTATATCCCCATAGCTAAAGCTAAGGGCTTTACGGCTGGGGTTGGTAAAATGTACTAATGCTGGTATCTGCACACGAGTAAGTTCATTAAAGTCTATCTGAGTATTATTTTGAGCATTCATAATAAAGTTTCCCCAAATTAGCAAACTTATGTTTCACCAAATTTCCGATGATTATTAAGAGATTATAAGAAATCATACCTAAAAAAAAGAATAATTTCTATATCTCATATTTATAATTGCAAAAATCCCCTTTAATAACCACTTGTATTTTCATCTAACCTTTTACTAAACCAATAAAAAACCTCCCCTAGTAAGACTTGGGAAGGTTCTAAACCTAAAGTTTGGTTTTTCTTTGAATTTGCTTTTTGCTTAGGTTATGCTCTTTCTAAGAGGTATGCTCTAAGCTTAGCAAAATCAGGAGCCATTTCATCTGAGAGAAGCGGTAAGTTTGCTCTAGTTGCCAAAGCCTGCGGTAACGGCTCATCGATGTTAAGAATGCGATCTACATTTTCTTTAAACTTGGCAGGATGTGCTGTACATAAGAAAATACCGGTATCACCTTCTTCAAGGTTATCTTGTAATACCTTATAAGCGATAGAGCCATGAGGTTCACATACATACCCCTTGGCATGAAGTTCACGCATAGCATTCATGGTTTCATCATCATTAAGCTTACCATAGCCAAGTTCTTTAAGCTCCCAGCCTTTAACCTTAAATAATTCCTCAACACGAGGCCAGTTATTAGGCTTTGATACATCCATAGCATTTGATAATGTAGCAACTGTTGGATTTGGATCCCACTTACCTGTTGCTAAATATCTTGGTACTGTATCATTATCATTGGTAGCTACTACAAACTTCTTAATCTTTAACCCTAAAGCCTTAGCAATTAAGCCTGCGGTAATATCCCCAAAGTTTCCACTTGGAACTGAAATTACTACATTTTCTCTCTTAGCTTCTGGTAATTGTGCTATTGCCTCAAAGTAATAGCATACCTGAGCTAATAAACGGGAAATGTTAATAGAGTTTGCACTATTAAGACCAATTGCCTTCTTAAGCTCCTCATCGTCAAAAGCTTCTTTTACAAGTGCCTGACAATCATCAAAGGCAGCAGTTACGGCAACTGTTCTGATATTCTTACCTAAAGTACAGAATAACTTTTCTTGTAAATTACTAATCTTGCCCTTTGGATAAAGAATTACTACCTCAATGCCTGGGAGTTCATAAAAAGCATGAGCTACAGCAGCACCGGTATCACCACTGGTAGCGGTTAAAATAGTAACCTTATCATCTTTAGCTACCGCCTTTAAGCACTGCGCCATAAAACGACCACCAAAGTCCTTAAATGCTAATGTCGGACCATGAAAAAGTTCTAAGGCATAATTATGCTCATCAACCTTGCTTAGTGGTGCCCCAAAAGCAAAAGCATTTGCCACAAGCTCCTCAAGATTCTCAATTTCATCACCAATAATATGACGTAGAATCTTGCCACTTCTTTCTACAAATGGGCACTTTAACAAATTATCTACATCATCAATAGGTGTTAAATTTGCCGGAAAAAATAAACCTTGTTCTCTTCCTAAACCCTGCTTAACAGCAGTTGCAAAGGAAACCTTCTCACTATGGTCTTTAATATTATAAAGTTGCATTCAATCACCTTAGGTGTATTACTAAAAATTTTGTAAAATTATAGCATATAGTTAAAAAAACTAATAACTTGAAAAAAAATTGATTTTTAGTGAGTTATTTGTTTTTTGGTTATTTGTTTTACTTCTTTTACTTATTCATAACACTGTTATGAATAAGGCGCAGATAGTCTGCGCCTTAGTGCCAGCAATTAAATTTCTTTGGCAACTGTACCATCGGTATCGATCTTACAGATATTGCAGAAACCATCCTCATTTTGGATAAAGTTCTGCTCAAGCCATGCTTTCATTTCCTGAGCCTTTGCTAAATCCTTCATCACAATAAAGATAGAAGGACCTGAACCTGAAATACCAGTTGCTAATGCGCCTAATTCCTTAGCCTTCTCACCTACGTTTACGTAACCTGGAATTAGTTTTACGCGGTATGGTTCTGCTAATACATCACGTAGCACAGAAGCTGCTAAAGTAGCATTACCAGTATGAGATGCCTGAATAAATACCGCAATCTGTCTGCCGAAGGTAATAGTATCGCTTCTCTTATATTCTAAAGGTAAGATGGCACGAGCAGCTGCTGTACTTACCTGAATACCAGGATAGCAAGATACCCAATACCAATCCTTAAAACTTGGTACAGATTCAGAGATAATATTGCAAGCACCAACCATAAGCTGAATACCACCAAGATAACATGGAGCTACATTATCGTAATGAATACTCCCTGAAATCTTACCCTCAAGCTTACCCATAAGCTCAAGAGCCTCATGTTTATTCATTGGATAGTCATGAAAAGCATTTAATGCCTCAACTGCCGCCACAATTGATGCGGCACTTGAGCCCAGACCAGAACCGATTGGTAAGTTCTTATGTAATACCATGCTTACAGGCTTTACAGGTAAATGCTTTTGATCCATGTATTCTTTAAAGCCTAAAAAAGCATCATAGACAATGTTCTTCTTTGGATCCTGAGGAAGTTTACTTGCAAAGTAGCCCTTTATCTCAAGACTGAATTCTTCTTTAGAGTCATACGCTTCTACTACATCACCAAGCACCTGACCATCTATCGGTTTTAACGCAGCTCCAAGTATATCAAAACCAACACTTACATTTCCGATTGACGCTGGAGCATACACACTAACAGCCATTTTTATTATGCCTCTCTCTTCCAATTTAAGGTGCGTAAAATATCAGCAAAAACACCTGCGGCAGTTACTTGAGTACCTGCGCCATAACCACGTAATACTAAAGGTATTGGCTGATAGTAGTCTGATAAGAAGGCAAGAGCATTCTCACCATCTTTAACTTTATATAACGGATCGGTTTCAGGTACTGCCTTAATAGCAACTTTACACTTGCCATCAATGATGCTACCTACATATCTCAATACCTCACCACGAGCCTTTGCCTGAGCTGAGCGTTCGCTGAACCAGGCATCTGCCTGCGGTAGACGAGCTAAGAACTCCTCAGTAGTTCCTGATGCATCAAATCCTGGTGGTAGCGCCATTTCAACATCGATATCATCAAGATTTAATTCAAGCCCCACTTCTCTTGCAAGTATCAAAATCTTTCGTGCCACATCCATACCGCTTAAATCATCACGTGGATCTGGCTCGGTAAAGCCTTTAGCTCTGGCAGTCAGTGTTGCCTCACTAAAACTTAAGCCCTCATCAAGCTTACCAAAAATAAATGATAATGAACCTGATAAGATACCAGCAAATTCCTTAAGGTTGTCGCCAGCTGCAACAAGGTTTTGCAGGTTCTCAATAACAGGTAAGCCTGCGCCCACGTTTGTTTCATAAAGGAACTTTCTACGGCGTAATTGAGCAGCTTTTCTTAAGTTACGGTAATACTCCATAGTGCTAGTATTAGCTTTCTTATTAGGAGTTACTACATGAAAACCTGCTAATAGAAAATCAACGTATTGACTTGAGATCTTCTCATCAGAAGTACAATCAACAATAACAGGGTTAATAAGGTGACTTTCAGTGATAAAGTTCTTAGCGGCTTCTAAGCTGAAGGAGGCATCAGATTCAGCAAGCAGCCCTTTATAATCGCCATTTAAATCAATACCGTCAGCATTTAAGATCATATGCTTTGAATTACATAGACCTACTACTCTGAGCATTAACCCCTTCTTCTGCTTTAATACAGGTTGCTGTTTTCTGATCTGCTCTATTAAAGCCCCACCTACACCACCACAGCCAATTAAAAACACATCAATAAACTGTAGGGAACTAAAGAAATTCTGGTGACAAATCTTGATTGCCTCATTTACTTTATTCTTAGAAACAACTGCGGAAATTGAACGCTCAGAAGAACCTTGCGCAATAGCATTAACGTTAATATTTGCCAAGGCTAAAGATGTAAAGAACTTTGATGCAATTCCACGAGCTGTTTGCATGCCATCACCGATAACAGAGATAATAGCTTTATTATCCATAATATCGATACCATCTAATAAACCGTCTTTAAGCTCCAGCTTGAATTCCTCATCAAGAGCTTTTTTAGCCTTTTCACAATCTGATGTATGAATACAGAAACTGATGCTATATTCAGAAGAAGATTGTGTAATAAGAGCAATTGACACTTTTGCAAGTGATACGCAGGTAAAGATTCTTCCTGCCATACCTACCATACCCTTCATGCCAGGACCGCAGATATTGATTAACGAAATATCCTTAAGGTCGCTAATCCCCTTAACAGGAATACTCATATCGCCATCTTCAGCAATTAAAGTACCCTCACCTTCCGGATGTAAACTGTTTTTAATCAGACATGGAATATGAAAACGTGCGATAGGTGCAATAGTTCTTGGATGTAAAACTTTTGCCCCAAAATATGAAAGCTCCATAGCTTCTTTATAACTTAAGCGCTTTAATAATACTGCATCAGGTACAATGCGAGGGTCACAGCTATATACACCATCAACATCGGTCCAGATTTCACAAATTTCAGCATTTACGCAGGCTGCAAGACACGCAGCTGAGTAGTCAGAACCGTTACGACCTAAAAGCACTAACTCGCCTTTATCATTACCACCAGTAAAGCCCATCATTAAATAGATAGTTGAATGGTTTTCAGGGCGTTCCTGGAAGAGTTTGCGTGATAAATCGATATTTACTGACGCCTCAAGGTAAGTACCATCCTGGGTCTTTAAAGTATCAACAGGACAAATCTTAGTAACTTCTTCGCCACGAGCCTGTAAGAGTGCTTCCATGCATGCAACTGATAACTTCTCACCACGGCTAAGAATATAAGCCTGTACATTATCAGGACACTGACCTAAAAGACTAATACCTAACACTCTTTGCCTAACAATCGCAAATTCATCATCAATTAACTTTTTGATTTTTGTATCATCAAAATTCTGATACTTAGTCTTAATACCTTCACATAATTCTTTGAAGATTGCGACTATCTGCTCGATTTGTGCTTTGCCTTCGCCACCCTTAGCAGCATCTTCTACTAAAGCTACTAAGAGATTTGTTACTTTAGCAGGTGCGGAAAGAACTAAGGCAACCTGTGATTTACGATGAGTGTTCACTACAATATCTGAAACTTTTAAAAAACGTTCAGAATTAGCTAAAGATGTCCCGCCGAATTTTAAAACCCGCATTAAATACTCCCATAAAACGAAAAAGCCCCGATTGAAGTTCAATCCTGGGCCTTCCTTTTTTGTTTGCTTAAGCACACAACAAATTTAACAGCCCAAACATTGACCTGTTATAATCCCGGTGGTAATTATTGTTGTGCTTAGCATGTTATACTGCATTCCTTTTTGCGTTTGAAGCTTTGGTGTCGTTACCAATACATAACTATTATTAAACTTTTTCTTTATCATCAAAGCTCACAAATTTTTTTGCTATGATCCCACATAACAGCGATAGTTGTCAAGCTAGAAATAAAATATCTTTTATTTGGTTTTTAAGCTTTATTAAGGATTTCAATTAACGCATCAGCAACCTTTATAGCATCATCTTCTTTATTATCAGCACCAAATGATACTCTTATGGTTCCTTTTGCATAATCTTTACTTACTCCTATTGCCTCAATAACATGGCTTATGGCGGTAAACTGGGAGTCACATGCCGATCCTGTGGCAATAGCTATGCCTTTTAAATCAAGCCTATGTAAAAGCGCTTCGACCTCTTCATTTTTTATGGAGATATTAATATTCCCAAAAACATGATCCTTTGCGCCATTACGGATAAAATCGATATCAGCACTTTTAAGTCTTCCTAAAAACTCCTCTTCCATATTTTTTAATTTTTTATTAGTGCTTTCCATGTTATCGGTAGCCTCTTTTAGTGCTGCAGCCATAGCAACTATGGAAGCTACATTCTCTGTTCCTGCTCTAAGATCAGAATCTTGTGCACCACCATCGATTATTGAAGCTATCGGAGTGGGGTTTTTAACTTATAAATTGTTTACTTTTTGTTGCCTGCTTTGGCTGTTTATGTTTTTTGTATTATCCCCTGTTTGGGCAAAAGTCAAACATACCAAAGGTATTGGCCTTAGCGTTTATCTTTAAGTTTATGTTTGTGGAGAGCTTTTCACAACCTACAAACATAAAGCTTAAATCCAGGACATTTTTGGTATCAAGTGAAATACTTTGCGCCATATCCTTACAATAGCCGAACATATAAGCCATACTAGTAACCTTACTTGTATTAAAATTTATCGGCTTATTAAACTTACTGCAATAACAAAACATGCATGACATATTAGTAACGTTACTGGTATCAAGGTTTACAGGCTTATTAAATTCATAGCAGTTTGCAAACATACCCAGCATGTTTACAACCCTGCTTGTATCAAAACTTACCTCTTGATTAAAGCTCATGCACCAATCAAACATCCCAATCATTGATATTACGCTTTTGGTATTAAAAGTTAAGGGCTGATTAAATTTACGGCATAAAGAGAACATGCAGGTCATATCAGTAACATTACTTGTATCAAAACTTAAAGGAAGATTAAAGTCTGTGCATCTTGAGAACATATAAGCCATACTGGTAACTTTAGAAGTATCCCAAGTTTCAATACCACTAAAATCACTTCTAATTGGTTCTTCAAGTGAATCTTTGTCAACAAATAAAAAACTCATATCGGTAATTTCTGAAGTATCAATATCGCCAAGGTTTATACTTAAATTGCGCACAAGTTTTACTAGCTCATCACGAGTTTTGGGTTGATATTTCTTAAGCATAACAAACTAAGCCTTCTTTTATTGGTTTCATAACTTTTATTGTGTTTTTTTTTGCGTTTATTGCATTTACTTCTTTTTTGCTTTTTTTACTGTTATAACTCTCATAAGGAAATGTGTTAAGTCATTTATCGAGAGAGTTGCTTTTTGGGTATTTTTAGCATTTTTTCTCTGATTCATGCCATACCATCCTACATATCTGTTAACTGCCAGCTACTTAAAAAATAACAATAAGCCTGACTTATTTTAAATGATTTAAGGTGTTTGGAAGCCAAAAAAGTGACATTTTTAAGTAAAGAGCGATAAATGGAGTACAAAATAACTCAACCTTTATGTTAAATTCTCTTAAACTTTTACGTAAAAAGCTAATTTTTTAGTGTGCAATTTTAGCAATATGCTATAATTTGCAGAAATTTTTGTTTAATCTTAGGAGTTTTTGCTCCTAACTCAACGTATCTATTCATTAGAGAAGGTTAATATCATGAGAAAACCACTAGTTATGGGTAACTGGAAGTTAAACGGCACCAAGGAATCTGTTACTTCTTTAGTAAAGGCTTTAATTGAACCTGCAGCTCAGGCTACCAATGTAGAAGTTGCTGTATGCGCTCCTACTATCTTCATCGGTTTAGTTGAAGATTTAGCAAAGGGGACTGAAATCAACTACGGTTCAGAAGATTGTGACGTTCACACCAGTGGTGCTTTCACAGGTGAAAACTCACCAGTTATGATCAAGGAATTCGGTTGTAAGTATGCTATCGTTGGTCACAGTGAAAGACGTCAGTACCATAACGAAACTAACGAAGTTGTTGCTGCCAAATTTAAGGCGGCTCAGGAAGCTGATTTAATTCCAGTTCTTTGCATCGGTGAATCTTTAGCTCAGTTCGAAGCTAACCAGACTACTGAAGTATGTAAAACTCAGCTTCAGGCTGTAATTGACCTTTGCGGTATCAAGGCTTTTGAAAAGGCTGTTATCGCTTACGAACCAATTTGGGCTATCGGTACCGGTAAGACAGCAACTCCTGAAATCGCTCAGAACGTTCATGCTCAGATTCGTGCTTACTTAGCATCATTTGATAAAGATGTAGCTGCTAAGGTACAAATCCTTTACGGTGGTTCTTGCAATGCCAAGACTGCTCCTGAATTATTTGCTCAGGAAGATATCGATGGCGGTTTAGTTGGTGGTGCTTCATTAAAGCCTGCTGATTTTGCAGCTATCATTAACGCAGCTAACTAATATTTACTAAAACTATCTTTGTTTTAGAGTATAAATTAGTACAAGGCAAACTAACAAACGGATGTATTACATCCGTTTGTTTAGGGCGCAGCAAAAAAATTTCTATACTAAAGTTACCAACTGTTAGTATCTTTACTGAAACCCAAAGTGGTTTTTTGTGTCATAACAGGAAATAAATTCCTAGTATCAAGTAAATTTTTGCCCTATTGGCAGTTTGTTCACATTTTATTCACAGGTTTGTTAACATGATAAAAAGAATCGGAATCCTAACCTCTGGTGGCGATGCCCCAGGTATGAACCCTGCTATTAGAGCAGTAGTACGTGCAGGTATTAGTGCAGGATTAGAGGTTTTTGGGATTAAAGACGGTTACTTAGGCATGCATCAAGATCGCATCATTAAATTAGACCGTGCTTGTGTATCTGAAATTATCAACCGTGGTGGTACAGTTTTAGGGACCTCAAGATTCCCTGCATTTGCTGAGGAATCTATTCGTAAAGAGGCCATTGCTAATCTGGCAAAGCATGGAATTGATGCTTTAGTTATTATTGGTGGTGATGGTTCCTATATGGGAGCACTTAAACTTTCTCAGATGGGAATTCCTTGCATAGGGATTCCAGGTACTATTGATAATGATGTTCATGGTACCGATTTCACCATTGGGTTTGATACTGCATTTAACACCGTGGTTGAATGTCTTGATAGATTACGTGATACCTGCAACTCCCATAAAAGAATAAGCATTATTGAAATCATGGGCAGACATTGTGGAGATTTAGCGATGTTCTCCGCTATTGCAGGGGGAGCTGATTATGTAATTATCCCAGAAAAAGAACTCGATAAAGAAGAGTTAATCGATAAAGTATCTAGCGCCTTTATAACCGGTAAGCGCCATGGCTTAGTTGCTTTATGTGAAAATATCACCAACCCTGAAACCTTAGCCCAAGAAATTGAAGTGGCAACAGGCATTGAAACACGAGTAACTATTTTAGGACATCTGCAGCGTGGTGGTATTCCTTCAGCACAAGACAGACTCCTGGCAAGCAGACTTGGAGCTTATGCCGTAGATTTATTGGTTGAAGGAAAAATCAATCAATGTATAGGTATCGTTAATAATAAGCTCGTTCATTACGATATTGAAGATTGTATTACAAATCAAATACACACCCCAAATAGCGATATGGTTGATTTAACTAAAAGACTGGCTTAAAGATTTTAATACTTTTAATTTAAAGTTTGGCCCTATTTTATTAAATAGGGATTTTTTTTGTTTGTTATTTTAGTTTCTTTGTTGTTTTTGCTTGTTGGTTGCTGTTTCATCTCTTATTTTTTTCTGGTAGTAGGTTGCTGTTCTCAAAGTTAAACCCAAAGAATCGTGATTCTTTGGGTTTAGAGATTAAGTAGTACTTTGCGGTATACTTAATTGATGTTATAAGTTGAAATTAGGTATTATTCACCTTTGTGGCTTTTAATTCTATTCCACATTCTATTAATTTCACGCATTACCTTCTGAGGCTTACCGTAAACCATAAACATCTTTGGCATTTTCTCAGCAGGGATAAAGACATTTGGATTTGCCTTAACTGCCGGATCTACATACTTAATCGATTCAGTATTAGCGCTTGAGTATGAGGTGTAGGATGAAATCTGCCCCATTACCTTTGGATCCATAATAAAGTTAATGAACTTATAAGCATTTTCTTTATGAGGAGCATCAGCAGGGATTGCCATCATATCATAAAATATTAAAGCACCTTCTTTTGGTACGATATACTCAATATTAATACCATTCTTTGCTTCAAGTGCACGATTACGAGCCTGGATTAAATCACCACTCCAGCCTAAGGTAATACAAATATCACCATTAGCTAAGTCATTGATATTTTGACTTGAATGAAAATAAGTAACGTACGGACTAATTTTCTTTAATAATTCTTCAGCCGGTTTATAAGCTTTTGGGTTTGGATCATTTGGGTCTAAACCTAAATAATGCATTGCAGTACCCATTACCTCGGTAGGAGCATTTAATACTGCAACCCCACAAGGAGTAAGTTTAGATAAGATTTCAGGCTTAAAAATTACATCCCAGGAATCCACCTTAAAATCCTTACCTAAGTACTTGGCTATTAAATCTACGTTATAGGCAATACCTGTTGTACCTGCAAGATATGGAATAGCGTGCTTATTACCTTCATCCACGCCTTTTAATAATTCCATTTGAACTGGATCAAGGTACTTGAGGTTCTCAATTTTTTCTTTTGGTAACTCATGGTATACACCAGCCTTTACCTGATGAGTAACAAATTCAGAACCCGGAAAAACTACATCATAACCAGATTGACCAGTAAGAAGCTTGGTATCCAGTACCTCATTGCTATCAAACAAGTCATAAATTACTCTTATTCCTGTTTGCTTTTCAAACATAGGAATAACACTCATATCGATTGATTCATTCCAGTTATAAACATGAACCACCTGCTCCTCTGCTAAAGCAGTACCTAAGGAAGCACCCAACAAAAGAACACCAATAAGTGATTTTTTTAACATCATAAATCCTTATAAAAAATTTCTTTAAGATCCGGTAATTTCTTACCAGAGAGCCCAAGACTCTAATTGGCAATTCATTAAGAAGTATAGTATGTATTACTTTTAGGTGTAGAACACGTAAGTAATAACTACCCTTCTAATTTCCTGCTAATTTTTAGCATTACCATGACTAATGTCGGACCATAGTAATAGCAAGGTGGAAGTCGCAACCTATGGCTTAAAAGGAGCCACGCCTTATAACTTTTATTACTTGCAGCTTTATGGTTTCACATTTTTTTGTTTATGAAACGTTTATATTTGGCTTTATAGATTATTTTAGCTGCTAATTATATTGATTTTTGGTATATTTTTTTAGGTTTAAGTTAAAGCATAACCAGAACTTTAACCCTGGAGCTTGTTAGCCCAAAGATGAAATTTGCTAAATTATAAGCAACTCTGCTTAAAATAGCCAGTATTTTTACTGATTATCAGAAAAGAGGATATTTATGAGATTTTATTTAAAGATAAGCCAGTTCAAACAAAAATAACTTAAATAAAAGTTTAAGTTTTTTTTGTTTATTTTTCAATATTAAAAGAAAAAAATTATCACGTTTTTTATTTTTCTTAACAAATCCTTGTTACTACATATGAAAACATGTATAGGGAAATTATAAAATAAAAATTCTACAAAAAAATCTTCAATGGAATGCAAATGGATATTTTTTATGAAAAATTTTAATGTATATACTGAAAATGAGCTATCAGATTTAGCTTATAAAATAAATAACTGTAATCAAATAACACCTGAATTTATTATTTCTCAATTAGATGTAAGCACCACTTATTTTCATAATAACATTAGATCTTTTCTTAACGACAAAATAATCTTAACTTCTAACATTCTAAACACTTTAAAAAATAAATCACTTATCAAAGCACAAAAAAAATATAGTCATGTTTTTTTTAATAATACTGAATATTATGAACTTTTACAAAATAACATTACTATCACTCAGCAAACAATAGTTCTTCCAGAAAAAATGTTTGTTCAACCAACTATGTATGTAGCTTATTCTAAAGCATGTCGAGAATTTAATAAAAAAATTCTTCCTGCCTTAAAGAAAAATAATTATTCAGAAGCAAAAATTAAAGAAAAAAAATTCAAAACAGTAATTTTGAAAAATATGGAAGAATCGAAACAAGAAAAACTTCTTAGAATTTTTAATGATATTCCTAAATATAACAAGAGAACTGAAACACCAATAATAGATTTAACATACAACAAAGATATTCTAAATTATGTTTTAAAAGAAATAAAAGAAGGTAGAGCATTATCAATACAAAAATTAAAAGATAAACTTAACATTAGCTCAAATGAAGAAATATATAGAAATGTTTTCAATACTGGAAAAATTAAAATAGAATTAAATTTTGCAAAAAAAAATACTGACTCAAAAAAAGCAAATAAAGTATTATTTGTTGAACCACCTATTCCAATCTTATTGGATAGAACCAATCAAATAAGTTTAAAGCATAAAAGCTATAACTACATTATAAAAATTGAACACTTGGAAGCTCTAAAAGAAATTTTAAATCATTAAAAATATTGCAACAAAACACGCAAAGTTATAATATATACTTAATTAATTCATAAATTTACCATGTTATATCCAATTCCCCACAAACCATATGTGGGGGTTATTTCTACTCCTCTTTTCCTATTTTCTAAAAGTGCCTTTGCAGTATTCATAATTTGGATCAATTTTTAGTTCTTCAAGCTTAGTCCAAACTATTCTGGTTGCTTTACAATCTTCTAATGCATTATGTGCTTTAAATTTGAATGTTGGATCGCATTCATAAGTTGCATGAATTAACTTAAACCATTGATAATTATCAAAGTTATCATTCCAAACTTTTTTATAAAATGAATATCTCAACATGCAACAATATATGTTGTTGCAACTTTGTAATATTTCAGAATCAAGAAATTGAGTATCAAAAGCTACGTTATAAATAACTAAGTCTTTTCCTTTGATTACCTCTATGATTTTTTTCTTTAATTGAGAAAATTTAGGTGCATCTTTAACCATTTCTGGTGAAATATTGTTAATTGCTTGAGCTTCTTGCCAATTTTTAATTTTTTTAGGTTTAACATAAGAATCAAGTAACGTTTCGCCGTATTCGCCAATAATACCTATTTGCAAAACTTCGTCTTGCCGTTCATAATTTAAACCAGTAGTTTCGGTGTCTAAAAATACAAACATTGATTTCCAATCCTTTTAATACTTTTTAATTTTTTCTTCGTAAAATTATTTTCGTTGCTCGTGATACTTAATCTTTTCCTGATGGTATTAAATTTTAATCTCTTGATATTTCAAGCATTTTTCTAATTGTTCTTTTGTCATTTTTCACCTCCATTAGCTATGCCACTTGCAGCAATTTTTAATAAATTCTTACTTATTCTCTTATTCTTAGAGTTCACTACTGATAATTCACGAGTAAGTTTTTCATTGTAGATTTGAAGCATTTTTGTAAACCTTGAAATAATTCTATTAAGATCTCTTATATCATCACAAGGCTCATTAATATAACGCTCACCAACGATAAAACAGAGCCATGCCCAATTAGAATAATTAAGTTTTTTTGTTGATTTTTTGCCTTCTACTCCGCCACTACGCCAGTTGTAAATTGTTGCTTTATTGACCCCAAGAATTTTTGCTAATTCTTCAGCTCTAAGTCCTGATTTTTCAATAAGTTCACAAATTTCATCATGTGTTGGCGGTACCCATTTATCAAAAGTTGTTAAAGTTTCTTCTCGAATCATTCAAAGTTCCTTATATTCTTTTAAATTAGACTTCTATTTGAAAAACATTACTAAAAATTAGTATCAACTTTACTTATTAAGTAAAAAATCATAAAATTAACCTGTCTTTTAAACTACAAAAATCCTTTATAAATATGAAAAATTACAATCTTATTTTTTCACATAATTTAAAAAAATTTCTAACTCAGCAGCATGTAACTCAAAAAGAGTTAGCAGAAAAAGCAGAACTATCTAAAACAACACTAACCCTTTTAATTAATGGTAAATACAACCCTTCTTTAGAGGTAATGTCTAAAATATCTGACTTTTTAGGTGTTCCGTTATTCATGTTTTTTATAAATTCTGAGGAAGCTATGCAACGCCAAGAACTCAAAGATGGCAAAGTCATAATTACAGCAATTGTAAGTAAATTCAGAGCCTTCCAAATTTCTCAATGGCATCAAGAATCACTTCTTAAAAAATAACTCTTAATCTAATTCAAAATTTTCTTTAAAAAGCATCAAAAATTTGATGCTTTTTTCTTTTTTATTTTTTCATTAAATCCTATTTTAAATTTTAACATGCTAAAAAGCATAATATAAGATGTATTAGATTATATTTATAATATTTTTGAAAAAATTTTCAATAATATTATTATAACAACACTTTTATTTTTGTTAATAGCATATTATAATAAAAATAAAATAAAATTATATTGAAATTTCTAAACTAAAATATGGAAGATTGTAAATATTCAAGAACGATTGAACTTTTAAAAAGAAATATGAGCGTAGAGCTAACAACTGCACTTAATGATCCAAGAACAGTTGAAGTTATGCTTAATCCTGATAGTTCTTTATGGGTTGAAAGATTGGGTGAAAAGCCTGAAAAAATTGGCTCCTATGAAAAAACAAGAGCTATGGCTTTTATGGAGACAATTTCAGCCTATCATAATAAAGAACTTTCAGCTTCTAAGCCAATTCTTGAATGTGAATTACCGCTTGATGGTTCACGTTTTAGCGGCTTAATTTCGCCTGTAGTTATTGGACCTACATTTACAATCAGAAAGAAGGCAATTTCAATATTTACTCTATCTCAATATGTTGAGAATGGAGTAATGACAAAAGAGCAAAAAGAATGCATTGAAAATGCGATTAAAGCACATAGAAACATTCTAGTAATTGGAGGTACTGGGTCGGGCAAAACTACATTAGTGAATGCAATTATTGATGAAATGGTAAGCCAAAATCCGACAGAACGCCCTGTAATAATAGAAGATACAGGCGAAATTCAATGTACAGCTAAAAACTCAGTTCAGCTTCATACTTCACTTGAAGTAAGCATGACTGATTTACTAAAGACAACACTAAGAATGCGACCTGATCGCATCTTGGTTGGAGAAGTTCGAGGACCTGAAGCATTAGATCTACTTATGGCTTGGAATACTGGTCACCCCGGAGGGAGTGCAACCTTACATGCTAATGATGCTAAAGCAGGTCTTGATAGACTTGAGACATTGATTTCAATGAATAGAAATGCTCCTCAGTTTATCCGCCCATTAATTGCAGAAGCAGTTAATTTAGTAGTTTGTATTGCTAGAACAAGTAGCGGTCGAACTATTAAAGAAATAATCGAAGTGAAAGGTTTTGATATTGAAACAAATTCATACATTACAGTTACACTTTAAATTTTAACAATTTTTATAAAAGGATTTATAATGATTACAAAACATTCATTAATTCAATATTCCAAAAACATTGCTATTCTTTCAGGAATTTTAGCATTCTGTAGCTTTAGTTCAGCATATGCAAGTAGTGCTTCTACTGGTATGCCCTATGAAAGTGTTCTTGATAGCTTATCAAAATCACTTTCAGGACCAGTAGCAAAATCTGTCGCATTAATAGGTATTGTAGGTTCTGGAGCAACCTTAATTTTTGGTGGTGAAATTTCGGGCTTCTTAAAAACTATTATTTATTTAGTTCTAGTATGTTCACTATTAATTTTAGGTAATACCTTAATTGAAAAAGTAGGTTCTTCAGGTTTTAGTCTTCCTCAAGAAGATGTAGCTCATACCTATGTAATTGAAAACTATCATAATAATTTTAAAGTGTAATGTAGCCTTAGAGTTAGAGTAAAAATATTTTTTCTCTAGCTCTTTTTTTTTATTAGGAAAAATATGCTTAGAACTGTACCTATACACCGTTCATTACATAGAACTAATACATTTTTAGGCGGCGATCGTGAAATGATCATGATGGCTGCTCTTGTTGCAATTACATCAATTGCAATAGGTCAAAATTTAATTTCATTAGTTGGTGGTGTGGTTTTCTGGTTTGCAGTGCTTATTCCAGCACGCAAAATATCAAAGAAAGACCCAAAAATGCGTGATGTATTTTTAGCTTCATTAGCATTTAAGCAGCGTTATTACCCACCAAGAAGCCATATTTTAGCGAATATAAAACAAAATTATAAAGCTGAACTAACTAAAGGCGGCATGAAATATAAAGGTTAAAGAAACATGGAAACCATAATTATATATGTAGTTGCTTGTGTAGTTATTGGAACGATAACTCTATTACTATTTATTGATCTTTTAACCTTTATTTTGCAAGGTAAGAAATTTCTTACCCAAAATAAGCAAAAAAAAGGTTTTGCAGACTTACTAAATTATGCAGCATATATTGATGATGGTATTGTAATTTGTAAAGATGGAGCTTTTATTGCTTCATGGGAATATAAAGCAACTGATACTTTTTCAACCTCTGATGATGAAAGAAATTTAATAAGTGCTCAAATTAACAATGCAATCAAAGATTTAGGATCTAATTGGATTTTTTATATTGATTCAATAAGAACTCAAACAGATTCTTATTCAGATCCTAAAAATTCTCATTTTCCTGATGAAGTAAGTGCTGCAATAGACTTTGAAAGAAGATTCTTCTTTAATAGTCAAGATACAGTTTTTTCAAGTAAAAATGTACTTACGGTTGTCTTTATTCCCCCTCTTTTAGCAGAACAAAAAATTACTGATTTAATGTTTGTTGATGAAGAAAAGAACGCCAAAAAGAAATCTAGCATTAAAGAAGAACAGAAAGAATCAACTAATCGACTAATTGAGCAATTTAAGAAAGAAATTGAAAAATTAGAATTAAGATTAAGCTTAAATCTAAAGTTAAGAAGACTAAAAACTTATACAAAAGTTAATGAAGAAGGCAAAACAGAAACTTATGATGAGCTACTAGAGCATATTAATTATTGCATAACTGGTAACCAGCAGCCAATCCGCCTACCTTCTCAAATGATGTACCTAGATCAGATTCTAGGTAGTCATGATTTTTTTTCAGCAATTACTCCAAAGCTTGATGATAAATTCATTCAAGTAATTAGCATTGATGGCTTCCCTACTGATTCATATTCAGGAATTTTAAATCTTTTATCTGAAATGCCTTGCGAATACCGCTGGAATACCAGATTCATCTTTATTGACGAATTTGAAGCGGTTGAAATCATGGATAAATATAGAAAGAAATGGCGACAAAAAGTAAGAGGATTTTTTGATCAGCTATTTAATACTAATTCAGGAAAAATTGATGTTGATGCACTTACTATGATGCAAGATAGCGAACAAGCTATTGCAGAAGTAAAAAGTGGCTTAATTTCAAGCGGCTTTTATACTTCAGTTGTTGTGCTTTTTGATAAATCAAGAGAAAAGCTTGAAAGTGTATCACAGCAAGTTCAAAGACAAATAATGAAGCTTGGATTTGTAGCTAGAGTTGAAACAATTAATTCAACTTCAGCTTACATTGATTCATTACCAGCTCATTACCACAATATGAGACAACCGCTAATTTCTACCATGAATTTAGCGGATTTTATCCCTACTAATACAATTTGGACAGGTCTTGAAAAATGTCCATGTCCAATGTATCCAAAAGATGCTCCAGCTTTAATGTATTGTTTAACTAATGGAGCAACTCCATTTAGACTAAATCTTCATGTTAGAGACTTAGGTCATACCTTTATATTTGGTCCTACTGGTGCAGGTAAATCAACTTTACTCGCAACCATTGCAGCACAATTTAGAAGGTATACCAATATGCATATATATTCATTTGATAAAGGTTTATCAATGTACCCTCTAACTAAAGCTGTTGGCGGTTGTCACTTTGCTTTAGCTGGTGACGATTCAAGCCTTAACTTTTGCCCTTTACAGTTCTTAGAATCTCAGGGCGATCGTGCATGGGCAAGTGAATGGATCGAAAATATCCTTTTACTTAATGATGTAAAAATCACTCCAGCGCAAAGAAATATTATTGCTAGTGCAATTGAATCAATGCATAACACTGGAGCTAAAACCTTAACTGATTTTACAAATTCAGTTCAGGATCTTTCAATTAGAGAAGTATTAAAGCCTTACACGATTGAAGGTCAATTAGGGCATCTACTTGATGCTTCAGAAGATGGTTTAGCTTTTAGTGAATTTTGTACATTTGAAATTGAGGACTTAATGAATTTAAGTCCTAAATATTCATTACCAGTACTTCTATATTTATTTAGAAGAATTGAAAAGAATCTTAAAGGAGCTCCTTCAATCATAATCCTGGATGAAGCATGGCTAATGCTCTCAAATCCAGTATTCAGAGAAAAAATTAGAGAATGGTTAAAGGTTCTAAGAAAAGCTAATTGTTCTGTAATTATGGCAACACAATCTTTAAGTGATGCAGCTAATTCTGGAATATTAGATGTAATTACAGAATCAACCGCAACAAAGATTTTCTTAGCTAATGTTTACGCCAAAGAAGAAAACAATGTTGAGCTATATAAAGGCATGGGCTTAAACATGCGACAAATTGATATAATCTCTGAAATGACCCCTAAGAGACAATATTACTATGTCTCAGAGAATGGAAGAAGATTATTTGAATTAGCACTTGGTCCTTTAACTTTATCATTTGTAGGTGCAACTGATAAAGAGAGTATAGCAGCTATAAAGCAGCTAGAAAAAGAATATGGTTCAAAGTGGACTCATGCTTGGCTTGAGTCACGTGGAATTAACATTGAATACTACAAAGATCCTATTCAAGATTACTAATTTCAAGGATAAAAATGGCAAAGTTTAATTTATTTAAAAAAGAAGATGCTGCAACTAAGATTCAAGGCGGCAGAAGAAAAGGAGAATCTGATAATCCTTTTCTATCAACAAGAAGAACATGGAATGAATATTTAGCAGCACAAGTAGCTGCAAGAAAATTGTGGCAAACAATTTCTTGTTTATCGCTATTAATCGCATTAATAGCAGTATTTGGTTGCGTTTACAATTCAACTAAATCTAAATATATTCCTTACGTTATTGAAGTTGACAAGCTGGGTCATATTGCAGCGACAAGTGGCCCCATGCAAATTTCAACTTTTAATAACCCTAACGTAATAAAAGCAACTCTTACAAATTTCATTGAAGAATCAAGAACTGTAACACCTGACGCAGCTATTCAGAAAAAATACATTTTAAGCTTGTACTTAAAATTAAATCAATCAGACCCAGCAACTCAAAAAATGAATGATTTTTTGAATGGTGACCCTGAAAAGAATCCATTTAAGCGTGCAGAGAAAGAAATGGTTAATATTGAGATCACCTCAATACTTGCCCAAACCGACACAACTTATCAGGTTGAGTGGGACGAATCAACCAGAACAAGAACAGGTGGCTTAATCGACAAATCACACTGGAGAGCAATTATTACTATTTATATTGTTGATCCACGTGAATTTACAGAAGAAATGATCAGAACAAACCCTGCAGGAATTTATATTCAAAATTTCTCATGGACAAAGCTTTAAAAATTAAACAAATTTTTCAAGGATAACAAAGATTATGAAGAATCAAAACTTACTCACTAAATTAATTAAAGCTTCGCTTTTTGCTGCAACTATAGCATGTTCTTTTGCTTCATTTAATGCTTATGCAGAAAATGAAGAAAATGGTGATGCTAGTGCTGAAAACTATATTGATGAATATGTAGATGAATATTTTTCAAAGGAAGATATCGAATTAACCCCTCAAGAATTACAAGCATTAAAGCTTACTCAGGAATGGAAAACTACCACAGCTTCGCAAAAACCTGTAAGGGGACCAGCTGGAAGCATTCAGTTTGTATATGGCGGTCAATCAATTGATATTGTTTGCGGCGTTTTACAAGTATGTGACATTCAGCTTCAATCAGGTGAAGAAGTAAATCAGATTCATATCGGTGATGGTGCAAGATGGACAATTGAACCAGCATTAACTGGTTATGGAGCTTCAGCTATTATTAATTTAGTTGTTAAACCTCTTGATGCAAACTTAAAGACAAATCTATTAGTTACTACTAATAGAAGAGCTTACCACATTAACTTAAAGTCACATAAGACCCAATCAATGCCTGAAGTAAGCTTTATTTATCCTGAAGAAGCTATTTATAAGTTTAAAGTTAAGAATAATCGCAAACAAAAGTATGTAGCAAGAAATACTATTAATAAGACTAATGAATATTTAGGCGACCTTGACTTTAATTATAAAGTTACTGGTGACGACAAAATCGAATGGATACCAGTAAGAGTATATAACGATGGCAAAAAGACCATCATTCAGCTTGATGAAAAAACCAGCTTTAAAGAAATTCCTACATTATTAGTACTTGATAAAGCTTCAGACAAGGAAACCTTAGTTAACTACCGCTTTATTAATAATAAATTCATAGTCGATTCAATTTTTAAAGAAGCTATTTTAATTTCTGGTGTTGGTAGCGACCAAGAAAAAGTAACCATTACTAAGAATGAAAAAGAATAAAGGAATAGGACAAAACAAATGAGAAAACACCAAATAAATAAATTATTAAGTGCAGCTTTACTTGCAGCTTCAATTAGTCTTTCAGGCTGTGTGGTAGCTCCAAAGGCGGTTGAACCTACTCAAGGAACAATCACAAAAATTAAGCTTGACGACAAAATAAGCACCGACACAGTCGAGTTCTTAACTAAAGAATATGAACCAGCTAATACTATTTTCAATTTCTCAGAAAATATAACTCAAGATGATCCATTTAGAGTAAAGCTCATTGAAAAGTTAAGATTAAAAGGCTTCGAAATACAAGAAAATCAAGTTGGTGCATACAACAACTTAAATTTCATAGTTGATAGCAATGCAAGCTTAGGAATTATTAGAGTTGTCTTAATCATAGACAACCATAAATACGCTAAAGCCTTTGATTTAAAAGGTAAATCATTATCTTCATGGTCATTAATTAAGAATTAAAAAGGTAAGCAATGGCAGCACAAGACAATAATCAAGAAAACACTGTAGAAGGTATTAAAGACAGTGAACTTAATCCAGAGCAGAACCCTATGAGAGTTTCTGGATCTAAATATGTTTCAGACACCACCAAAAAGATCTTAATCGTTGGTGGTTGTTGTGGTATTTGCTTACTTCTTTTTGCAACTGTAGGTGCAGATTTCTTTGCAAGTCCTGAAGACGAAAAGCAAGAAGAACCAAAGAAAATGGAAGTAATGAAAAATACTTATGCAGAGAGCTTAATTAAGAATGCTCCTACTGATGCAATTATTCCTGCAAATATTGATGTAATACCAGCTTCTCAACCTCAAATCATTACTAATGAAAAAGGGGAACAAGTAGCTGTAATGACCACAAATAATGGTCAGCAGTATCAAATTCCTATGCAGAATGGGCAAGTTACCCAGCTTCCCCTTCTTCAGCAAAAGGAATTTAATATTGAAACTCCAAATGTTCAGGTAACAAAGCAGAAGAGCATCTATCAAAAGTTCATGGAGCAAGAAAGAATGCAGATCTTACAAGCAAAGACTCAATCTTTTAAAACTTCAGTTCATAGCACTACTAAAGTTACCTTTACGCAACCAAAAGCACAAGTTCCAAGTAATGCTTCAAATGTTAATGCTCCTATAAATCGTAGTGATTTTGCAGACAATCCTCAAGGACAACTTGCGTATCTTCAAGCTCAAAAAGAAAGAGCTATGCAAAACATGGCAAGAGTGCAAGATCCTAATAGCGACATTAACCAAAAATTAGCAGCTCTTCAAAACGGTCAAGGAGTTGGTTTTGAGAATGGAACTAATGGTGCAAATGTACCATTTACCATGAAGGCAGCTCCTAAGAATGAACAAAGTGGTAACTGGGAACTAAATTCTCAGGTAAACAATCCAAAAACTTTGTCGGTTATGACTGGAGCTGTAATACCTGCAACTATGGTTTCAGGTATTAACTCAGATCTAGCAGGTAAAATCATTGCTCAGGTAAGCCAAAATGTTTACGACACACCAACAGGAAGACATTTATTGATTCCTCAGGGAACTAAACTTTTTGGAACTTATGGATCTGAAGTTATTTATGGTCAAGATAGAGTCTTTGTAGTCTGGAATAGATTGATATTCCCAGACGGCAAAAATATTGATATTGGCGAAATGAACGGCACAGATCAATCAGGTTATGCGGGCTTTAATGATAAGGTAAATAACCACTATTTACGCTTATTTGGCGGTGCAATTATGATGAGTGCAATAACCGCTGGAGTTACCTATACTCAAGATAAATACTCAAATGATTCTAATAATGACAAGGTAACCGCTTCTTCATCAATGAGCCAAGCTTTAGGCAACCAATTAGGAAATACTGCAGTTCAGTTAATTCAACGCAATATGAATATTAGCCCGACCATTGAAATTAGACCAGGCTATAAACTTAATGTAGTAGTTACCAAAGACATTATCTTTTCTAAACCTTATGAAAACTATGACTATTAATTAGAGAAGGAAAATTATTATGAAAACTAGATTACACTTAAAAGCATTAGTTTTAACTTTAGGGCTTACTTGCCTACCAGCTGCTCATGCTGGTATACCAACAGTTGATGCAACTAACGTTATCTACTCACCATTAACTTATTTTCAAGTAGCTGAACAGACTATTAACACCATTCAACAAATCGAAAATCAGATCATGATGTACATGAACCAGATTAAGCAAATTGAGCAAGCTGCTCAAAACTTAAAGGGCTCACTTGATTTTAAGGATATTCAATCAATAGATGATCTAAAAGGCAGAATAAGCAGATTAAAAAATGCTTATCAAGGACAAATTGATGCTTATAACAATTGGGCAAAAGCTACAAATACATACTTAGACTTCGCCTGTGATTGGAGTAAAAACTATATTAAATGCAAAGAAGAACAAGATAAATTAGATGAAGCATTAAAGGCACAAATTGATAATCTAGAGAAAAGTCAGAAAGATGCTTTTGACGAATTAAACAAACAAGCTCAAAAAGATGCAGAACAAATAACAGAATTTGCGTCTGAAGTTTTTGATGATTATGACAATGAAAAAGATGGTCTTAACCAAAGCGTTCTAAATGGTATCCAAATTAACACTGAAATAGGGAAACAAACTATAGCAAATCAAAATGTTGCTAATGTTAAACTTGATAACATAGAAAAAAATACAGAAGCTTTGGTAAAATTTGAAGAAAAGAGAGAAAAAGAACAGAGACGCACTAGAGACTATAGAAGGCTTCCACCAAATTTCAAAGTTCAAACATATAAAGACAAATTATAAAGGAAAACTAAATGAAATTATTAGTAACATTAATTTTTAGTTTTTCATTATTATTTGTAATTCCATTAATAAGTCCTCTTGTTGCAAATACTTCAATAGGAAGTGTTTATGCAGCTGATGATGACTATAAATTTACACCACCTGAATCTCTAGAAAATATTCATACAGATATTTTAAATAATGTTTCAGATACATTTAGAGAACAAACTGCTAACTGGAAAACGACAATAGAAAAATATGCTAATAGATTATTCTATTTATTAGTATCAATTTCATTTTTCTGGAATGCAATTTCTTTAGCACTAAAAAGAGCTGAGATTGGTGAAATTTTTGTTAATCTAACCAAATATATAATAACTGTAGGCTTCTTTAAGTTTTTATTAGAATCTGGTCCTACTCTTGCTCTTACAGTTGTTCAAACATTAAGTCAAATTGGTGCAGCTGGTGCAGGTCTTGGAGTAGATCCTACAACAAAACTAGCTCAATTTGGACCTTCAACAATCGTTGATGTAGGATTAGAATTTTTCTATGCAGTTCAATCAAGCATGAGTGATAGCTGGAGTGACATTCCAAAGAATTTTATACTCTACTTAATTTGTTTAATATTTTTTACATTATGTTTATACATTGCAATTAAAGTTCTTATACAAATGATTGCTTTATGGTGTTATGTATATGCTGGAGCTCTATTATTAGGTTTTGGCGGTTCAAAATGGACACAAAATATCGCTATCGGCTATTTTAAAGGCATTTTATCAGCAGCAGTTAAATATTATACTTCAATATTCCTTGTTGCGATAATGAGTTCATTACTTATACATTATTTAGATAAAATTTCAAATGGACCTGCATTAGCAAATATTATGACTACACTTCAAATGGTTGCTTTACCAGTAATTTTTTTCTTTGTAATGAACAATATTCCTGACATGATTGCTTCAATCGCTAAAGGCTGGGGTGATTTTGGTTTTGGTGATACTCAAACAAGTCAAATAATGTCTACAATTGGAAAAACAGCTGCTGCACCAGCAGCTGCAACTGCAGTAAAAGGTGCAGCTGTTACAGCTGGAGCAGTTGGAGGTGGTGCAGTTGGAGCAACAATGGGAGCTGCAAAGGGTGCATTTAAAGAAAATACAAGTGGAGGTGCTTGGGGAGCTACAAAGGCAGCATTTTCTGGTGCAATGGTTGGAGGAGTGTCTGGAGCAGCTAAAGGAGCCTCAGCAGCAATGAAGGGTAATGATAAAGATAAAGAAGAAAATAAACCTAGTGTAAAAACGAGACTAAGTAACTTATCTCAAGCTATAAAGGACAGTCATCAAGAAAAAGTTCAGTTAAAGAAAAATGCTAATGGAAGCAGCAGTAATAGTAGCTCAAATTCAGCTTCTTCAAACTTAGGAGATCAAACAACTACAGATGATCAAAAGGGTGCATCAGAAGCTCAAATGAACAATAGTAATAATGAAAATAATGAAGAAAACTATTAAATAAAAGGAACACAAAATGAAATTTTCAAAAAGTATACTTAAAATATCACTTTTAACTTTATTATTATTAGGAACAACCTTAAATAATAGCTATGCTGCATCTGATGATGAATGTGCTATTTGGCTTTGTGCTCCTGTAGGCTTCCCTCCTGGATGTGAAGCTGCAAGATCAGCAATGCATAGCAGAGTAAGACACTATAAATCACCAATTCCTTCATGGTCATCATGTTCTCAAAATGATAATGAAGGCATGGACGAAAAAGATGGTTATGCTGCTTATATACCTGAAAGAACAGTTCAAGATAAATGCATTAGAGAATCATCAATGTATACTTATGGTAAGCGTGCATGTTTAGAGTATTCATATAAAACAGTTCCTGCAACTTATGTTAAAGGAACTTCATGTGTCCGTAATTGTGGTAGCACTGGTTGCTCAACAATCCCTAATGGCTGCACTGCAACATATTATTACGTTGATATTTATCAGAATGGGCAACAAATAGGAGAAACTTACTATTTTGCATATTAGTGAATAGATATTTACAAATATTTAATTAATGAAAAAAGCTCCAAAATTTTGGAGCTTTTATAGATCTAAAAAATTAAAATTTAATTAATTTCACACTTATAAAAATTATCATATAGTTTAGCTTGATCAATAGCAAAAATTCTTCTTATTGGAACTATGCCTGTTGATGCTATCATTTTTTCATTAATATCTAACTTAACTTTTTCTTCATTAAGTTTTTTTAAATATTTTTTTTGTTCATTTATAAATTGTCTATTTTTTTTAGGTAAATGATCTATTTCTTTTTTACTAATAAAATCGGTATAAGTTTTACCATCAGAACTTGTAAATAAACGTAAAGTTAAAAATACCCTAGAACTTTTATCATAATCATACCAAAGATAAAAATTGCTACTACCACTAAATTCTGCATTTTCTATTTTTGTATAATATTTATCAATATATGTATCATTAGCATAACTTGAACTCTTTATTGCATCTTCACAAAGCTTCTTATATGAAACATATTTTAAACCATCAACATCAGGTAGATTTTCTTCTGGTTCATTTTGTGATTGATTAGTTCCAGTAGAAGCTAACTTACCAACGTTATCTGCAATACCATTGGTATTATCAATCATAGCATTAACGCTATCCATTAATTGGCAACCTGATAAATTAGAAAAAAGGAATAGAGCACTAAGAGAGACTAAAGTTTTTTTAATCATGTTTTATTGTAACCACGTGTTATTGTTATACATAATATTATATCTGGAGGGTAATTTAATATTTGTCATTGGCTCATTTAAGTTATATAATCAAATGAGAGCTCATTAGGGTCGGTATGACATCTAAATGAACCTATTAAAAATTAATTATATTAACCTTTAAAACAGCTCATTAGGGTATACTCAAATGAACCAAATGCATTATACACAAAATCAAACTAAAATTGCAAGAGTTTATTTAAGAGTTTCTACTGATGAACAAAATCTTGAACGACAAGAAAAATTAATTGAAGAAATTAAAAAACAAGGTTTTTATATAGCTGGCGTTTATTCAGAAAAAGCTTCAGGAACAATTCAAAATAGACCTGAACTTCAAAAATTAATTAATGATTTACAAACCAATGATTATGTTGTTGCTGAAAAGATTGATCGAATTTGTAGATTACCATTAAATCAAGCCGAAGAATTAATTAACAAAATAAAAGAAAAGGGTGCAAGATTATATATCCCTGATATTATTGATTTTTCTGAAATTATTGATAATACTGATAATGAAATCGGAAAAATAGTATTAGATTCAGTTCAAACTATAATTTTAAAAATTGCTCTACAGATGGCTTATGAAGATTATCAAACAAGAAGAAAACGCCAAAAAGAGGGAATTGAAATTGCTAAAGCTCAAAATAAATATAACGGTCGCCGTCCTAATTTAGAGCTTCATGAAAAAATCTTAGAATTAAGAGAAGGTCATTTTACAATTCAAAAAATTGCATCATTATTGAATGTTTCAATTTCAACAGTTAAAAGAGTAATTTCAAAAAGACCCCCAATTTAATTTAATACAGTAAATCTAGTTCTATTTTGGTAATATAGATTAACACAAAACAATGAAAAACGTCTAACTGAAATAGCTAAAAAATATAGAGGTCCAGTTATTAGTGACGAAAGAATACTACAGGTTTTAAATGCAACCGAATACTACAGGTTTTAAATGCAACCGATGAAGATAATATTGTACTCACTAAAGAAGAAGTTAAATATTTTGGGCCTCTAAATCTGAATATGAAATATACAATAAAAGACTAAAATAGTCACATTCTAAATTTATTTAAGAAGAGGAGAGTTTTTATTTACTCTCCTCTTTTCGTTTTTAGCATGATAAAATAACTCTATCTTCCACGACTATGACCAATGTCATTACTCTTATCAATTTTGTCTGTTTTATCCTTTGATTGACTCAATTTATCAAATTTATTAAATAGGTCTAAAATATCATTTTTCAAATTGTTATCTAAACCAATTCTATCCATTGCACTTTTAACTTCTTCAAGCTCACATATTTCACTTATTGATTTTGCTCTATTTTTTAATTCTTGGTCTGAATGGGTTGAATCAGTGTTTGATAAGTCTTGTTTTTTTGATTCTTCACTATTTTTTAGTTCATCATTTTTTTTGACTTCAGCTTCTTGAGCTTCTAATGTTTTTTCTTCATTTATTTCACGAGGTAAATATTCAGAAAACTTCTCTAGGTCGTGAGTTTTCTTTGTTACATAGAATGAATTAGTATTAACATCAAAATAAGCCCCCTTTTGCATTAAAGAATTTGCAACTTCATCACCTTCAATTTTATCAGTATTTTCTAAAATTTTTTCTTTATCTATTGGAGCAACTGAATGTAAAACAATTTTTTCTTCTTCTAATATTTTTAATTGAGAACCTTTACTGATTAAATTCTGAGCTTTGTAAGCTTCTTTCGTTGCTTTAATTATTTCATTCTTATCATCTTTTAAAAGACTTAAATAACCTTCAACATAGTTTGCGTGATTTTCTAAATTGTACCCTATGCCATGCTTAACACATAACATAAAACTTGAAATTTCTGCTATAAGCTCTTCTTTAGCATAAGCTTTAGTTCCCTTTCTTACTACTGTTAAGCGGTCTAATCTGCTAACGTGACCTGTCCAATGAGACATCTCATGTAAAATAGTACTGTAATACCCCTCTTGTGTTTTAAATTGATTTTTTTCAGGAACGACAATCATATCCATTCCACTATTATAAAAGGCTCTATTACCTGAATGAACTAGATTAACTCCAGTATCCTTAATTAAATTTTCAATACTATCTAAATTATCCCAGATTTGCTTTTGATCAGACTCAACTTTATTTTCAAGAGGTTTTGAATATCTATGTTCTGGAGGGAACGTCATTTGCTTTACATTAAAAACATAAAAGTATTTTGGAAAAGGCTTTTCTAAATCCTGCTTCTCCATAATTACTTTACCATTTGCATCACGTAAAGGCTTACCATTCTCATCTAATTTCTCAACTTCCTTTTCATAGATCATTTTTTTGAGCATAGTTCCTTTTTCACCTTTATTAACTATGCCACCTGCAGCCTTTGCTTGATTAAATGTTAGCCAACGTGGATCATTATAACCATTCGCTAAAGCTTGAGTCATAAGAATAACCTGATTATTCCCTTGATACACTGTACCTGTTTCAGGATTCCTTGCTAAACTATTTAGCATATCATTATTAGTCCAAGGTTTAGTCCATGGTGCAGTACCTTTTTCAATAGCTTTAATAAATAAATCTGAAATAAAATTCTCAAATTTTATTCTGTTCTGTTCATCTTTAGAAATGTAATTATCACTCATTTTGTTTTCCCTAAAAATATTTATAAAATAAATAAATTAATGAATATTCTATCATTTATTTAATATATTATAATACAGTATTTCAATTCAATATTTTTTCTTAAAAAAAAAGTATTGCAATATTAGTTTTAATTGTGTACTATAAAGGTATAGTTCTTATTCTAATAGATTAAAATACTAGTCAAAAATTTAAAAACAAGGATTTAAATATGATCGTTAGCAATGAAGAAATGAAAGAAATGTTAGGCGAAGAAGAATATAAACGCCTAGAAACATTAAGCAAATTAAGAAAAAATGAACAAGAAGACCGAGCTAAACGCTTAAAAGAGCTAATGAATGAATCAGTTAGCGAAGAAAGACTTGATCAAATTAATCAAGCTATTTATGAAAATAGCAACGAAGAAGAAGAAGTTTATTTAGACTTAACTAAAGAAGAAGCTTTAGCTGCTGGTTTTGAACCTGAAACAATTTCTCAAGAAGAGTATGAAGAACTTGAAAGAAAGATTAAAAGCGGCGAAATAAAATTTGTTAAAGTTTAAACCTTTAAATCCAGAAAGTATCGAGGAGAGTTAATTTTACTCTCCTCTTTTTGTTTTTATTCTATTTTTGGCTCTCCTTTATTATCAAAGTAAGTTTGCTTACATTCAGGAAAACCTGAACACCCCCACCAAAACACACCTTTTTTATTTTTAGATTCTCTTCTAATTAAGCCTTTACCACATACTTTGCATTTATATTTAGAAGAAACGTCAGCGTTTTCTTTTTTCTTTTCTTGAGCAATACCAGCTAAATTAGAATTGTTTTTAACATTTTCAATTTCTTTTCTAACTAAATCTTCTTGTTTAGCTAAAAAATCTTTACTATCAATAGAACCTTCTTCTATTTGAGTTAATAAGCCTTCAAAAATTGCAGTAAGAACTGGAGACTTAATTTTATCAGGAATTACATCAACCGCCTTTTGACCAATATCAGTTGAAATGATGAATTTACCGCTTTCTGTTAAGTAATTTTTTCTTTTTAATTCTGAAATAATGCCTGCTCTTGTAGCACTTGTACCAATACCATCACCATCTTTTAGCATTTTTCTTAAATTTTCATTATCAATGTACTTATAAATGTTTTCCATTGCCTTAATCAATGAACCTTCAGTAAACTTTTCAGGTGGTTGAGTTTTAGCACTTTTAATTTGAGTATCAATGCAATTGGTAGCTGCACCTTTTTCTAATGAATCGATTTTAAATAATTCACTTGAAATATTTTCTTCTTTTCCTTTATCAGCCCCTTTTTTTGTTTTTAAGAGCTTTTCGCATAATTCCCAGCCTTCATTAAGTAATAATGTTCCTGAAGCTTTAAAAGAATATTTATCAATTTTTGAGATAATCTCAATCTCATAAAATTCTTTAGCATGATAAAACTGCTCAATAAAATTAACGGCAATAAGATTATAAACGTTCTTTTCATCTTCAGATAATGACTCAAAATTTCCTACTGCAAGAGTTGGAATTATTGCATGGTGAGCGGTTGTCTTTTCGCTATTCCATGTTTTGGAATGAATTGATTTATCTGCATTAGCAACTAAATCTGCAAATATTGGATTATTCTTAACGATAGCAGCTAAAACATCACCTGATTCATTGTATTGAAGCTCAGGCAAATATTTACAATCAGTCCTTGGATAAGTAGTTAATTTCTTCTCATAAAGGCTCTGACAAACATCTAACGTCTTTTTAGCACTAAAACCATATAAGCTTGAACACTTCATTGTAATATCAGCTAATGAATAGCCTAGAGGTTGAAATTTCTGTTTTAGTTTTTTCTGAAAACTCTCAATTGCACCCTTATTCCCTTTAATAGTATTAATGATTTCTTCAGCTTTTGTTCTATCAATAATTAGATCATTTTCATTAGTACAATCTAAATCTTTTGTAATTAGTTCAGATGTAAATTTTAAAGCTTCATTATCTTCTAAATTTTGAACTGCAAAAATTTTAAAATAGTCTACTGATTTAAAATCTGCAATTGCTCTATCCCTATCTACAACAAGCTTTAATGTTGGTGATTGAACTCTGCCCATGGTAATTAATGTTCTTGCTTTAACAGTGTAAGCTCTAGTTAAGTTAATACCTACTATCCAATCAGCATAACCACGATATTTAGCAGCTTCACCTAATGATAAATATTTTGAATTATCTTCTAAATTTTTTAAAGCTTTGTCTACTGATGCCTTATCTTGAGCATTAGCCCAATAACGCTTAACTGGAGCTTTTACCTTATATTCTGTCAATACTTCATCAACTAGAAGCTGCCCTTCCCTATCAGGATCACCACAATGAACAATTTCAGGTGCTTCTTTTATAAGCTTCTTAATTGCTCTCAGCTGCTCTTTTACATCGCTTTTTTCTTGTAGCTTAAATTCATCTGGGATTATCGGTAAATCCTCAAGTCTCCATTTCTTATTACCTTTATTATTTAAAGGTATATCATCTAACAAGTATTCATCAGGTTCTACTAACTCAAACATATGACCAAAACACCAAGTAATGTATGAATCATCTTTACAGATAATATAGTTACTTTGTCTTTCTTTAATTCCTAAAGAATCAGCAATAACTCTAGCAACACTAGGTTTTTCAGCGATAAAAAGTCTTTTCATATTATTTACTACCTTATATAAATGTTAAAAATTAATTTTCATAATTAATCACAAAAAAAGGTGATAACACTGTTAATATGTTATTTTTATCTAAAATTCCATAATAACGAGAATCCCAAGAACGCGAATTTTTACCTTTAACAATAATTTCATTATCTTTTAATTTATAGTTAGTTAAAGAAGCTCTCTTAACCTTTATATTTAAAGGTTTAGAATTAGGTAAATAGGTATTATTTACAAAAATTCCTGCTTCATTAATTGTGACGATATCACCTGTAGCTGCAACCACCTCTTTAATTAAAGGGAGGTTATGATCTTTACAGGTATCATTCCCTTTAGAAGGAATTCTTTCTACCTGATCATCATAAAGGCAAAAAGTGACAATATCATATTTTTGAACTTCTTTATTAACTACCTTATAAAGGCCTATTGGCATTGAAACTGTATTATTAATAACGAAGCCGCAATTACCTAAAATATAAATTAAAATATCAAAAAATATCATTAAAAATATTATTATAATGATAAAAAATTTAAAAAGCTTAAAAAAATAATTTTTTAATACCATATTTTAAATATCATCTATAACTTGCTTTCTAGGTCTTAAAATATCACTTGTTTTAGCTTGCTCTACAGCCGATCTTTTACTGAAAACAGGGTCTTTAAAGTATAAAGGCTGCTGCCCATATATTGGAGGAGTTCCAGCTGCAAAAACAAGCATCTTACCAGCTTCTAGTATCATTCCTTTTGAATCTTTAACCGATCCAGGTAAGCTCTTTACTTCATCAGGGGTTAGTAGTTCTCTTTTAACCTCCTGAATACTTTTGGTAATATTAGTTTTAAATCCGCTGCCGCTTTTTGATTTTGTCTCTCTTATCTTTGTAGTTGTACCTGTCATTTTTGAAATATAAGCACAAGTATCATCTTTAATTGCTGGGAAACAATTTTGAATATGACAATTTGACGTAATTGATTCATCTTTACCATATGCTGAATAAAGCTGCCCCAAATCCTGAGTTATTAGATAACACTTAATGCCATAACCAGCCACAAAAGCTAAAGATTCCTGAACAATATCCATCTTACCTAAAGCTGGGAACTCATCTAACATCATAAGTAAACGATGCTTATATGTTTTTACCGCACGACCATTTTTAAATTCCATCTTATCGGCTAAAAGTCGCATACACATACAAACAAATATTCTTAATATTGGTCTAATTCTTCCTTTATCTGAAGGTTGAGAAATTAAGTATAAGCTTACTGGGCTATCATGGTGCATTAGGTCTCTAACTGAAAAATCAGAATTTTCTACATTTCTTGCAACTATTGGATCTCTAAATAGTGAAAGATTAGATTTAACTGTAGAAAGTACAGAACCAGCTTCTTCATCAGGTCTATCTTGCATATCTTTACCAGCAGCAGAAACAATTGGATTGTCATAAGCAACCATATCACTCCATAATTCTTTAATTGGCTTAGATTTATCAGATAAAATCGAGTCTATGGTATGAAAATTAGCTACCTTAATTTTGCCATCAACTTTTTTAGCTTCGTGAAGAACATACAAAATTAAACCTGTGTAAAGTGCGAACGCCGTCTTCTTCCAGTGCCCATCCGCACCATCTAAGCCTTTACCATCAGGATCTACAACTAAAAGAGCTAAATTTTGGGCATCGCCCACCTCATACTCTGTGTCAATTCTTATTTCATCTAATGGATTCCAATGAGCACTCTCAACGGAGCTAAATTCAAGCCTGATTACTTTACTCTTTAAATATTTCTGTCGCCAACCTGAAGTTAAAGCCCAAAGTTCACCTTTAATATCATTACAAACAACGCTATCACTCCAGCTTAACATTGTAGGCACAACTAAACCTACACCTTTACCTGATCGAGTAGGAGCGAAACAAAGAATATGTTCAGGACCACCATGAACTAAATACTTAAATGTTCCCTTTTTATCTTTAAAACCACCAACATAAACAACGGGACCTTTTGGCATAGTTTTATGAAGAAGTCCTGCATTCATCATATCTTTTTCATTCGCCCACCTTGCCGAACCATGAAGATATTTATCACCTTTTAATTTGTTTTCTCTAACTGCAACAATAATAAGAGTAATAACGCCAATAAGAACCAATTCCCCAAACATAATATTGTTACAATCATCAATTAGTGAAGGAAAATTATTTGCGTAAATATTAGCCCAATCAAGGATCTTCCATGGAGCGTATATATGAGAAATATTAGCTCCTAAATCTGGGTGATAGCCAACATTCATTGCAAAATACTGAGTACCTGTTGCAAGAATAGCAACACCAGCTCCTAGAAAAGCCCCAAATTTTAGAAGCTTAATTGAAAGCTTATTTTTTCGATCTTTTTCGTATAACTCAGGACCTACTTTATTGTTATAGTCGTCTTTACTCATTAAATAGCTTCCTCTCTACCATCACATTCAGTAATTTCATCAATCATTTCAACCGAGTCATAAGTTATTGTAAACATTGCTTTACAGTAACACTTTGAACACTTGCTACTACCAAACCAAAGAGCATTTTTACAGCCAATACAGGCGATATTTTGATTTTTAGGTTTAGGAAGTTGAGAAGTTTCACTTAAAATTAAACTAGGTTTAAATTCTTGCTGTCCTTGAGCTTCTAAATCATTTTTTAACTCTTCTAAATCTTCTAATGATTCATTCCCTAACACCTCAGAAAGAGCATCAATAGCTTCCATTGGATCAATATCATTTCCTAAATTTTCATTTTCTTCTTCTGCCATTATCTTTTAATTCCTCTTGATTGATTATTTTGTTTATTCTTAATAAATTGCTGCTTCTTAGAATAACTTCTAAGATACTGATTAAGATTATTTCTATTTTTTAATTTGCCTAATTCTTCATTAGTAACTCCTTGATTTTTAATTTGTTTTTGTTCTTCTAATTTTTTTGAAAGAGCTTCTTTATCTTTTAAAATTTTAGCTGCTTGTTCCTTGGCAATTTTTGCTTTAGCTTCTTGATCTTTTTTTCGCAAATATGCCTTTTTAAGATATCTATTATGTAAATATATAGAATCGTCTATATCTCTTGAATTTGAAGCGTTCTGCTTAACCTTATTATTAATGTAGAGTTTATCTTGAGTAACTAATACTGTTTTCTCGTTCCATTGGTAAATCTTATTTCCATTTGAAGTTACTTTCTCAAGCTTTAATTTTTGTTCAATTAAACCTTTTAAATATGAAAACTCTTCTTTAGTTGGTGGCTGCTTCGGTTGATACTTTGAATTTGGATTCTTTACTGTTTTATTTCGGTTAAGTAAAATTTCTAATGCTTCACTATTTCCACCTTCAGCTTTAGTTCTTAAAAATGCTAACCATGATCTTCTTGAATCATTAAGCTTATTAATTTGAGTTTGAGCTTGCTTATGGTAGCGTTTTTTAGCTTGATTTAATTTAATGTTGAAGTAAAATTTAATCATTGATCTAATAGAGTTAGATAAATTTAAAATTCTACATATTCTATAAGTAGTTCTAATTCTTAATGCATTAAGTCTATATTCATAAGTAAGTTTTCTTCTAAGCTCATTTCTAATTCGTTGAAATTCTTCTGAATTTTGCTTTTTTAATTCCTGATACTCATTCCATAAGCCCCTACTTTGTTCCTTTCCATATTTTGCTTTTGGATCATTTTGAACTGTTTCATCTTTTGCTAGTTCACTATTATTAGTGATCTTTTCCTGAACATTACATTCTTGTGCTTTCTGAGTATTCTTAACAGCCTTTTCTTCTTTGTCTTTTAACTCTTCTTCATATTGAGTAGCAGCCTTTAAAACTTCGTTTATAGGATTAGAAGAATCATCAAAATTTTCTTTCATTTCTTCATCCTTTTCAGCTTCTTTAGCTAAATATTCCTCCTCATGTTTTTCAGAAATAAACCAAGAAGCTTCCTGAAAAGCTCCAAGCTTTTGTTCTAATTTCATTTTTGAGAAGCTTCTATTAATAGTGCTTGCTTTAACATGCGTTCCCTCTATATTGTAAAAAACAAGACCATTGGCACGAACTTTTACACCATATTGATTATCTTTTAAAATTTTATGAAATTCATTCCAGCTTTTAGCTTCTGAAAGCTTACCCTGAATACCTTTTAAGCATGAAATTAATGATTCTTCGCCCTGAAAAATTTGTACATTATGCGTAATTTTATCTATTTCTTTTTGATTAAAATCATGATTTGTTTTAATTAATCCAAATTTTTCTTCACAAATAACGGCTGCTTTTCTACATTTATTTACTGATTGAAAAGGATCAATGCATTTTTTAGTTTTAGGGTGAATTTTGTTTATGGCAACATGCATGTGTAGATTATCAGTATCACGATGAACAACACTTATTCTTTGGTGTTCTTCCATTCCTAACTCTTTGACTGCAATGTCTTCACATTGCTTTAATACTTCATAATCAGGACGTTCTCCAGCTGGGAATGTTATAATTAAATGTAAGGTTTTATCTGTTTTTGAACTAACTCTCTTATTGAGAGCTGCCGTTGCCATTGCTTCATTAACGCAATTTTTCAAGCTTTCATTAAATGTAAAATTAGTACATCTAATCTCATGAACTCGTGACTCGATGCCTTTATCATTGGTTAAATAATCAATTAAGCCTTTATAAGAAAAATGTTTACCGCCGTTGGTTTCTTGATTCATATCCTTTGAATCTTGCACTTTAATAATCATTTTTTAGCTCTTGATTTTTAGCATGCTAAAAATTTAAGTTTAAATTTCTTCAGCAACAATTTTATCTATTGCCATTTCTAATTTTAAACGTGTAATTTCAATATCTTTAAGCATTGAAATCATTCTAAATCTTTCTGAACCGCTAAACTTAATGCGGTCAGACAGCCACATCTTTAAAAGTCCTGAGAGTTTTGCCAAATCTCGATTGACTTTTATCACCTCTTGGATTTGCTCTAATGCTTTTGTTTCTTTAGGTTTATACCCTAAAGAAACTTGCCTCACGTATTGAGCTGTGCTCATAGAACAATCTTTTGCCTTTGCTTTAATAAAGTCTTTTTCAGCTTGAGTTAATCTCAAATGAAAATAAGTATCTTTTGCAACTTTGGCTGGCAAAATTATGGTTTTCTTAGGCATTATTAAAACTCCTTAGAAGATTGATATTTTTGGCAAAAAATATAGATTTTCCCCATTTTTTTGAAAAGGTGCCGTTGAGCATTTATGCGAATAAGCACCGTAAATGTGTGATCACATTTCCCCCCCTTGCCAAGATAAATCTTGGTGTATTATTATTATAAGTATCTCATAAAAAGTTGCAATAATAATTATATATTCTATAAATATACATCATTTAACAACAAAGATTTAATGAATATTCAACAATATCTGAAAAAAATCAATGTTTTACAACTTTTATTCATTAAATATGTAAATAACATGCAATCATAATTTAATGATATCTTTTATTTGATATGATTAATATACAATAATATTGTATATCATTAACAAAAATCCTTTAATTCAAGATAAAAATATATTTTTTGTAAGTAAATGCAAAATTTTCTTTATTTATAAAACATTTTAGAATAGAATATTCTAAAATGTTTTATTATAATTAAACACCAGGAGGGGTTATGTATAAACCGTTTACTGAAGATGAAATTGAAAATGTAAAAAAAAAATATAAAAAAAAACATCCTTTTTCGGCAAAAGTAGAATTTGATAAAAATAAAGAAAATATTATAAATGCATTAAATGAAGGTTATAACAATAAATTTATCTATGCAATGCTAACAGAGAGAAAAGAATTCAACTATTCATATGGAACATTTTTAAGAATATTACGAGAAAAAAAGGACTAATAATGAGTATCAAGAACTTAAAAAGCAAAAATAAACCATTTACTAAAGAATACGATCTTGAGGTGTGATTTAAATGAAATCATTTACCGAAGAAGAAATTTCTGCTTATGAAAAAGAAACTAACACCAAAAGGAGTTATTTTTCTGCAAAATTTCAAATCCAAAAAAATCAAGAACTTATTTTAAATTCTTATAACAATGGTATGAGTTGTCGCTTAATTTGGCAACTTTTAAAAAGACGTAATGAATTTACAAGAAACTATACTTCTTTTATGAAAGCTTTTAATGAACTTTATAATAAGACACCAGAGCAAGTACCAACCCAAATAACAATATCTGAAAAAAATCAAGAACAAGCAAAGAAAGAAAATATTAATACTGAAAATACACAAGTTTTAAGCATTAAAAAGAAAACTTTTAATTTTAATAGTTTAGCAAATAAAGACGATTTAATTTAAGGAGTAAAACAATGCAAGTCAATTTTGTTATGCAAGGTAAAGGTGGTGTTGGAAAAACATTAGTATCAAGTCTTTTAGCTCAGTATCTGCTTGCAAAAAATAATAATATTGTATGCTATGATACAGACCCAGTTAATTCAACCTTTTCAGCATATAAAAAACTAAATGTAAAACAATTTCAGTTTATGGAAGATCAAAAAATCATCTCAACTAAGTTTGATGATTTAATTGAAGATATCATTGCATGTAAAGAGAACGGAGACGAAGCACCAATTGACGATGTTATCGTTGATAATGGAGCACCATCTTTTTTACCTCTATCTTCTTACATGTTAAATAATGACTTAATTGACGTATTTAAGGAGAATGATATAAAGCTAAGCATTCACATTGTAATTGCAGGTTCTCAAGCTCTAATTGATTGTATTAACGGCATGAATAGCTTAATTACCAACTTTACAGCTAATGGTAAACCTGAAAATCTTAGCTTTTATATTTGGTTAAATGCGTATCAAGGAAAAATTGAAATCGAAGGTAAACAATTTACTCAAATGAAGGCTTTCTTGAATAATCAAGAAAATATTCAATCAGTAATTGAAATTCCTCAAGTTGATCAAGATGTATTTGGAACAACATTTAATGACCTTTTAAAGAATAGAAAAACCTTTAAAGAAGGTTATGAAGATTTAAATATTAGAATTATGGCTAGACAGCGTTTAAAGCGTTTAGAAAAGAACATTTTTGAATTAATTGGAGCAAGCGGACTATGAGTTACAATTCAGAACAAATTCTTTTAGAATTATATAGAAAAACAGGACAAAATATTGATCCTCATGATCCTATATTAAAAGTTTTTGAAGCTCAGCAGGTAATTATTGATTTTTTTTCAAAAGATATAAGTGTAATGCATGAAACAACCAAAGAAACACTATATAACCTTTCTAAGCAGCATATAGCAGAAATTACAAAGTTACAAGAACAATTAAATGAAGAAAATGAAAAATATATAAATGGTATTACTAAAAGAACAATTTCATTTTTACAACAAAGTTCTGATAACTTCAGTAATTCTTTAACTGAGATGAATAAGAAACTATATGAAGAAAACAAAACAATTCAAAACACCATTACATCAATAAAAAAAAATAATAGAAATATATTCTATGTTCTACTTGCATTAGCTTTTTGCAACATTGTGACACTAATTTTTATTAATTATTGTATTTTTAAATTTTACAATTAAACAATTTCTTTAAGTATTAATTCTGAAATTTGTACTTCTAGCTCTTGCTCTTTATTTACAATAACTGCATAACCCTGCTTTTGAGGTTTAACTAACTTTAATTCGGAAATGTTATTGTTAAAAAGAACTAAAATTTTTGGCATGGTTGATGATTCTCTCCCATGCTTTTTTTGTTCTTCACGCTTAGCTAAATTCTTTTTGATATTTTCAATATCGACATCATCACTATCAAGATTTAAATCTAAACTTGAATTTGAACTTAAAATATATTGTTTAAAGGCATTAACGTCACCTCTTCCAATCAGAGAATTTTCTTTAATAAAAAGCTCAACTTCCTCAGGATTAGTTTTATAAAGTTTTGCTAAATCATTAATAGCGGTAATATCTTGAACTTTATTAGTATTAACTGCAATATCTAAACATTCAGGAAGGCTTAGTATAGTTGAAAATTGTGATACCCATGAGTTAGATTTACCCAGCTCTATCGCAATTTGAGTTTTTTTGATGCCAAAACTTAGGCGATAACCAATATAATTTGCAATTTCTCTAGGGGATAAATTTTCTCTTTGAATATTTTCTATTACCTGATCAAGTTTTGTATAATCAGAATCAATAAAAGCTGGAATAGTTGTCTTTCCAGCTAACTTAGAAGCTCTAAAACGTCTTGCACCATGATTAATAATATAGCGACCATTTGCAGATTTTCTTACTGAAATTGGAGACTTAACCCCTCTACTTTTGATAGTTAATGCCAATTCTTCAAGTGATTCACGCCTAAAACCTTGATTATCTTCTGTTCTTGGCTGATCAGGATCTTCATCAATAAGGTTTAAATCTAGCTCTAAAAATTGAGACATCTTTTGGTTCCTTTAAAATGTAAAAATATCGCTTAAAAAATTATATAAATAGCACAAGTTATTAAATATAGTAACACAATCAAAAAAAATTTTATAGATTCTTTGCGATAAAGAAATTAAAATAAAATATTAAAGCATTGTCATTATAGACAATAATAAACTCAAATCTTGTTTACGTAACCTATTTAATTTTTCATTAAGCGGAAATTTTTCAGGATTACTAAAAATGTATTAAAAACTTCTTCCTTACCATGAAGAAGCATTAAATCATTAAAATCAGAACCAACTTCACCTGACGCAAATTGCGGAATTGCAACGTGAGCATTAATTTCTTGTGCAGCCTTTTCACCATAATTTACTCCTGGATTAATACCAGTTTTTAATGCAGACAAATAATCGTTATCACAAGCAATTATAAATTGATTATTAGCAAATAATTCTTTTAAATCTTTTGCAACAGGAAGAATATTACCAGCATCCATAGCAGCAACCACCGCAATATTTTCAACTTTATAAGCTTTTAAGGACTCCAATATGCTTGCTCCAGTTGCAAAACCTTCACAAATTATAATGGTATCTTGCACATTAATACTTGCATTAATTACATGGAAGCTTCCGTGCTTTTTGCCACCAGAAAAAAAGCGTTTTGCACCATCTGAAGCTATTGTTTGAACTGTAGTTATTTTTCCAGATTTATCATATAAAGGAATCCACGTTAAATTATTTCCATCTTTATAAGTATACTCTGTTCCTGAAATGCCCTTTTTAATAAAATAATCACTTGGATTATTTAAAGTACTAGGCAAATTATGCAAGAGTTGAGCAATATTTTGAGCAACAATATTTGCTTGTTCCTCTTGTTCTTTTTTATGCCGCTCCATGCGTTGCAGCTGTTCTTCACGCAATGCAGCTAACTCTTTAGGCGTTAGTCTACTCTCATAACTTTCTTCTCTTGGATAACTCTTCTTAATTTCTTCACCTGTACGATGATTTCTAAAATAGCCGTGAGGGATGCCATCATCAAAATAACGATAAGAACCGCTTAAACTACCTCCTTTATCACCAATAACTTTAATACGATGAAATTTTCCATCATAAATTAATGATTGAGTAACAATAGCTCCAATAGCTTGAATATCATCAATAAAAGTTGTTCTTGGAGCATGATTCTTTTTAGAATTTTGTACAAATTCTAAATGTTCTTTTGTAAGCCATTTAGAAAAAGGCTCTGAATTTACGCCATTAGGAATGAACCATTTTTTCACTTTTGAATCATACCAAGCACCCAATTTTTTAACTTCATCTTTTTCTTCAAATGGTACAAATAAATATTTTTGCATAATTGTACTTCCATTAAACCTTATACTACTTCATCTAAATATGTATCACTATTTAAAATTGCCTTAAGTTTATTTTCATTTTCAAAAAACGATAATAAAAAATTACTATATTTTTTTTGAATAAAGTACCTTTCTGAAAAGTAGTCATATCTTTGATATGATCTTTGAGTTTTATTTAATATTCGATGATCTAAACAAGCTTCTTTTATGTAAAAATCAAATTTTTTTGTCTCTGGAAGAATATCCAAGATAGTTCTAAAAATTGCTCTTGTACCATGAGCCGATATTTTTCCTAAAAAATTTTTTAAAAAAAATCTGTCAATATAAGTGTATAAAGTGCTTTTTGTATAATTTTTTAAATCTTTATTTTCTTTGATCAAATAGATAGCAACTGAAGTTAAAGGTAGGCAAAAATCAGCATCAAAATCTTTTTTTGTATTTTTTGTCTTAATAGTTATGCTTTTTGATAATTCATTTTCTCTAGTAAAATTTTTAATTACTTCTATAGTTTCGCTTATTCTTGTTCCTAAAATCATATGAAGTAAAACAAAATATTTAAAATTAAAATCTTGAATATAGCGGTGCTGGACATTACTATTAATGCAGCATTCAGAATTAAGAATAGAAAAAAAATCATTCAAATCTTTTTTTACCATCTCAATAGTTCGCCAATCGTTAGCATTTAAAGCTTTTCTATGGTTAACAACTTTATTATTAAATTCAATTTGAGTTGCAAAAATATTTTTTACAATAATTCCTTGTTTTACAGCAAAATTAAAAACTAAAATTAAAACTCTTTTCATGAAATCTGAATCAGAATAAGAAATTTTTAGTTTAAAAATTTGAGAAAGTTTTAAAGAAAGATCTTTAAAACAACCAGTCAGGGCTAATTTATACACTTCAAAAGTAGAATCTTTAATTTTTCTTTTTTTGCTATATAAATTCAAAAGTTCATTTAAGCTTATATCTTTAAGCACATTAGAATCTACATCTAATAACTCCTGATTGCTTCCATTACTATCACTTCCGCTTAAATATTTACTAATATCAATATTTATTTCCTGATTATTAACTTTTAAAACTAATTGAATATTACCTAACATAATAAGACCTCGTTCTTAACAAGAAAATAACAATGAAAAGGTAAATTATTTTCTTATCAAAAATCATGCCAATTATAAAATTCACTCCAATTACTAAAAAAAACACTCAAAAAACCCCTAAAAAACATCAAAAAAATGCAGAAAAAACGTTTTCAAATGCACTCTTTTTTGTGTTAAATTTGTGAACTTCTTCACAAAAGAGCTATTTTTCACTAATTTCTATAAATATACTGTTACTCAATTAAGCTAGTAATATCAAGGCTTAGCAGAGATGTTACAGTGTAACAGTATATAAACTAAAACTTTTTATTATTTTTTCTATTAATTTATTTTTCTTTTTATTAAATACACTGTTACACTGTTACAAAAATTAAGAATAGCTAATAATATCAAGGCTTTCAGCTGTAACAGTCTCAAAAAAGACTGTTACAAAAAAAATTTAATAAAAATGGGATTTTAGCTAGTAATATCAAGGCTTTTAACTTTGTAACAGTTTGTAACAGTATAAAAAATATACAACAACTATTTTTGTAACATATTTTTTTTATTTTAATTAACATTTATTCGCAAAACCAAAATCTTGCAACTTTTTCATTAATGCGTTTTAAACAAGTTGTAAATCCTAAATTTCTCATTGCTTTATTAATTTCATTAAGCTGCCTTTGTGTAATATCCTTTGGCTTAACCCCAAAACACTCAACTAAAATATCTGTAGATGTTTTTAAATGTAGTTCTTCAGGTTCAAACTTCAATAAAGTCTCATAGTAAATTGAACGCACTTCATAAGCAGCATTATTTTTTACATTGTATTCCTGAACTTCTTTAATAAGCTGTTGATAGCATGAAAGATCTTGTAGTTCAGCTTTAGCTTGAGCATACAATTGATCTTTAATATTTTTTATTGCCGATAGATCAATCTTAGGTTTGGTTACTGTAGCAACAATAAATCTTCTATTTCCTGTCTTATCCGTTAAAAAGTTCTGCTCATTAGTAGTTCCACAAAAAACATTTCTTAAAGTAACTTTTTCAATTGTTTCTGTATAAAGTGGTCTGTATTGATAATAATCTTTACTTAGCATTGTTTTGATGTAATCATCGCTTCTACTTCCTTTTCCAAGTAGTTCAGGAATTTCAACAACAGAAATTCCTTTTAATGCCCTAGCGATGCAATCAGTAGAATCAAAGAAATCAACTTCTCTAGTAAACATGTCTTTCTTTAAACTAATTAATTCAAAGAAAGTACTCTTACCGCAACCTTGTGAACCGTGTAGAATATGCATAAATTGGTGCTGCACACCCTCTGCATGCTTTAAGCGATAAATTATAGAAACAAATAAAAATCTTCCCCATAATGGATTATCTATGCCAAGATATTCAGCAAGAGTATTCCAACGATCAACTCCGTCCCATTCTGGAAGTAATGATAAAGCTTGATATCCTGAATCAAATGAATATTTTTTTGCTAAACAACAAATTCTTCTTCTAAGTAGTTGTAAAAATTGATTAGTGATTTTAAAGCCCATGCTACAAAGAGAATCAGCAACAATATCATAATCAACTGCAGGATCATAAACTTTATCATTAAGATAAATTTGTTGTTTAAAAGAATCGTATGTTAGATAGAATTTAAAAAGTAAAGCAGCATCAACACTACTTTGGCGAGCTTCAATTAATTTTACATTTTTTTTGTCGTCATATACTGCAAATTCACGCAATTCAAGCGGTAAATCTTTTAATTTTAGATTTTTCATGATATAATAAAACCTGTGTAATAGATAAAAAAAAGCAATAACTAAGTTATTGCTTTTTCTGGCTTATCTTTTTTATTTTATCATAAAGAGGATATTTTACAGAATATTACTGATAATTGCGTTTAAGCTTTAAATATGTTCTTCGTACCTTTAAATCGCAAGCGAGAACATCAAAGTCACGGTAATCCCAATCAAGTTCTTCATGGTTGTTAGTAAGCACATGGGCAACCTTGCGGGAGCGCCTGATTTCTAATATTACCTCCCCAAAACTTCCACAATCAAAATCCTCAATAATACCTTTACCTTTACCCTGAATAACTTTGGGGTAATTTTTTGATAAGCCGTTAGGAATTTCTTTTGCGCCTAAATACTCAATAGTAAATTGCCACTGAGATTGAAGATCATACTCAAAATATAATGGATCTTTTAAGTCTAAAGCTAAATCTTTTAACTTAACATCTTTGGAAAGCAGAACATTTTTATTTACCGCACCTTTTATATTATTCACAAAAGCTCTATCTTTATGGTTTAAGATATAATCATGCTTACCCTTGCCCTCAAAGGCAACGATAATAGCATAGACTACCTTATCAAGCGTATATGTGGAAGGAAACTCCATATCACGCCAAATAAAGTTATCAAAGCAATCAAGCTTTACTTTTAATTGGTAAATAATCGCCATACTTTTTATCTTTAAGTATTTTTAAGTGTTTTAACTTTTTGCATTTACTTTTAATGACATACTCCCCACGCATAAATGCGGTGGTTTCTAGTATCAACAAATCTAGCCTACTTTTGTAGGTCTTACA
>CALXYT010000013.1 GCA_944393045.1 uncultured Succinivibrionaceae bacterium | reverse complement strand
GGGGCATCAACTCTTAGAGGAGAATTTGTAAGACCTACAAAAGTAGGCTAGATTTGTTGATACTAGAACCCCCCCCCGCATTTATGCGTGGGGAGTATGTCATTAAAATATCAAAATTAAGAAAGGTTATTTTTTTGATCTTTTAACAGGGTGCTTTTCTTTTAAACATATTGATATATGTAGCAGGAGAGCTATTTTTTAAGCAAATAGAAGAGTAAAAAGAAAGATCTTTAAAAATTATAAAAACGTTTTCAGAAAAAGTATGATACAGGTATTATTTTATAGATAAAACATTACTCTTATTTAAAACCCAAATTTATAATAAGAGTGTAGCGTGGCTTACGTAAATTAAGAGCTATTTTTTAATTGTTTTAAATTTTTAGTTGCACGTTAATTACAAACAAAAGGATATTAGGAAGGAATTGCTGTTTTAAAAGTGATTTAAACTGTTAGCCATATAATATTTTGCTAAAAAACTACGTATGGACGGATAAATAATTTTTATAAGAGCGTTAATCCTATTACTATAATTATAAAAACGGAGGCGTTATGAGACGTAATAATGGTTTTACACTTATTGAGTTAGTAGTGGTTATTGTCATTCTTGGTATTTTGGCAGCAACAGCAGCTCCTAAGTTTATGGATTTACAGTCAGATGCTCGTGTATCTGCTATGCAAGGTGTTAAGGGTGCTATTTTAAGTGCTGCTAATATGTCTTTTGCAAAATCTGTAATTCAAGGTACTGATAAAATAAAGGACTACGGTGGAAAGAATTCAGATGGTGCAGTACAAACTTGTACTGAGGCAAATAAAGATGGCAGTACATCAGATATCATTTGTACAGTTTACGGTTATCCTCAGGCAAACTTTGAGGGGATTATCAGATCTTTGGAACAGGCTGATACTGATTTTGTGAAATTAACTAAAGCAGGTGCTTGTGATAGTTCTGACAGATGGTGTGTATACGAAATTTCAGATAACACCATTTACGTAGCTCCTTCATCAAGTGTTGGTTTAGTAGGTACCACATCAGGAACATCAACTGAATATTCATCAGCTTCTTGCGTATTAGAATATACCGTCACTCCTGATGATACTTCTAAAACAACAACTATTAAAACTACCATCCATAGAGGTGGTTGCTAATCTATCTTTTTAGTCGTAAAGGGGGTTCAGAAAAACTGCCCCCTTTGTTTTTTTATATAAGTTAAGTCTCAGATAAAACTTACTTTCCCTTTTTAAAACTTATTCCCAAAAATACTTTAAAAACTGCTTACCTGAAAACTGAAAAGAATCAAAAATTTCAGTTCTTAGTTATAAAAAGTCAAACTTCATTTAATAAGTTTGTTGTTTGCTCACAAAAAGCAAATCAAATCTAAGTTACAATATGTAACAATTTAGCTTTTAGCAAAAAATTTCAGAAAAATTATTTAGTAAATATGAAAATTATCTTCCCCCAAACACTTCTAACAAATAATAAAGACAAGAAGAACAACACGTAATACGTAATATGAAATTGGAAAAACAAAGACAAAAAGTAAAATGGTAAATTTTACTTTTTGGCTGTTGAAATTAGCCATATATTTAAGGCTGATTCAACTACACTATAATAAGAAAAATAAATGAGAAGTAATGGTTTTACATTAGTTGAACTGATAATAGTGATTATAATCATTGTCATTGTAATAAAGGTACTAATGCCAAGATTTGTAGGTATTACTACTGAGGCCAGAATCGATGATTTAACGCAAATGAAAATGATGCTACATAATATTGTCGATATTATTTATTCAGATTCTGTTATAAAACATCGTAATAAGCTACCTATGTTTGCAGGTCAGGATATGTATGGTGTTTTTAAAATAGAATGTTCCGAAGATAAAAAATCATCTTCTACTGTGTGTACAAGTTACGGTAATCCTTCCGCTCTAGGTAATGGGGTAGTATTGGCTCTTGAGGATACTTATTCTCTTAAGAGAATGGACACCGCTGGTAAATGTGATGCTTTATGGGGATGGTGTTATTATAATCCTGATACTATTAAGCTTAAAGGAGGTTCAAATACTCCTGAGAATTTAAAACAAGGTACTGGCACAATCTATTTTGCCTCGGCTCAAAGTCCTGGATACACTGGTTTTTTAGTGGATTCCTGCGTGGTTTCATATTCCTTAGTGGTAAATTCTGATACAAGCTCTAATGTGATAATTGAAGTATATTCTAATGGCTGTTAGATTAAAGGAACGTATCTTTTTAGTATTAACCTAACACTGTTATTATGTTAAAAATTGTTAGCGATATTGTTTTTTTACAAATAATAGTTGCTTAAATGTATATAATTGGCTATATTTTTCGAGCGTTAGCTAGACTTTTAAGTTACAGATACTAAAAAGTTATGTTATATGTTAAATACTGTTTTTATCAGAATAACAATCTGCTATTTTCTTAAAGGTCGATGATGAAAGATTTTTAAAAGGTAAGTTTAATCTTTATCAAATGGCTAATGGTAGATTATAAAAATAATAGAATAACAAGAAGTTAAACGTTAAAGTAACTATACCTAAAAAGGGTATATTGCGTTTAAAACAGATTAGCACACTTATATGATGAATTTTGATGGAAAAATGATGATTACAAAAGGTTTTTTATTTGGGCAAAAAAGATTCGCCAAATTTTTATTAACAAGTGCATTCTGCTCTTGTGCAATGTTCTCAACTATGGAGGCAAATGCTGAAATAGCCACAGTTTCAGGTGGGGCTGTTGCATATCTGCAGGCAGGCTATTTAATTAAAGATGTAGAAAACGACCTAAATAAATACCGTGCTGCAATGATTATTATGTCTCATACCGATGATCGAAATGAATTTTTAATAAATCGTGATGAGTTATTTCAAAGTCGTGAGTTGCTAAGTTTTGCACTTTCTACTTTACAAGAATACTCCCGTAATCCATTGGCAGCTGAGCAAAATGAATTAGTGCAGTTAATCTCTAACCTTTTAATCAAATGTGAAGCATATCCTAATAACCAAAATGAGATTGTTGCTTTGAAGAATAAGGTAAGAGATGGTATTTCTGATTTACCAGAAGTGTTTTCCAATTTAAAGACCGCTGAAAATATTATTAAGCAAAAGACCTTATCAGAAACCGAACAGGCTTTATTAGAACGCATTACTTATTTACGTACTGAATATGAAGATTTATTAAAGCAATACTTCAGAGCCAAGTCAGTTGTAGAAATAGATTCTGTTGCAGCTCAGCTACAAGAAAGTTATGGTGCTTTTGAGTCAGTTATGGGGCAGGCAGAAACTTCTTTCCCTGAAGTTAAGCAAGTTTATGACACAGCTCGCGATTTTATACAAAAACTATTTGCCCAAAATGGGGTAGGTAATGTATATTATCTTTATCTAAAGAAAGTTGACGAGCAGAATGTGATTTATTCTTACTTCAAGAAGTCATATAGCGATTCAATTAAGATTATTAAGAGTTTACAAAACAAACTCTCAACAAGAGTAGATTTTATCTCATAATAGTTTAGCAACAATTCAAAACAATTAAAAACAATACATATAAAGTAGCAAGTAGTGTTTCCTTCTATCTTGCTATTTTTTTATTCTCAAAAAAAAACTTGCACTTTCGTTTCTCATTTACTTCGATTCTCACCTCCCTATATTTAGCTTCAAATTTAATTAAAAATTTTGCACTTTGTAAGTTTAAAGCATTTTTTTTTAAAAACTTCAAACGAGCATATTTTTCTTTTTCTGTAAAATTGTATGAAAATTCTAATAAAATAACGATCTTCTTGTTCAAAGAGCTGATACTTCTCACAAAATTAAAAGTTCGTTGCAAAAAATTAAATTTTCTAGAAAAGGTAACAGAATTAAAGCCTCTGATAGATTATGATGAAAATAGTTATTTGTAGCTATCTCCGTAATTGCACAAATGGCAATTCTTTTAAAAAGTTTACTTGTCGGGATAGAGATAAAAAGTGGTAAGTATGAAATACGATAAAATAAAAAAGATTTGGGAAACGGTAAAAAGCTCAAAATTGGGCAGTTTATGTTGTTTGGGTATTAATAACTACATAAAAACCTCGGTTCTCCATGGTGTTTATGTAGGTTTTGGGTTGCTGTTTTTGATTCTTGCCGTATTATCTGCCTTAAGCTACGCTAATATTAGCACCATGAATAACTCTTTCAGTTATTTAACAGATAGAGTAATGCCTATTGTAGATAAAGCAAATCAAGTAGAAATTCGTTTATTAACGGTAGCTTTAGATTTAAATAATGTGCTAAATGAAACTGATAGTGGTATCATTGATGAACGGATTAACTCTTTTAATACATCTAAAGAAGAATTTTTAAAGACTATTAAAGAGTTTGAAGAACATACTAAGACTAACGAGGAAATTCATCGTAGTTATACTCGTCTTGCCCAATTAGCTCAATCATATACAGCTCAAGCTGCAGAAATCCCTGTCAATAAAAAGGAACTTCTTATTGTTTATAATAAGCTTGCTAAAGATAAAGCAACTTTTGTGTCATGGTTATCATTATTTAATTCTGAAGAACAAAACTTCAAAGCCAAGATTTGGGATGACTTTGTTGGCAATATCTTTTTCTCTATGACAGTTGCTCAAAAGACACTTGAAACTACTACTAATGAAATTTTAGCAAGTGAAAATATTGCTGATATCGAAAAGAAAATTAAAATCCTTAAGAGAGCATATGCAACCTTTAATGGGCACTATAGCGAACTTAAGCGGGAAATGCCTGAAATCGAAAATGACTTAGGTCAGTACTTCAGTAATTTTGAATATAACTTAACAGGTGATAAGGGCTTAGTATCTACTTATCAAAAATACATAGTATCTATGCAGAAACTAAATGCAACCATTGCTGAAATTTCTGAATCTATTAAAGAAGTTGAGTCAGAAATTCAGAATATCCAGAGCATTGCTGATAATAGAACTACTTTATCTACTGATGAATCAAAGTTAAGATACAACTTTGCGGTTGTAAGTCTAGTAGTGGCAATCTTAGTAGCATTAGTATTTGTCTTTATTATCGCCTGGGCTTTATCATCAACTATAAAGCGTCCAATGCGTAAGATTATAGCTGGCTTATCTGATATGTCAGATGGCGATATGAGTAAGCATATCAATGTTTCTCAAAAGAATGAATTTGGTATTTTATCAGTTAGATTAAATGGTTTAACAGATAAAGTTGCCGATGCACTCTTAAACATTGCCAAAGCTTCTAAGGACTTAAAAGATGCATCTTCTAAGAACCTTACTATTGCTAATGAAACTACTAAGTCACTTGAACAGGAGCGCAATGAAACAGTATCTGTAGCATCTGCAATGAATGAAATGCAGGCAACAGCGCAAGAAGTTGCAACAGCGGCATCCAATACCTTAAATGAGGTTAAGACTGTAGAATTAATTGCAGAAAAGTCTCAGGAAATTATGTCTAAGACTATTGAAACAACTGAGAGTTTATCTGCTCGCATTGCTCAAACTACTAAGGTTATTAAAGACGTTAATGGTTTAAGTGAAAATATTGGTAAGATTATTAATGTAATCAAAGGTGTTGCAGAGCAAACTAATTTGCTTGCCTTAAATGCTGCTATTGAAGCTGCTCGTGCAGGTGAACACGGTAGGGGCTTTGCGGTAGTAGCAGATGAGGTTCGTTCTTTGGCAAGTACTACTTCTGAAAGTGCTAATGAAATTCGTTTAATGATTGGTGATTTACAAAAATCAGTAGCAGCTGCTGTTGAACATGCTGAATCATGTTTAAATCAGATGAATGAAACTGAAGAGAACTCAACTCAGGCTCGTGCATCTATTGATGAAATTAAGCAAGCTATCACCAAGATTACCGATATGAGTACCATGATTGCCGATGCTGCCAAAGAGCAAGGTAAGACCTCAGAACTCATTTCTGAGAACTTGCATCGCATAAGCGATCTATCAGATAGCAATATGAAACAAATGGATACTGTAACCAGCATTTGTGTAGAGTTAGATAAGCTTTCATCTACTCAAGAGCAGTTAGTAAGTAAGTTTAAGCTTCCAAAAGTTCAAAAAAGATAACCAGTAGCGAAACATTTTTCACTATAAGTAATCTGATAAATCAAACAAACAAAAAATAAACTAAATTAGCTTAAACATAAAGTAAAGCAAAGGGGAGGTATAACCTCCTCTTTTTTGGCTTAAAATGTTATTGATTCTGACCTGGGCTGTTATTTGCTTTGATGTTGATTCCGATTTTAAAATTTATCTGTTTTTTCTTTTCCTCAAACATCTTCTGAACCTCTCCTTGATTTTATTAAAAAATTTCAGGTACTTACTCTGAAAAAGTAAGGTGTTTTACCATTGAATGACATTTAACTTTTGCGCTTGTCACGAATTAGCAATAAAAAACTTGAATTTTTAGTGCATACTTAGGTGCTTTAGGATAGGATCAGCATTTGTGAAGTAATATTTAGAGCTAACCATGATTTAATAAATGCTCTTTGGACTAAAATACTAGCTTTTTAAAGCTACTATTTTGCAATTTATAATGTAATGTGCGAACATTGACATTATAAATTATTGCTGGATATATAAGTATAAAAAAGATAAAGGCACAATTTTGAAAAACAGCACAAAGAAAGTAGCCCTATCGGTGTTAGTTGCTTCAACCCTTATGTTAGGTGGTTGTGGAGAGACTGGGCAAGAGTTATATTTGCAGGCGCAGGCTTTAGAATTAGAAGCTAATAATAACGGTACAAGTTTAGCTGAGGCACTTAAGACATATGAAAGTGCAGCAGATATTGGTTCTGTTGAGGCTGCATTATACTTAACTAAGTATTATTATAAAGATCGTCAATTTGATAAAGTTGTTAAATACTCTGCACTGTTATCAATCGAAAAGCCTGCTGAATTTGCTTATTATAACGGTGTTATGTTCTTATATGGCGAAGGTTTAAGTAAGAATATTGAAAAAGGTCGTGATTTATTAATAAGCGCCGATAATGCAAATATGCCACTAGCAGCTTATGAGCTTGGTGAATATTATCGAGTTAATGGTGATTACATAAAGGCTAAGAATTTCTACAATAAAGCTCTTGCAGTGGGTGATAACCGTGCATTAATTCCTTTAGCAAGCATTTATATTTTAGATTACATTGAACCTGCAAGTGAGGAAGATGCCTTTAAGCTTATCACACTCGCAGAAAAGTTATATCCAAACGATAAGGAAGCAGCTTTATTACTTACTACATGTTACTTAGAGGGATTTGGTACAGCTACAGACTTAAAGTTGGCTGAACAAACTTTAAAGCCATACTTGAGTGATAGGAAAGATGATGATGTAGAGTATCTATACGCTAAACTTCGTCTTTATACAGGCACTCAATCATCTGAGGCAGAAGGTTTGGCATTATTAAAGAAATTAGCTGTCCAAAACCACTATCCACGAGCTGCTTATGATTTATATGAATACCATAAGCTTGGTTTATATGGTGCAAAAAAGAGCCCTAAAGAGGCTATTTATTATGCTCGTATCGCCAAAGAAGGTCGCTTACTCAAAGCATATATTGCCTTAGCTAATATTTACCTTGATGGTGATGGTGTTGAGGTTAACCCAATAGATAGCTTTAATTTTGCAAAAAGCGCTTATGAAATGGCTCCATATTCTCGTGATGCTGTTTTCTTATTAGGTAAGCTTTATGCTGAAGGTATAGGAACTGAGCGTAATGATGAATTAGGCTTTAAGTTAATTAATGAAGCTGCTGCTCTTGGCGTTGCTGATGCGGATGTACTTAAGGCTATTATGCTTTATACAGGAAGAGCTGCTTCAAAAGACCCTAAAGAAGCCTTAAATATCTTTAAAAAGCGTGCTGAGGAAGGTAATGAGATTGCCTCATATTATTATGGTGTAATGCTTTATGAAGGTACAGGCATTGAAAAGAACTTAAAAGATGCTATTTACTACCTTGAAAAAGCAGTTCATACAGGTATGCACGATGCTATCTATACATTAGCATTAGCATATGATGAGTCAGGGGATACCACTGAAGCTATTAAGAGTTATGAGCAATTGACAAAAACCCAAAACCCATATACTGCCGAGGCTAATGCTCGTTTAGGTGAGATTTACGTCTCCCTTGATAATACCGATAAAGGGATATTTTATTACGAAACAGCCGCTAAATTAGGTCATAAAGCCGCTATCTTTAATCTTGCAGATATTTATTACCAAAGAAAGCAGTATAAAAAAGCCTTAGGCTTTTTACATAAGATAGCTAAAACTGTCCCAATGGCTGCTGCCTACATTGGTTTTATGTACCAGGAGGGGGTTGGAGTAGATAAAAGCGAAATTAAGGCTCTTGATTGGTATGATAAGGGTATAAGCATGGGTAGTGCAGATGCGTACTACTATAAAGCCGCTTTATTAACTTTTGGTAAAGATGTACCTGATCATGAGCGTGATGAGGCTCCTGAGTTATTTATTAAAGCTGCTTGCTTAAAGAATGAGGAGGCTGCACTTTACTTGGGTACTAAATCAAAGCAATTTAGTAATAAAGAGGAAGTTAAAATTGGCTGGTTAGTATTTGCCGAGCTTTATAATCAATCCTCACGTGCTCATGCAGTATTAAAAAATCTTGGTGTTACTGATGAGCAGCGACAAACCTCATTAGCAAAGATTAAGAATATTTGCAATAATTAGTATTTTTTGTTTAAACCTCAGTTTTTCTGGTTAGTTTTTTAACACTAATCATGCTAAAGAATTCAAAAGAATACAAAAAAAGTAAAAAAGCCTAAAAAGGTAATCAAAAGAGGGCAAAAAGAAAAGAGAAAAAGTTATATCAAAAAAAACACTTAACAAAAGAACCATAAGCTATAATAATGGGAAAAGCCATTGATAAATTATTACATTGATAAGAGGAAATATGACAAGATTATCATCCCTAGTATTGTTATGTTCATTAGCCATGCTAAATACCGGTTGTGTTGCGTTAGTAGCTGGTGGTGCAGTAGGTGCCGGTGCTATGATTGCCACAGATTCACGTACAGCTGGTACTATGATTGATGATGAATCTATTGAAATACGTAGTTTAACTATTGTAAGCAATAACCGTGAAATTTATAACCAAAGCAAGATTGACGTAACATCAGTTAATGGTCGTGTATTATTAACTGGTCAATGTAAAGATGAAGCTTATATTAAATATGTAGAAGAAAATATTGCTAAATTACCACAAGTTCGTGAAGTAATTAACCGTATTGCTCGTATTGAAACAGTTGATATTAACCAAAAAGCTCGTGACAGCTGGATTACTACCAAGGTTAAGACTCAGTTATTATTTGGTAAGGAAATTAACTCTGGTAGATTTAAGGTAGTAACTGAAAATAATACAGTATATCTTTTAGGTATTGTTACCAAAGATGAGGCAAACCGTGCTGTAAATGTTACTAGAAGAATTGAAGGGGTAGTAAAGGTTGTAAAGATATTTGAGTATATGTCAGATGTTTCTAAGGCTGGCAAGATCTTTAATGAATCATCTAATGACTTATCACGAGATGTAGCTTCTTCTGATGGAGCAGTAGTTTCAAGTGCCTCTGAAAACACTCCTATTTACTATGAAGAAGTGCAGGCTATTGAGCAGCCAACAATTACTGCCATTAACTCAGAACCAATAGTGGAGCAGGTAGAGCTAAATCCTGCTGAAAATAATGTAATAAATCCTCAGCCTATTACCTCAGAACCGGTTCCTACAATGAACATTCCTGCAAGCTCTATTAACCATGACGGTATAGCTCCAGCTGGTAGTGGTAACAACGTTCAGGATGAGTACTTTATTATTGAATAACTAAACAATAATAAAAAGCTAAGCAGATAAGCGCATTTATTTGCCAAAACCTTCCACCATATCTGGTGGAAGGTTTTAATTTCCAAAGAAAAACAAACAACCCCAACAGTTCAAACCTAACTTAAAACAATCCCTACAAAAGCTTCCTGGGCAATTTTTACCACAAAAAATCCTCTCATCCCTTAAAGAATAATACCTTATGCAAAATGCTTACCTAAATGAAACACTTTTGCACTGATTTTAAAAAGTTTACACAAACTTAATGTAAAGTTGGAAAGAAGATCATTTTTTTACGGAATTTTAACATTGTTATTAAGAGTGTTTAACTAATCCCCCCTAAAATTTTGGTTGTAAACAATAAATATATGTAGATTATATTAAGAAGGAAAAAATTATGAAGAGTATTGTTAAATTAGCAGCTTCTGCATTAGTGGCGGTTACTGTTTTATCAGGTTGTGGGGCTGGCGATAAGATTTCTGTTATCTCTCGTGAAGAAGGTTCAGGTACTCGTGGTGCGTTCGTTGAACTTACTCATGTACTTGAAAAAAATGCTCAAGGGAAGAAGGTAGATAACACCACAGCAGCTGCTGAAATCACTAACTCTACTTCTGTAATGATGACCACAGTTATTTCCAATAAGAGTGCTATTGGTTACATTTCATTAGGTTCATTAAACGATACTGTTAAGGCGGTTAAGATTGATGGCGTAGCTCCAACAGTAGCAAATACTAAGAGTGGTGCTTATAAGATTCGTCGTCCATTTAACCTGGTTCTTAAGAAGGGTGTTGAAAATCCTGTAATCAAAGATTTAGTGGCATTTATTTTAAGTAAGCAGGGCCAGCAAATTGTTACTAAGAAAGGTTATGTACCAATGGATGTAACAGCTGATTACCAGCCTTCAAATGTAACTGGCAAGCTTTCAATTGCAGGTTCTTCATCTGTAACTCCTGTAATGGAATCTTTAAAGGAAGCTTATATTAAGTTAAACCCAGGTGTATCTCTTGAAATTCAGCAAAGTGATAGTACTACTGGTGTAACAACTGTTATTGAAGGTGTATCTGATCTTGGTATGTCAAGCCGTGAATTATCACAAGATGAAATGAATAAGGGGGCAGAGCCTTTAGTTATTGCTCTTGACGGTATTGCAGTAATTGTAAATCCTGAAAACAAGATCGATAACTTATCAGTTCCTAATGTAAAAGATATTTACACCGGTAAGATTACTTCATGGACAGAACTTAACAAGTAATTTACTGGTAAATTCGGGGAGAAGCTCAGAAGAACATAGGGTAGCTGATTATTGCAAAACGTTAAGCTTATCAGATAAAGTCATTAGACTTATAACGCATGCGCATCTTCTGAGTTGTTTAAATAAGTTCCATAGAAGCAGTCATAATAAAAATTACAGTAAACCGTAAAATACAAACTTACAATAAAAAACAAAAACACATAAAAATCAAACCAAAAACAATAAAACACTGAAACTTCTGTGGTTCTTTTTAAAATTATTGGAGAAATTATATGATGCAGCTAAGAGAGCAGATTATGAAGATAGTGTTCTTACTATCTGCATGCTCATCGATCTTATCGGTGGTTCTAATCTGTCTTTTTTTATTTGCTAATGGTATTCCAACAATCTTTAACATTGGTATCGATGATTTCTTGTTTGGAGTTAATTGGAAACCTTTAAACGATTTATTTGGTATTTTGCCAATGATTATAGGCAGTATTTATGTTACTGCCGGAGCGATTATCATTGGTGTACCAATCGGTATAGTGACAGCGATTTACCTAGTATTCTTCTGTAGTGCAAGAACTAGCAGAATGCTTAAACCTGTAGTTGATTTATTAGCGGGTATTCCGTCAATAGTATACGGCTTCTTTGGTCTGGTGGTAATTGTTCCAATCTTACAGCAAATGTTTGGTGGAAGTGGTAAAGGCGTACTTACTGCATCAATTTTATTAGGTATTATGATTTTACCTACTATTATCGGTATTTCAGAAGCTGCTCTTAGAGCCGTACCGGCCAGTTACTATGAAGGTGCATTAGCTTTAGGTGCTAGTCACGAACGCTCAGTATTCTTTGTAGTTCTCCCGGCTGCTAAATCAGGTGTCCTTGCTGCAATAGTGTTAGGAGTGGGGCGTGCTATTGGTGAAACCATGGCGGTAATTATGGTTGCCGGTAACCAGGCGGTAATACCTGACTCATTTATGAGTGGTGTTCGTACCATGACAGCTAATATCGTACTTGAAATGGGTTATGCATCAGGTATGCATAGAGAGGCTCTGATAGCAACATCAGTGGTATTGTTTGTGTTTATTCTCTTAATAAACTTAACATTTAGTGTGATTAAAGGGAAGAAGAAACTATGATAGACAAGTTAATGGCACGTTACCGTAATGATTATTTGTCATTATTTTTACGTCTCTTTACTTACTTATGTGCAGGTATCACCATTTGCGTACTGGTGTTTTTGTTAGCATATATTCTGATTATGGGTATCCCAAATATTACCTTAGATCAGTTTGCCTGGACCTATACCGCTGAAAATGTGTCAATGCTCCCTGCAATAGTAAATACCGTAATAATGACCTTTTTTGCTCTACTTATAGCTTTACCTTTAGGTATCTTCTCTGCAATTTACCTGGTTGAGTATGCCAAGAAAGGCAGTAAGTTAGTAATATTAGTACGACTTACCACTGAAACCTTATCAGGTATTCCATCAATTGTATATGGTCTATTCGGTTTCTTACTCTTTGTACTCTTCTTTGGTTGGGGGTATTCAATCTTAGCAGGTGCTTTTACCATGGCTATTATGATTTTACCTCTTATTATGAGAACAACTGAAGAAGCTCTTAAAGCTGTACCAGATTCATTTCGTGAAGGAAGTTTTGGGTTAGGGGCAGGTAAAGTTAGAACAGTATTTAGAGTAGTATTACCATTAGCTGTTCCTGGAATTGCTGCGGGGGTAATTTTAGGTATCGGTCGCATCGTTGGTGAAACAGCTGCTTTAATCTATACGGCAGGTACTGTGGCTGGTATTCCTGAAGGATTATTAAATTCAGGCAGAACCTTAGCAATTCATATGTATGCATTACTTTCAGAAGGTTTATATATCAAGCAGGCATATGCAACAGCAGTAGTGTTATTAGCAATGGTAGTAGGTATTAATTTCTTATCAGGTTATATCAGTAAAAAGTTAACTAAAGGAATGTAGTAATGGAAAACGTTTTTAATATAAATCATGTGGATCTTTATTACGGCAGTTTCAAAGCGTTAAAGGATATCAATATGAATATCGGTAAAAACCAAATTACCGCATTCATAGGCCCATCAGGTTGTGGTAAGTCCACATTACTTAAATCTATCAACCGTATGAACGACTTGGTTGAAGGTTGCAGAGTTGAAGGTGAGATAATTTTTGATGGACAAAATATTAAACAAATGGAAGTAAATACTTTACGTAAAAGAGTAGGTATGGTATTCCAGAAACCAAATCCGTTCCCAATGTCAATTTACGATAACATTGCTTACGGTCCAAGAACTCATGGTATCAGGAAAAAAAGCGAATTAGATGATATTGTTGAAAAGTCTCTTCGTGGTGGTGCCATATGGGATGAGGTGAAAGATAGATTAAACTCTAGTGCTTTAGGTCTTTCAGGTGGTCAGCAGCAACGTCTATGTATTGCTCGCGCTCTGGCAGTAGAACCAGAAGTATTACTAATGGATGAACCTACTTCTGCACTTGACCCAATATCAACTTCTAAGATTGAGGATTTAGCAACGGAACTTAAAAAGGATTATACTATTGTCATGGTAACTCACAACATGCAGCAAGCAACAAGAATCTCCGATGAAACTGTATTCTTCTTACTTGGTGAAGTTATTGAGAAAGGCTCTACTAGACAGATATTTACAAAACCAAAAGAAAAGAAAACAGAGGACTATATCAGCGGGAGATTCGGTTAAAATGAGAAATAATTTTAATGATAAATTAAAAAAGCTAGACATTGATTTTAATAAGATGTGTGCTTTATGCCAGAATTCATTAGATGTTACTTTAAAAGCACTAAGTGGTGATGTGCTTAATGTTGAAACAGGTGATGAGTTAAAGCAATTAAAATCCACTATTGAAGAACAATGTGTTAATATGTTATTGGAGGAATCTCCTGTAGCCTCTGATTTTAGAGTAATAATGGCAACACTACTTATGATTGCTGATTTGAATCGTATTGCGGCTCAATCATCACGCATCAATAAGCTAGCTAAGCTTTTTAAGGAAGAAGGTATTACAGTAAATGATACAGGTCTTGACAAGCTTGGTGAAAGTGCAATTGAGATGTTCCGTGATTCTATGAAGGCAGTAGTAGATAATGATGGTGCTTTAGCAGCTAAGGTTATTAACTCCGACAATAGCGTTGATGATTCTTTTGCGGATGTTAAGCATAAGATTGCAAAGTTAATCGTTAAGATACCTGAAAGCGGGGAATTACTTATCGATTTAGTCTTGATCGCAAAATATTATGAACGTATTGGCGATCATAGTGTTAATGTTGCTCGTTTAGTTAATTATAAGATTAATGGTATTGAAGCTTAAATGATATATGTAGTTGAAGATGATGCTAGCATTAGAGAGTTAGTAGTTTATACTTTTAATGGTTCTGGATTAGAAAGCAAGGGTTTTGAGAAACCTTCAGAGTTTTTTGCGGCTCTTGAGCAAGAACTTCCTGATCTTATTCTGCTCGATTTAATGCTCCCTGAAGAGGATGGCATGACTGTACTGAGTAAGATTCATGCTGATCCTGCTACAAAAAATATCCCGGTAATGATTGTATCAGCTAAGGATAGTGAATTTGATAAAATCAAAGGACTGGACCAGGGGGCTGATGATTACGTTACTAAACCATTTGGGATGATGGAGTTAGTTGCTAGAGTTAAAGTTCAATTACGTCATAATAAAAAAAGCGAGGAAAAAACTGAAGCCCAAGAGTTATTAACAGCAGGGGATTTATGTGTTGATACTCGCTCTCATAAGATTACCATTAGAGATGTTCCTGTAAATTTAACTTTAAAGGAATTTGAATTACTTTGTTTATTTCTCCGTCACCCTGAACAGGTATTTACTCGTGAGCAATTACTTGATAAGGTTTGGGGAATAGACTGTTATATCGAATCTAGAACTGTTGATGTACATATTCGTACGCTACGTGTCAAACTTGGTGATTACGGTTGCTTAGTTGAAACCGTAAGAGGGGTTGGCTATAGACTAGGTAAGAAAGACTAAATGAAAGAAAGAATTTTTCGTAGTATAGTCATAATATCGTTTTTAACATGTTTAATTAGTTCGGTACTTTTTTCAACGGTATATTACTCTAATACTGAAAGTAGATTACGTGCCGAACTTCATTCAGACTTTAATTACATAAAGATTGCCTACGAAACCGATCAGCTTGATTTTTTACATAAAATTGAAGCTCTTGAAGATAAAACACAGTTAAAAGGAGAGGATTTAGAATCTAATAGAATCACCCTAATCGATACTGATGGTACGGTGATTTTTGATAATAAGGCTGATGTGGCTAAAATGGAGAACCACAAAGACCGTCCTGAATTCATCGAAGCTATAACTCATGGAGCAGGTGAAGGTTCTAGAACTTCAGCTACTTTATATTCAAATACTTTTTATTACGCAGAGAAGTTACCTGATGGTAGAGTACTGCGCATTTCTGATAATATCGATTCCTTTCTCTACACCTTTTTACTGATAGTTCCTCAAGTATTAGCGGTGATGTTTGTTATTGTTATTGTGATTTTAGTGTTTTCTAAAGTAGTAACAGCTAAAATTGTCGCACCTTTTAATCATTTGTCATTATTAACTAATGATGAAATGCCTTATAAGGAAATGCGTCCATTCTTAAATAAGATAAAAGAACAAAACAAACTTATTAATGCCCAAATTAATACTTTGCAGCGTCACGAGACGGAATTTAAGATTATCTTTGAGAATATGACCGAAGGGTTAATGCTTATTGATAATAGTGGTATTATCAAGGTTAGGAGTCTTATTTGCGATAGGTTTCTTCGTTTATTAGGACTAATCGATGATAAAGATGCCTTAAACTTAGAGCTTGACCATCCGGCTGTTAGAGCATTGCATGAAACCTTAAAGAAAGGTGTTAATACCTCAGTTATCGTTGAAAAGAATGAGAAATACTTTAATTTCTTAATTAACCCGATAATTATCAGTGGTGCTGCAACTGATGGGGCAATTGTGGTAATTATTGATGTAACAGAGGCAGCCAGTCGTGAGCATTTACGCCGTGAATTTAGTGCTAATGTATCGCATGAATTAAAAACCCCATTAACCTCAATTTCGGGTTTTGCGGAAATTATTCGTAATGGTATTGCCAAGCCTGAGGATATTAAGCACTTTGCTGATAATATCTATGCAGAATCACAGCGACTGTTAACGTTAATTGCTGATATTATTCATCTATCAACCTTAGATGAAAACTCCAATATGCAATTTGAGACTAAAGATGTTGATATTTATGAGGAAACTAAAAATATCATGTATTATCTTAAGAATGCTCAAGAGCAAAAGTACGTTAAGGTTGAATATGAAAACGTGCAGTCACCATTAGTAATAAACTGTGTTCCTCGTATTATTGAAGAGGTGTTATATAACCTTTGTGATAATGCTATTAAGTATAATCGCTTAGGTGGTAAGATTTTCTTTAATATGTACAAAAAGGATAACGATAATATCGTATGGCAGATAAGAGATACCGGTATTGGTATTCCTTATGAATCACACGATAGAGTCTTTGAAAGATTTTTTAGAGTTGATAAAAGTCACTCAAGAGCTATTGGTGGCACAGGTTTAGGTCTTTCTATTGTTAAACACGGTATTGCCATTCACGGAGGTACTGTTGAGCTTGATAGTAAAGAAGGTCAAGGATCTACTTTTACTGTAACTCTTCCAATAAAAATGAGTAGGGCTAAATCAGATAAGCAAGAAGAATTAACCACAAAAAAGACTGCTGAGCAGACAGCAGAACAACCAGCAGAAGAGGAAAATAATTAAGAAACAAAAGAGTAGTTAACCTAACGTTAGCTTCAGAAACGTTGAGCCTTAAAGCAATACCCAAAGCTTAAGGTTCATTTTTTTTCACAAAAAAACACCGTAATACCAACCTGAATCACTAATTACCAATCAGCTAACACACAGTTAAAAACAATATGCATAGGAGCTGGTAGTATGTGATAACCGTTTTTCCCCTTAACAAGGATGGCTTTAATTCATATAAGAGGAAACTGCAGTTGCAACAGACAATTACCAAGCTGATTTATTGAGCATGTACTTAAGTTTCAATCCCTATGAATGAGAACAGGCGTTACAATCTTATCGTTAAATTACCATATAAAATCAATGAGTTATAAGTATCCTTTCAATACTCTCCTAAAATCTGAAAAAATGATACCTGAAAATACCGTTATTTGTCTTATGGCTTCTTAATCTATCATGCAAAAATGTTAATTGATTCATTCTTTCCACACCTAACCCTCCTCAATAAAAAAATGCCATAAGCTTAACACTTATGGCACTTTTGATATTTATAAATTCAGCTGAACTGAACTTATAATCCGGTTTATTAAGTTTATCAGCTTAACCCTTAAGCTTTAATTGATAGCTGTCTTACTATTGCCTTACGAATTAAGTCAACAGGGATAATGGTTATAGCCATAGCCAAGATTACTAACCACTGCTCGAAGGTTAAACCATGACAGTTCATAATTTTACCAAATGCTGGCCAGTAATCACCACTTTGAGTCATAAGAATCTGGATTACTGTAATTATACCTAAGATATATAAAAAGCCTTTATTCTCTGTGATATGTTCAAAGAGGTTAAAGGAATCAGTACGTGAATTAAAGGCATTAAACACGGTTGTAAAGATAAATAAGGTAAAGAAGCAAGTCAGGATAATTTCAGTAGCAACAGCAGGTGCATTGCTTGCTCCCTTGGCTACTAAATCTATATAGGCAGGATCTAAACTAAAGATAAATTCTTGCAATGAGCTATTAAATAGTAAAACCATACCCAGGATAAATAACCAAATCGCCCCGGTTAAGATAGCAGATCCCATATAGCGATTTACTAAAGGCTGGCGACGAGATTTTGGTTTTTCTTTCATATAGCGCTTTAATGGAGGTTCGCTACCAAGAGCTAAAGCAGCCAGGGTATCCATAACTAAGTTTACCCATAAGATTTGCACAATGGTTAAAGGCATCTGACCGCCAAGTAATGGCATTACAAATGAAATAATCACGGCTGCTACGTTTACGGTAAGCTGGAAGATAATAAACTTACGAATACTATTAAAGATTGTTCTACCGTAAAGTACTGATTTTTCAATTGAAAGGAAGTTATCATCTAAAATCACAATATCAGAAGCTTCTTTAGCAACCTCAGTACCGCTACCCATCGCAAAACCAATATCAGCTTTCTTAAGGGCTGGAGAGTCATTAACGCCATCACCTGTCATACCTACTACCAGGTCAAGTTCCTGAGCAAGACGAACTAATCTGCTCTTATCGGTAGGTAGTGCACGAGCAACAACTCGTAAATCCTTCATAGAAGCTTTAACTTCTTCATCAGTATGATTTGATAGTTCCTCACTGGTCCAAACGATATCTTTTGAGTCTGGAGTATCTACTACCAAGTTAGAGTCTTTAGCAATCGCAAGAGCAGTCTCTTTGCGATCTCCTGTAATCATAACTACCTGAATACCAGCTGCATGAACTTCCTTAATAGCATCACGAGCTTCTGGACGAACCTCATCACGAATACCAACAGCACCAATAAGAGTCCATTCGCCATCTGGTAAATTACCATTTTCATCAGGTTGGGCAGTAGTTGTAGCAAGTGCCAATACACGAATAGCTCGGTTTGCAAGATTATCGATTTGCGCATTTAAAGCTGTGAAGTTATCACAAGGTATGCGTTTACCTTCCACATTATAATAACCATTACACTTTAAAAGGAGCTTTTCAGGGGCGCCTTTAATTAAGGTAAGGTTATATTTACCTTCTACAATAGTAGCTGAGAATTTATTAGTACTGTTAAAAGGAATACTTGTTACCGTCTTTGAGGCAAAATCAGTCTTATGATCCATTAGAGCAAAATTGCATAATGCTCTATCGGTGATATTTCCCCCTAAAACTTTAGGGGTAAGATCTTCATTTGAGATAATACACTGGGTATTTAAAAAGATTGAGGCAGCAGTAAGTTTTCTGAGTTCTGCCGGAATCTCCTGATATGTTGCAAAATTATTATTGCCATCCCCTGTTAAGAAGGTTACGGCCTCAAGCTTACCTTTAGTAATAGTACCTGTCTTATCAGAGAATAACAGATTTAAAGAACCTGCAGTTTCAATTCCTGAAATCTTACGCACCAGCACATTATCTTTAAGCATCTTACTCATATTTAATGCTGAAACAATGGCAATCATTAGTGGTAAGCCCTCAGGCACTGCCATAACGATAATAATTACCGCAAACATTACTGAGTGTAGCAGGTCAGTAATCAGGTTCATGGATAATAAGTAATCTGCTAATACAGGAGCCTGTAATATGCAGCGTGATAGGTAGGCAATGGCAATGGCAATACCACCAATATAGCCAAATTTACTAATTAACTTGGCAAGGTTAGTAAGTTTTACTTTTAAAGGAGTGTCACGTAATTGCGCAGTTTGTAATTCTTTAGCAATCTTACCGTATTCTGATTTATCACCAACTGTGGTTACCAGCATAATTGCATCACCAGAACAAACAGTAGTACCTCTGAAGACATGGTATGGATCCAAAGTTTCAAGGTGCTCGGTTTCATTATTAACAAAGTCATCAGGAACTGCAGATTTGGTGGCTTCTTTTGATTCACCATTTAAGGTGCTTTGGTCTACTTTTATAGAGCCTTCGATAATGTAACCATCGGCAGGGATTTTATCACCAGACTGAAGCTTTATTAAATCACCTTTAACAATATCATCAATAGAAATTTCTTCAATAGAGTTATTTCTAAAAGCCTTACATAGAATCTTTGACGCCTCATCCTGTAGCTTTTGGAAGGCGGCCTCATTCTTATGCTCAGAGAATGTTGACACAAAAGTTGCAAGAATTATCGCTAAAAAGATACCTGCTGATTCATACCAGTGAGAGTAGCCAAATGCCCAGAATAAGACATTAATCGCAAGGGCTACCAGTAAGATAATGATCATTGGATCTTTGAAGTTATTTAGCAGTTTCTCCCAAAAACTTTCTTGTTCATGTTCTGTGAGGATGTTTGAACCATGTGTTTGTCTTGACTTGAGGACTTCCTCATTGGTAAGACCAGAATGTTTCATTTTATATTCCTTGTAAAGTTTATTATTGTCCCTATAAAAAAGGGGGGATACTTAAAAAAGCGTATCTTTTAGTAAATTGATTGCGCGTGATTATACTATATATTTGTTAATATTATTCATATTTTTACAAAAAAAGCATGTCTAAAGTTTTGATGAAAATGCAATGTTTTGGGTAAAAGAGTAAGAAGAGAGAGAAACAAAAAAAAAAGACAGCAGAAACAACAAAAAGAAACAAAAAAATACAAAATCCAAAAAGGCAAACTCCAGCATGCGTTAGCATGTTTGAGGTTGCATATACATGCCTTATTGGTACTTATAAGTGAATCTGCTGCCTGACTAAATTCACCCCAAAACTACTTGATATTAGCAGTTAAGCATAGGGTAATAAAGTATAGGTGAGTTTTATATTCAGCACTAGTTATTTGCATATACCCTAAGATGGGATGGAAGATATAATTAGGGTTTAGTCCTTTACTTTGCCTCTTACTCAAACATGCTTTATCAGTATATAAAGTATTAAGACTTTGTATCAAAAGTCATCTTATAGTTTTTTATGGCATAAGAGATAACTTGAGAACAAATACAAAGAATACCTGATACTACATTTAACACTACCTGTAACACATATTTATAACTAAAAAACAGTAAAAAGACCTCATGGTGCAGTAAAAAATGGCGATAGGAGCGGTAATTAAAAAGCTTAAAGGTAAAGAGCTATCAGGGGCAAATAAAATATAGTAAACATCACTTGAGAAAGTATGGTTTAAAATAGCATGATGATTATAACCACATAAGGTATAACCATTAAAAGATGGTTATATCTTATGGATTTTAAACGTGGTAGCCTAAAATTCAGGATAGATTTTTTTCTCCTATAAATTAAGTGCAGAACTATAATTAAAAAAGATAACCAAAGTTCTTTTTTGCACCTTTTTAGGGAAGAAAGGCTACCTGCTATGGAAATTCTGCTTATAAATCACATAAGTTTGTTTAGTGATTTACATGTAAGTTTTTTAGCAAAACAGAAAGTAAGTAGCAATATTACTTACATGCTAAACTACATGGTAAATTTATTAAGCTCCCTTAATCTCATGATAGCGAGCTTTTAATTCTTGAGCTTTCTTTATATCATCCTCAGTAATTTTACGTAATACTTTTGCAGGATTACCAGCTGCTATAGAGTTATCAGGAATATCTTTAGTAACTACTGAACCACTTCCAATAACTACATTATTACCGATACGAACACCTGGATTTATAATACTTCCGCCCCCAATCCACACATCATTACCTATGGTAATAGGTAGACCATATTCATACTTTTCACCTCGAATAACAGGATCTATTGGGTGGGTTGCTGAGAATATTTTTACATCTGGTGCTAAAAATACTCTATCGCCAATGGTGATAGTATTAACATCAAGCATGATGCAATTAAAGTTAGCGTAAAAGTCTTTACCAATATGAATATTACAACCGTAATCACAAAAGAAACTAGGCTCAATATAGGCGCCTTTTCCAATTTTACCAAAAAGCTTCTTCATCATCTTACTGCGCTTTTCAAGGTTATTGGTCTTATTAAATTTACGGCAAAGTCTTACAGCTCTTTGGTGCTTTTTTGTAAGATCTTCATCAGCTGCAATATAGTAGCCGCCTGTTAGCATGATTTCATATTCGGTCATTTGTTGCTCCTTGTAATATTAGTTATATAAGTAAAGTATAAAAAACTCCGTAAAAAAGCAAATATTATGGAAGGTTATCGTATTTTTATTGCCTTTGTTACAAACTTAACTGAAAATTTTCTGTAAGTTTGCGCTAATGGGTAAATAGTGATAATCTGTAATCCCAGTAACTTATCTAGTATCAAGGTAAATGGGGCAGATGCTATTAATTTATGATAATTTATAACTTATGATATTTTATAGCAAAGTTTACTTTTTTAGGCATATTTTTGGTCATCAACAATAGGTTTGATGCAAGAGGATACTTATGGAAAACACTAACCCATTACTAAAAACCAATCTTTTACCTGAATTTAGCAAGATAAAACCTGAACATATTGAACCAGCAATTTTAGAGTTAATTGCCAAATACCGCACTACCATTGAGAATTTGGTAAAAGCCCATAATGTACCTGATCCACATGATGAAAGTAAGCTTCTTGAACCTACCTGGGATAGTCTGGTAACGCCTTTAGATGAGGTGGCCGATAAATTATCAGTCGCCTGGGGGGTTGTGGGGCATTTAAATAGTGTAGTAAGTAATGATGAATTACGCCAGGCTCATGATAAGATGCTACCGGTACTTTCTGAGTTCTATACTTATTTAGGTCAGCATGAAGGTTTATATGACCTTTATAAGAGATTGCGTGCAAGTGATGCCTTTGGTTTACTTAGCGAGGCGCAGCAAAAGGTAATCAATGAATCATTAGAAGATTTTGAGTTAAGCGGTATTGCTCTTCCAAAAGAAGAAAAAGAACTGTATGGCCAATTAGTCAGTAAAGAATCAGAACTATCATCTGCCTTTAGTAATAATGTCTTGGATGCAACCAATTCCTTTATTAAGCATGTTAAAGATGTAAAAGAGCTTGAAGGATTGCCTCAGACAGCACTAGATCTGGCAAAAAGTGAGGCTGTGGCAAGAGGTCTTGATGGTTATGTCTTAACATTAAAGTATCCTTCATATTTACCTGTTATGAAGTATGCTAAAAACTCCCAATTGCGTTATGAAATGTATTATGCATTTTCAACCAGAGCATCAGAAATAGGTCCTGATGCTGGTAAATTTGATAATGGCGATATTATTGAAGAAGAACGCGCTATTGCCGATAATATTGCTAAACTCTTGGGTTTTAAAAATGCGGCCAGTCATTCTTTAGTTAAAAAAATGGCAAACTCCACCGAGGAGGTAATGACATTTTTAAATGATTTAGTAAAAAGAAGTAAAGCGCAGGCTAAGGAAGAAATAGAGGCGGTGTATGCTTATGCGAAAAGCTTAGGGGCAGACGACATTAAGCCTTGGGATGTAACTTATTATGCCGAAAAGCTTAAAGAAGAGCGCTTTAGCATCAATGATGAACTTATTAGACCATATTTTCCTCTACCAAAAGTTTTAAGTGGGTTATTTAATTTGGTACATATCTTATTTGATATCGATATTAGACCTCATTATGGCGTAGATGTATGGCATGAGGATGTAAGATTTTTTGATATCTTTAATAAAGATAATGAGAAAGTAGGTAGTTTTTACATGGATCTCTATGCTCGCGATCGTAAGCAAGGTGGGGCATGGATGAACTCTTACCAAGGCAGACGATTTAGATTAGATGGTTCATTACAATTACCAATAGCATATGTAATTTGTAACTTTACTCCTCCAGTTGGTGATAAACCTTCTCTTTTAACTCATGATGATGTAGAAACAATCTTTCATGAATTTGGTCATGCTTTACATCACCTGCTTACTGCTGTTGATGTAAGTCAGGTTGCTGGTATTAACTGCGTGCCTTGGGATGCTGTAGAACTTCCTAGCCAGTTTATGGAGAACTTCACCTGGCAAAAAGAAGTGTTACCAATGATTTCCGCACATGTAACTACTAAAGAGCCAATACCTCAGGAGCTAGTTGACAAGATGCTCGCTGCTAAAAATTATAACAGTGCCTTAGCAATGCTCCGTCAGCTTGAATTTGCGCTTTTTGATTTTAGGTTGTATAACGAATACGAATCTGAGAAATCAGCCCAGGAGATGCTTGAAGAGGTACGTGATGAGGTATCTGTAATGCCAAAGGTTGATTTTAACCGTTTTCAGGATTCCTTTACTCATATTTTTGCAGGCGGCTACAGCGCAGGTTATTATAGCTATAAATGGGCTGAGGTTTTATCTGCCGATGTCTTTAGCCGTTTTGAGGAAGAAGGGGTATTAAATCCAAAAGTAGGGCGTGATTATTTAACTTGCATCCTCCAGAATGGTGGCTCTCGTGACTTTATGAAGATGTTTATCGATTTTAGAGGCAGAAAGCCAAAGATTGATGCGCTTTTAAGATACTCTGGTATTAAGTAATTTCAAATACCAGAAAACAGTAATCATTCCATAAAACCTTATCCGGCTTTGGGTAAGGTTTTTTATAAGTATTAAAAACTTCCTGCCGTATCTTTAATTTCTCTTACAAGTTTTTGGGGATATAAGCTGCTTAAGATTGGAGTAAGCTTTTCTTTGGTTTCATGCCATTCCACCAGAATATCAGAATCTGGCATAATCCCGGCTCCTCCATAGGCACGAATAAACTTATTGCAGATATTTGCTGAGCGCAGAAGCACTATGAATTTACTACAATTTTTTACTTTTTGCTTTAGGCCTTTTTGCTCTTCACTAAAGCCAGCAGCTCCTGCGTAGTAATTTAGGTTTAAAGGGGTATCGGTAAACACGCAGTGTTTACCGATATCCCCTTTAAGAAAGGCAAGAGCTTCATCCTTTGGGTAACCTAAGGTAGCCGGGGTAGGATGAAGAGCATTAAGAATCTCAAGACATGTGATATTTTTTTCTAAAGTTCCCCTAATCTTACTGATTAAATGCGCAATGTAGGGAAGGTGAATAAGCTTCGGGGGATTATAGGTCAGCTTTTTACTTAAAGGACCTAAATCTTCTAAGATGCTCTGCAAGACAATATTGTTTTCAAGAAGGTTCTTTTTATCTGATAATAATAAATGACCATGCGTAACCGGTAAAGATCCTGCTAAAGCCTCACTAAAGATAGTGTTTCCCTGTGTTTTAAAAAGCGTCTCCGGGGTATAGGAAATAAAAGCCTCTCCCAGGGCATCATGCGAAGGAACCTTTAAAAATGCAAAAAAATAATTAGTAAAATTTTTAGTGCGCAAAAACTTTATTAATAATTCATTTGTGACTTTAAAAGCATTTATTTCTTTTTCTAAAGGAATAGTTATACTGCGAGCTAAAACCACTTTGGGGATTTTTGTTTGTTTAAAGCGAGTAATACTCTGGGTAAAGTCATCATAATTAGGAGTTTTTATAATATTGGCAATATTAGAGAAGTCTGAAAGACTGCTTAAAGTATCTAAAGAACCTAAGGTATTACAAGATGCATCACTTCCCTTAAAGCACTGCTCTTTACCAAGAAATGAGGTAATTTTACTGCTAATTGGGATAATACTGAGTTTTTTATGCTTAACTTTAATTAAAACACCTGGTCTTTTAGTAAAATCATGCGCATTGTCCTTTAAAAACCCCTGTACACAGAACTGGCAGTTTCTTTCACTTAATAAAACCCTATTAAAAGAAACACCGGGTAAAGTTACCTTTAACGCATCAGTCTTACTTAACCTTATATAGTGAAAAGCATCATTACCCGCCATTTTATGTTTCCTAAGTTTTAATGCTTTCTCATAAGTAACTTTTTCGGGTTCCTCAAGCTCTCCACCTTCATTATGATCACAATTGTCATAATCAGCATCATCACTGAAAAAACCAAGGTTAAGAGTTTTATTTTTCTCCCCAAAGTAAACAGCTTCTTTTACGGTAATATTATTAAGCAGCTCTAATAAAAGGGCGCTAAGCTTATTAGTACTGCCACAAATGGTAATTTTATGATTTAGCAGGTAGGAATTATCCAAGGCATCAATTGTAAGAAGTAAGGAAAGTAATTTACTAATCATTTGCGTTTCATTATAAGCTTGCATTTTTGCTATTTTACCATAATTTTTAAGAGCAAAAGAAATAAACTTAGCATTACTCAATATAAAGCCCTCAAAAATCCTGCCAGGATGTAACAAGAGTATACCCCCTCAAAAAACAAAAGAACTTGGATTTTCCCCAAAGTTCAAGGTTAAATCTGTTTAAAATTCTTGCGTATTGTTTTTGTATGTGTAAAATTACTTATTAAGTTAATTATTATTGCTACTACTAACCCTTATGGGAGTTATACACTAATGTTTAAGGTATACCATTCAAACGATCTTGAAATACTGGCGCAGTTAGGTCTTTATATTACAACGCACGATCCTTTAGTAAATGATCAAGGCGAGATTGATTTTTTTAAAAAGGAAGAGCTGGTAATCCAGTCTGAGGGCATGAAAACTTATATCTACCAGAAATGGGCAGAGTGTACTGGGATTTGTACACTTATTGAAGCCAGTTTCTTATGGTCGTATATCTGGAAGCTTGGCAGATCATTACTAGAAGATTTTCCGAGTATCAATCCTTTTGATATGCAAACCTTAACCTTGAATCTAGTAGCAGTTTTTGAGGGAGAAGAAACAAAAAGATGCATTGCAGGCGATCCTGATTTTGCTCCAATTCATAATTACTTAAATTTAAAAGTAGCACCAGATACGTCAGCAAAAGCCTCAACATCCAACCAGAAAGACACCCAAAACACAGTCAGCTTTTTAGATCATAATGCCACAAGAAAAATCATTGATGATATAAAAGTTGATGTAAAGGAGCGTATTTACTCATTAAGTAAAGCATTAGCTGATTTATACGATAAATACCAGATTTACCGTAAAGATTGGATTGATGAATGGGATAATGGTGATTACACCTCCTGGCTTGAGAGGATAAATAAGCATAATAAAAATAAAGCGCAGTTAAAAGTAAGTGATTTTTTATGGCAAGGTAAGCTTTGGTGTGAGTATATTCGTAAAAACTATGCCCCGATTGCTACCCAAAATCATGACCGTATCTCAAGCTTTTCCTCTTATGAAGAATTTGATCGAAGAACTATTTTAAATAAGATTTTAAAGGTTCTTCTTGATAGTAAGGAAGGTTCTTTAACCTCCAAACTACCTAAGCGCATCTTTATCTACGGTATAACCTCCTTGCCACCGGTTTTATTGGATATTTTTATAGCATTGGGTAAGCATATAGATGTGCACTATATGCTCTCAAATCCTTGTGAGGAGTATTGGGCTGATTTAACGGATAATGTAACATTATCTGATATTAAATTAAAAACTGTAAGCATGTTTACTGCTCCTGAGAGTATTGCCGATGATTTTACTAAAGAGGCCCCAAGCTTGACAGCTACTCCTTATAGCAGTGTTAAGGAAGATGATTTCTTTGAAGGGGAGTTTACATCAGGAAATTCCTTATTACTTTCTTATGGCAAACTTGGCAGAGATAATCTATCACTTCTTTTTGCAAAAAATAATAATGAGGAGCAAGATGATATCTTAGCCTTTGTTCGTCCAATTTCAGAGGATGATTATAAAAAGATCAGATATCTTGATTTTGGGTTGAAGGAGGAGCAAATCGCTGCTTTAAAAGAGGAAATTGCCAATACCACAGGTTATCCGACACTTTTAAAAATCATTCAGCAGGATATCTTCAGCCTGCAGGATTTTAGTGATCCGTTATCCTTTAAACGCCGCTTAATCAGAGATGATGATTTTTCAGTAAGCTTTATGGGATCAAGTAGTAAACTTCGTGAAGTGCAAGTTTTATATGATCATATAATTGAGTTATTTATTAAAGATCCCACCTTAAAGCCTCGTGATATTATTATCATGACCCCAAATATCGCCCAGTATGCACCTTTTATTGAAGGGGTATTCAGTTCCAATAATTCGCTTAATACCAGGCTTCCTTACGCGATTTGTGACCGCTCTTTAAAAGATGAATCACCAATAATGTCAGCTATTATTACGCTGCTGAATATAAAAAATAAAGTAATGACGGCACCTGAGGTTTTTGAGCTTTTAAAACTTGAGCAGATACGTAACCACTTTGCTATTTCCGTTGATGATTTAGCCATTATCAGTAGCTTAATTGAGGATAATGCAATTTTTCAGGGGCTTAACCAGGAAGAGGTTATCGAGAAAGTAAACTTAAAACTCCCAAATGGTGGTTATCCATTAACTTTTAGTGACGGATTAAGCAGATTAACTTTTGGGAGTTTAATGCCTAATGCCGATGAGGAATTTGTTTCTTATAATACCCATATCGATGGCGATAATTTACAGGTCTTAGGTCATTTATATGCCTTTATAGAGAAATTAAAGCATTTACGTAAAATTGTTGATATTGAGCGTAATGTGGCAGAGTGGCAAATCTTTATGCAAGAAGAAATCTTCGAGGGCTTTTTCTCCTTTGCAGGTATTGATATGCAAGTAAAAAATGCCATAGTTAAATTACTTGCCAGTATTGAAGAGTCACTTTCTACGTTAGATAAAAAACCAGTATTATCGCTTAATTTAATTCTGAGGGAACTTAAAGATTTATCAACGGCTAACACCTCTTATTCAAGGTTTTTACGTGATACCTTAAACTTTTGTACTTTTGTGCCAATGCGTTCTATTCCCTTTAAGCACATTATGCTTATAGGTATGAATGAAACAGACTTTCCACGCACTAAAGAGAGTTTAAGTTTTGATATGATGAGCAGATCCTTTAGAAGGGGGGATAGATCAAGTAGAGATGATGATCGTTATATGTTTCTTGAGGCACTTTTAGCAGCAACAGAGAGCTTGTATATCTCCTATATTGGTCATACTCCGACAAGAGGGGCAGAGCTAAATCCTTCAATTCTGGTATCGGAGCTAATAAATTATATTCAAGATACCACATCTCTTCAAAGTAAGCAGGAATTCAAGCGTATTTTTGCTAATAGTGCCTTAAATGTTTATGATAATGAGAACTTTATTGGTAAGCATAGTTCTTTTCAGATCCAGTGGCTTGACAGGGACTTAGCAAGCACTATCCCAGTGGATAATAATGATAATAAGCCTTATTACGAGCTGGAAGTTAAATGCGCCGATTTCGCCCCAAAGGTTGAGGTAGCTTATAACTTTGCTGACGGCTTTTTTGCAATTGGGCTTATAAAACCAAATGCCGATAATATTATCCAGATAGAGCTTGATACGCTGATTGATTTTTGGAAAGACCCGATTTCGTACTTTATTAAAAAGGTCTTAAAAATCTATCCTGATAAAGATGAGGAAATTGTTGAGCATGAGGATTTTACCTTAGCTGATTTTACAAAAAATAAAGTTATAAATAAAATTCTTACCATGCCAAAAGAATGCATAGATCTTTACCTTGAAACTCTATCGCAAAAAGGGAGCTTACCATTAGGTATGGTAGGAAGAAGCGTTACCAATGATATAAAAATACTTTTTAATGATAACCTGGCCCTGTTTAATGAGCTTTTCCAGCAACTTACCCCAAGCTCCAAAAATGTAAGCATGGTTATTGATATTCCCTATAAAGAGCATAGTAAAAAAATAACGGCTTGCGACTTTAATGATTTAAGTTATGAGGATATTACCGATGAGCTTGATGCATATTTAGCAAATATCTATGGCTTAAATAAAGAGCATAACCATTTAACAATCAGAATTAATGGCACAGTAGATAAAATATATGATGATATTTTATTGGATATAAACACTGTTTCTTCCATAAAAACTAGAAGTCTTGGCAATATCATTAAGCTCTATCTTCTCAAGCAAAATTCTACCCGGGAGCAATCTTACACCTGCTATATGCTGGGCAATAAAAATATAGCACCTTTTATCTTGACGGATAAAGCCACCAATATCACTTCTAATACCCAATCAGAATCAGCGCAGCAAAAAGATAATGACTTTTTTGCCCTTTTAGTAAAGTTGTTTTTAATTGGTAATGGCGCTCCAATACCATTTAATAATGATATTTTTAAGAGCTTTACAGGAGATTTCAAGGCAGAGCAAAACCTTATGGCCAAAGCACAGGAGGGTATGTTAAATCAAATAGAAGGAGATAAAGGTTGTAATGTTAATCTCAATATAAATACTGGTCATGACACTATCTCTTCATATGCCCAAGGCTTTAAAGTCTTAACCACGGATGATTTTTTACGTAAAGTTTATGAAGATAGGCAAAAGATTAAGGGAGCATTTAATGATTATAAAGAGATGCAAAAGGCTAATGCTGCTATGCTCTTCGGATCAGAGCTTCGCATCATCCCAAAAAACACAGATGTTATGGAGGTAAGTCCTGAGGAGCTAAAAAAAATCGAGCAAAGGGTTTTAGAGAAGGATTTACTAAACTTATTTGTGGCAACTTTTATGGTAAGTTTAACTAATCTTTATGAGCAATATGGAGTTGATATTGCAAAGGATAAAATAAATTCAGAAGATAAGATTAGTGATTTAAATGAATTAGCTTATCTTTTAGCCCGTAAATTTAATATTGCGCTTACTGATACCCAAGAAAAGGAATAATAGGAAAGGAAGGAATAAATGAGTAATAAGATTATAAATAAAAATGTAATTAATGATTTAAACCTTCTGGGTCCCAATGCCATAGGCGCATCTGCAGGCACCGGTAAAACTTATACTATTACAGGTTTAGTAATTAGGCTTCTTCTTGGTGATTTTATAACCTGCAATTTTGCAAGTGATAAAATCCCCGATCCTTTAAATATAGAGGATATTTTAGTAATAACCTTTACTAATGCTGCAACCTCAGATCTTAAAAGAAAAATTCGTGAAAGAATCTGTGAGGTTCGTAAAAAGTTAGTTGATTATTACTGTAATGCTGAGTTTTTTGCAAAAAAAGATGAGTTTTTACAGCTTGAGAATGATGCTTTAATAAAAAGCTTACTAACACGCAAATTAAATACTCCTGAGAGTTTAAGTGAAGGGATAAGAAGATTAAAGCTTGCTGAAAAAAATATCGATTTAAGCGCAATTTCAACTATTCATAAATTTTGTCATACGCTTTTACATAAGTTTGTGACATCAACTATGGTAAGCTCTAATGGCACGCTTGTAACGTCAACTACTGATTTAGACAAGGAAGCACTATATCGCGCTAAGGCCTATTTTTATTACGATGATGCTTTAACTAAAGAAGAGGCTGATTATTTAGCAAACTTTAAGGTAGAGAGTCTTGATAATGACAACTTAAAATTAAAAATTGCTAATGCCGATAATTATCAGCATGTAACAACGATTAAAGAGCATGGGAAGGTAAAAATCTTAACAACTATTCATGAGATTTTTACTCTTATCGATAAGGTTAAAGATTCTCTATTTAAAAATCCCAAATTAAACGCATTAATTGATAATTACTTTACTCTTTTAAATAAAGACGGGATTTTAGTAAAAGAATTAAAACCTACCATTGATTACCAGAATACATTCCCTGAAACTGTATCGTATATTTCATTAAACGGCTCGCAGATTTTAAGTAATAATCCTTTAGAGATGCAGGAATTATCTTCAGTTTTTAAAAAGGAATATATCGACTTTATTATAAATTTTGAGGCAGAAGCCATATCTCAAACCTTAAAGAATTTGGGAACAAGTACCATTGAAGAAAAATCTTTAAAGCCAATAAAGGCAGGAGATTTTTATCTGCTTACCAAAATTATCAATGGCCGTAAAAAAAACGCCAAGGCTATAAAAGATGAGTTGCTTGGTAGTAATATCATTAAAGACGGGTTTAAGATTTTTTTAGATACCCTGGAGGATTTTGGGGTAGCAAATATAGGCAAGAATTTTAAGGATAATGCCATAACGGATTTAATATTAACTAAGGCTATGGCAATAACTGAAGAGTTAAAAAGTGAGCAGGATATTATAACTACCGATGATTTACTCTTTAAGCTTAAATACGTAATTGAGCGCTATGAAGATGTACGTGAGCAAATGCAAAACCAGGTACTAAGTTTATATCCTGTTGCCATAATTGATGAGTTTCAGGATACGGACCCTGTGCAATTTGCGGTATTTAAAAATATCTACTTAGACTCTTTTAAAAAACATGGACTTGAATCACTAAAGCAGGAAGGTAAACTCCAGGGCTTTTATGTGGTAGGGGATCGCAAACAATCAATTTATGCCTTCCGTGATGCTGAGCTTAATTGTTATTTACAAGCTGTAAACCTGATAAGAAGTTTTGCGGAAGATAGAGTGCATATTCTTGATACAAATTACCGCTCTAATGCAAATTTAGTAGAAGGGGTAAACAGTTTATTTCATAAAGAGCAGATTATCAGTAATTATGTCGATAATTTAGAGAGTAAAAACGATTTAGGTAATATTTTTGATTCGCTCGAGTTTACCGACTCAAAAGCTGCCAAATTTAAAAATAAATGTTACCTTTGTGATGATATAGACTTTTTAGAGGAGCTTCAAAGTAAAGGTCATCTTCCTTTAAGTGCACTACCGAACACCATGAGTTCTTTAAGTCCATGTCAATTACTGGATATTAAGTTTGATAAAGTTACTGATATTAAAGATTTTAAGATAGCCAGGGAACTACAAACCTGCGCCTCTTTATGCTCCCAGAAAATCTTAGAGTTAATACGTTTTGGGATAATAGTAGATAAAGATACCGCCAATCAAGATATCATTCGCCCTGTTACAGTTGATGATATTGCCATATTGGTTGCCGATGTAAATCAGTATAAGGTTCTTAGCGCAAATTTAGCCTTGTTTAACATTCCAAGTGCGTATCAGTCAGAGCGAGCCACTATTGATTCAACTGAAGAATTTGCCAGCTTGAAAAAACTGATGGCTGCCGTATTAGATAATAAAGATCAGCAAGCGCTCCGTTCTTTATTATTAAGTAAGTTTTTTTCCATAAGTGCAAGTCTCTATGAAGAGCTCAGCAGCGGGGCCAATTACGAGCGCTTACTTGCAACTTTAGCTCATGCTAAAGAGCTTTGGTATAAATCCGGCTTTTTAGCGATGTTTGAGTATTTTACCTTTGAAAGCGGTGTGGTTTTTAAAGATAAGAGTGTAAAGAGCCATATTTTAAGTTTTGAAGGGGGGAGAAGAGTATTGGCAAATCTAATGCACTCAGCAGAACTTGCCCTTTACTTAAGCGCTCAAGTTAGCGATCCTGAGAGCCTGATTCCGTTATTTGAGAAAATCCAGGCTCCAGAGAATTTAGATGTCTTAAATGGTGATGATGAACTTTTAGCCAAAATGCGCTTAAGTGATGATAAAAATGTCGTAAAAGTTACTACTTACCATGGGTCTAAAGGTCTTGAATACCCAATAGTCTTTTTATCGTTTATTGGGAATTTGCATACTGCTGAAGATATAATGGCAAGAGCTAAATTTGGGATTGTGTCATGTTACGATGCAAACCTTGAAAGTAAGGTTTATGATTTAACAGGTTCAAAAGATGTTTTAGCAAAAGCAAAAGAAGAGAAAAAACTTGAGCAGGCAAGATTATTCTATGTAGCAGCTACAAGAGCGGCGACCTTAATGTATTTATTCTCGGTAAATTTACCTAATGATACAGAGAACTTTTATGATGTCACAAAAAGATCACCTTTAAAAACTGCCGATGTAGTAATAAGGTGCAATCCTTCCTTTTACCAGAAACTTACTAGAGCATTTTTTGGGAGAAATCGTGAGCATATAGCTAATGGCGAGGTTTATGATTTCTTAAACCCTAAAGAGTTTAATGTAGAAGAAAATCTTGAAAGCACTATAAAATCTTATGTCAGAAAAGATAATAAGCTCCCTCTTTATAATCCCCAGGATTTATCTTATAACTTAAAGGTGCTAAAAAAAGAGTTTATCGATACCTCCTGGCATATCACCTCGTATTCCGCCATTACAAGCTACATCACCAAAGGCATAGCAGGTGAAAAGGCTGATATGAGCATTTATGAGGGTGATTTAACCAAGGCTGATGATTTAGTGGAGAATTTAGCTGACAATCTATCGGATATCCCTGCATTAAGTCAGCAAAACAGTCAGCCGCAAACACTGGAGCAACCTCAAAACCAAACAATAAAGCAAGACCTAATTCGGGACAAAAATATTAAGGCTGATCTTGATAAGTCAGATAACGCAGATAAGCTGAACAACTTAAACAACCTGGCATTACTTTCAGAAGATAATGTCTATAACCGCCATACTTTTCCAAGGGGAGCAAATCCTGGTACTTTCTTACATGCGGTAATGGAGCATTTATCGTTTAAAGACGCAATAAATCCTGATCAAAACCAGAATGATTTAGTAGAAGAAGTAGTAGCTAAAGAAATGCAAAATAATCAGATCGGCAGATTATGGCAATATGAACTGCCCGCTAATACCAAAAGCTCAAATCAACTAAACCAAGAGCATAGCAACGTGCCATTTAACTCCGTTTGCAGCTGGATCAAAAATGTTATAAAGACTCCTCTTTTAATAAAGGAAGAAGGTATAAAAAAGCCATGCGAGCAGAATAGTACGCAGGCAAGTACCCAAATAAGCAACCAGTTAAGTAGCAAACCAACACCCCAAACTATGCCCATAACCTTAAGCAGCATATCTGATGATAAATGCCTGAAGGAATTGGAGTTTTTAATAGCAATTTCTGATATTGAAGCTCAAAAGCTTAACCAGATAGTTGAGAATTATTATAAAAAGAAAGATTTAAGTATGTATAACCTGGTATTAAACCGTAAAGTGTCCTTTACCAAGATGCAGGGTTTTATTACAGGTTTTATTGATTTAATAATTTATGCAAATGGTAAGTTTTATGTGCTTGATTATAAATCCAATTATCTTGGGGCTAATATTACAGATTACCATACTAAGAAGCTTCGTGAGGCAATAGCTGAGCATCGTTACGATTTACAGTATATCTTCTATACTATAGCGCTTACTCGTTTTTTAAAGCAGCGATATGGTAAGAATTACAGTTACGCAAAGTTAATTGGAGGCGTGCGTTACTTATTTTTGCGTGGCATGAATGGCATGAGTCAAAGCGCCTGCAACATAAGCCAGGATACTTACAAAGAAGATGAGGTCTTTGGGGTATTCAGTACCTACATTGAGGAAGAGTTAATCGATGAAATTGAAGAACTCTTACATAGTAAGATTTAAGGGAGAAAGAGAATATGCAGGATTTTATCGATAATTTAATGCTCTTACCAGTATGGCAGGATACTGAGAAAACGGCTGCCTTAGAACTTGCCAAGCGCAGTGCCGTAAATAATGCAGATGATAAGTATGTAGTTAATAGTGTTTATCTTCTTACCTTATTACTGGTTAGTGGCTATCAGGAGGGGCATGTATGCTTTAGTAAAGATGAGGCTAAAGAGTGGTTAATAAGCTTTATCATTAAAGGATATGCCCGCCTTGAAAGCAGGTCTGATGCTAATTTTAATAATGTGCTTGATTATTTTAATAATATTATAGCTTTTAATGAGGTTAAGCTTTCGCATAAAGCCCGAAAGTATGGCATAGATGCGCTTAACAGTAGAATTGAGGAGTATTTGACTGCCGAAGTTAAAGACTCGGTATTAACTCTCTTTTTTAAAAATTTAGCAAGTGCTGATTTTTTAGAAAAATTGGTAAGCACCAGGATGCTAAAAATCATACCTCATTCTTTAGATGCCACTTTAACTTTAAATGATATAACAAGTCCGATTATTTATAATAATGAGAAGTTTTATATTGCACGAAGCTTTTGGTCAGAGGTGCAGATAAGCAGGTTATTTAAAAATGTCAGCATTAGCAGCATGTTTAACAGCCCCTTGGATAAAGAGCTTTTAAACAGCTTTAAAGATAAGAGTCTGTCAGATAATGATAAGTTAAATAACGAACAAAACTTACCGGATCTAAGTTATTTGGCAAAAAGAACCAGTCTTTCCGAAGGTGATTTGCAGGATTACTTAAAAGTTTTAAAAGTAATAATCGGGTTGTTTTTTAAAAATCCAGAAGATACCCAAAAAAATATTCCTCAGGAAGATCAGGTAGATTGGCAGCGTAATGCCGTATGCATTTCGCTTCTTCATCAGATTTGTGTCATTACAGGAGGTCCTGGCACAGGTAAAACCACTTCTGTTGCTAAACTTATTACTATATTTTTACTCTTAAATAAAAACTGCCGTATAGCATTAGCAGCCCCAACTGGTAAAGCTGCTGATAGAATGCTTAAATCATTTAACGATAGTATTGAGCGAACTATTATTCCACTTCTTACCGAGCATTTTTTAAATGCCAAAGAAATTATCGATGCACTGCGCCTTATAACCTCCAGTACCCTTCATACGTTAATTCGTATTTATCCTGGTAAAAACAGTGCAAAGTTTAATGCTCAGAAGCCTTTACCATATGATATCTTAATTGTTGATGAGGCATCAATGATTGATATTTCGCTTATGCATAAGACTATGGAGGCCATTGATACCTCAAAAACCAAGGTAATATTCTTAGGTGATAAAGATCAGCTTTCATCGGTAGAGGCTGGTAGTATCTTGGGTGATATTTGTCATATCTTCAGTAAAGATGAGGACTATTTACTCCATAGCTCTTATAAAGATAGTTATCTGCAGGATTTAGCGATTTTATGTTACTTAACTGATGCCAGCAGAGAAGATATCATCTTAAGCTTTAAAAAATACCGCCCTCATAGTGAGCGTTTGGTATTTTTAGCGCCTGGCATCAGCACTTTATTAAAATCTCATCGCTTTAAATCAGGAATAGGTATAGGTTATTTAGCAAGCTTAATAAATGATAAAAACCCTGATAATCATCGTGAAAAAGATTTAAAGGACTTTTTACTGAAAGCTGCCATTACTGATATTACTAAAGTGGATAAAGCTAATTTAAATGAACATGGGGTTAATAACGAACCAAATAAATATGTAGATTTTTATAATATAAATGAGCAAAGTACTGATGCTTATAAGGAATCTCCTTATAAGGCAATAAAGCTTGATAAGTATTTTGAGAAAGACTTTAAAGGACTTGCCCAAAATCATCGTTATAACTATTATGATTACTTAAAAAAGGTCTCAGGTATTTCTGCCATGAATGATAACTCTCAAGCCCCTATGCAAGATAAAACCATGGAGCATATTAAGGGGATTTTTGAGATGTTTAATAATTTTAGGATTCTTACGCCAGTTAATGAGGGAACTTATGGCGTGCATAGCTTAAATAAGGAAATGCTTAAAGTTGCTCTGAGTAAATTCTTAGAAGAAGAGGAGCATAATCATTTTTACGATGACATCTTAAAAGAAGATCCAGAGTTTTTTGATATGTTCTGGTTTCCAGGACTTCCTTACATTGTCACTAAAAATGACAGCAACTTAAATCTTGCCAATGGTGATATTGGTATTTGTCATTTTGATAAAGAGAATTTTGGGTCAAAGCGAGTATGGTTTGAAAACGGAGTATCATACCCGATTTCTTTACTTGCTCATATTGAGGTAGCTTTTGCGATGACGATACATAAATCACAAGGATCAGAATTTACCCATACAGCTGTAGTAATTCCTAATAGCGCAAGCAGGTTAATCTCTAAAGAACTTTTCTATACTGCGGTAACCCGTGCAAAAACCGAGCTTTCGATTTTTGGGGATATAAAAACTCTAACAGAAGGGGCCGCAGTTGAGTCTATTAAGCGTCATACAGGGCTTAAGGAAAGATTATATTCAGACTAAAGAGTGGGTAAATACAAAAGCAAAAAGAAATAAAAAATTAAAAAAGGTGAGCATCACATAAACTCACCTTAATAACTAAGGATTTTAATTTGAAAAAAACTTTATATCCTGCATATACTATCCAGAAGCTTTAAAATATTAGAAGTTATATTCAATACCTGCTAAGATATCAAATGATGTTGCATCAATATCCTCAAAGTTATTGTCTTCAAGTAGTGAACCGTAGTAAGCATAACGAACACCTATATCTAAATTAATACCTGCTCCACAGTCAATCTTGGTACCAAGATCTACATGAGTTGCTAAATTAGTAGTAGAGTCATCGAAATAGTAGTATTGACCTAGAAATGATTCACGAATTTCTACATCGTGGCTCGCAAAACCAATACCTGCACCAATATATAGAGAGAGTGGAGTATAGGTATTAAAATCCATATACCCATTTAGAAACATACCATAGGTAGAGAACTCACCTTTTGCTGAATAATAATAGTCATCATACTTATCTTTATAATCAGTATGATAAAAAGCTTCAAGTTCTAAACGAGTTGCAAAAGTATCAGTAATCTTAGTTTTTAAACCAACATATGGATTAACAGAAAAAACTGTATCCTGATCATCGCCATCAACATACACAAAAGAAGGACCAGCCTTTACCCCAAAGTATGGAATGGTAGTACCAACAGCTTGATTAGCACTTGCAGTATTTGCTAAAGTGCATACACCAAAAAAAGCAGAAGCTATGCTTAGTTTAACAAGATTTTTTGTCATGATTATTTTTTTCCTGAATGTAATCATTATTATGTAAAAGTTATGAAACCAAAAACACGTCATTAACTAATAATTTTACAGGTAAAAATATTATTACCGTAAATGCATTATAAAAAATATTTTTATTAAAAAATATGCGCTGGATATAAAAATAAACTTAAATTTTATCTCTTTACCTTATCTAGCCAAGATATTTATTAAAAATACAGATCTAAAGACTTGGTCCCACTTCCAAAATCCCACAAAGAGCAAAAAAGCATTTTTTAAAATGTGAAAATTCAAATTAAAACATAAAAACAAGAACTTTTATTTAAGATTTATACTTGAGAAAGGTAAACAAGAATATCAATTCATACCAGCAGAAGTGTGAGAATTATGAACAAAGGAAAATGAATAGCTTTAGAGAGGGGCTTAATAGCCAGTAGCCAAAAGCCGCCTTAACCCCTGGGGTAAACTATAAAAACAAATAATAAAGTAAAGAGATGACCATATTACACTTTAGGCTGGTCAAAGAATTTATCAATAAAGCAGGTAATTTTTTTAGAAACATCAAACTGCCAAATCTCAAGATTAGTAAGTACTTCGTAAGAGTGCACACTATTATGGATAATAATCCTGCCAATTTGTTCATGACCGATTGCAATAGTCCAGCTTGCATTATGTGTTTCAATAAGCCAGATATCAATCATACGTAATAGGTTAGGGATTGTTGGACAATCATAACGGGGGAAGGTTAGTTTTAAGTAATGATCATCTAAATCATCCAACTGGCAAATTCCCCCGCGCACGATTCGTAAGGTAATTTCTTCATCAAATTTAATAATCATAGTTAAGCAGCCATTAAGTAAAGTATTATTAAGTTTTCTCCATGATAATATCTACATTATCAAACAAGAGGAATGTAAATAGCAAGTTACTAAATTGTAATTTTTTACGGTAAATACACCTTAAAATCGTAAAATGTGATAAAACTTGTAAATTAAAAAAAATTTCATGAAAAAAATTAAACTTATTAGGCGTGCCACATTATTTTGGGGGATGTTGGTGGCTTAATGTCCATAATGAGACATAAAAAAGTAAGCCACAAAAAAAAACAGAACTTTCCCTAAAACCTGCCTCAAAATTCCAGCAAACTCAGCACAATCTGCTTTTGTCAATTTCACGTGAAAGCTAAGCTCCAAGTTTCCTGAACATTTCCCGGCAGGTTATAAAAAAGAAAAGCCCAAAGATTTTCTTTTACTCAATAAAAAAAAACCAGTAAATTTACCTAAAAAATTTACTGGAGTTTAAAGTAGTAAAGTATATTTAGCTTAAACTGATTTAAAAATCTTATTCAATATACTTAAAGTCAATTTCTTTAATCTTTTCTTTCCATTCCTGCGGGCCCATTACATGGATGTTATTACCTTTAGAGTCTACAGCAACAGTTACAGGCATATCTACTACTTCAAATTCGTACATTGCTTCCATACCAAGATCCGGGAAAGCAACAACTTTTGATTTCTTAATAGCCTTAGATACAAGGTAAGCAGCACCACCAACAGCCATTAAGTAAACAGCGCCGTGTTTCTTAATAGATTCAACTGCCTTTGGACCTCTTTCAGACTTACCGATCATACCGTATAGACCAGTTTCGCTTAACATGGTTTCAACGAACTTATCCATACGAGTTGAAGTGGTTGGACCTGCAGGTCCTACAACTTCATCACGAACCGGATCAACAGGTCCTACGTAGTAAATAAATTTACCCTTTAGATCCACGCCTTCTGGTAATGGCTTGCCCTGAGCAATAAGATCGCAAATTCTCTTATGAGCTGCATCACGACCTGTAACAATAGTACCACTGATAAGAAGAGTTTCACCTGTTTTCCAGGTGGCCATTTCTTCTTTGGTAATGTTATTAAGATTTACACGGCGAGCATTATCAGAACTGCCAAGTTCAATATCTGGCCATTCATCTAATGAAGGAGGAACTAAATTAACCGGACCTGTGCCATCGAGAGTGAAGTCAATATGACGAGATGCTGCGCAGTTTGGAATAATTGCTACAGGCTTTGCTACTGCGTGAGTAGGGTATGACTTAACCTTAACATCAAGAACAGTAGTCAAACCACCTAAACCTTGAGCACCGATACCTAACTTATTGATTTTATCGTAAAGGCTTAAACGAAGCTTTTCTTCTGAAGTTTCAGCACCCTTGGCAATAAGTTCTTCGATATTGATTGGTTCCATTAAAGCTTCTTTTGCTAATACAGCAGCTTTTTCCATAGTACCACCAACACCGACACCTAACATACCAGGAGGACACCAACCGGCACCCATATGTGGTAATTGTTCTAATACCCAATCTTCAATTGAATCTGAAGGGTTAAGCATAATTAACTTAGACTTGTTTTCAGACCCGCCGCCCTTAGAGGCAATTAACACTTCAACCTTATCACCTGGAACCATTTCAATATGAGTAACAGCAGGAGTGTTATCTTTAGTGTTGATACGTGCACCGATAGGATCACGAAGTACACTCTTTCTTAAAGGATTATCACGATCGCAATATGCTCTGCGAGTACCCTCATTTACCATTTCTTCAACGGTCATGTCACCTTCGAACTGTACGTTCATACCAATCTTTACAAAGCAGGTAACAATACCGGTATCTTGACATAATGGTCTATGACCGACTGCACACATCTTAGAGTTTACCAGGATCTGAGCAATAGCTGATTTTGCAGCTGGGTTTTGTTCACGGTCATAAGCTTTCTTTAGAGCTTTCACAAAATCTAACGGATGGTAGTATGAAATATACTGTAACGCATCATAGATTGAATCAATAAAGTCTTGCTGTTTAATAACAGTCATGAATGACTCCTTTCCTATGTAATAAAAATTCTCAGTTGGTTAAAACCTAATTGATTATAACACGCTTATACTTTAATTTTAAGAGTATTGCGCTTATTGTTTGTTTTTTATAAGGTCACATCTGATTTAAGTAAAATTTTACTTAAAGAAACATTAAGGCGTTTCAGAAGTATTAAGTTTTGATTTTGTGATTTAAGCACCGACTTTTAAGCATATAAGACTTATTTTTATTGAGAATATGCGTTATGTGTCGTTAAGTATTTGTAAATTATGGTAGATTGTATATATGGTGCAAAAGTGTTTTTGTCATTATATGCTATAAAATTTAAAAGAGACATATGGGAATGTTCCCAAGCAAAACAGGAATCCTCCCAAAGTTAAAAAGTATGGTTTAAGCAAAAACTGAAAATTCATAGCATAAAAGCACTTTACACTTAAATAGCTATCATGCAGTTATAAGTTTAAGTTTGTTTTTTAAGTTGTTTTAAAAGTAAGCTCAAGAAATAAAAAAAATAAAAAGTTTTGCCCATAAAGCGCAAAACCAAAAACTAAAAACCCAAAAGCATACAAAAAATCTAAAAATAAAACATGAAAAAAATAACAAAAAACATATAACAAAAACATTAAAAGATTTGCATAACAGGAAGGGTAAATGGCTTTAACGATTATTTTAATGTGTATTGCGTTTGCTGTACTTTTAATAATCGCTTATATGATATATAACGATTATCAGATACAGCAGGAAATTGATAAAAAGCTTCTTGTATCTAAGCAGAAAGAAATTATCAATGAAACAGATGACATTCTGTTAAATGTCACCCAGATCCCTTTTTCGAGTCAATTAGTTACTATCTTACAAAAGCGTGTACTTTATGCTTTGGAGCAGGTCCTGGCAGTAAACCAGAATGCTATGGCAGTAAAGCAAAGAGTGACGGATATAAAAGAGCAAATAAAGGCTAATATATCTACCCCTTCTGCAGAGCCTTCTTTTGCTCCTCCAAAAGATACCGACATGGCGTTAAGAATGCTTAAGGTTCTTCGCCGTATCAGAAAAATCTTACGTATTGAGTTTAATAGAGGACGAGTTTCCCAACAGGAGCTGGTGCGTGAGGATAAGCGTCTGGCCAATATGATTTTTAAGATTCAGTTCAGTAACTTAGTGCGTACTATTGATGAGGCAGAGATGACTAAGCAATATGGCACTATGGAGGAGCTTGTTAATAGTGGTCTGCGTTCACTTCGTGAATTAGGTTCGGATGATCCTTGGTTTGAAAATCTTGAGGAACAATTAAGAGAGAAGAAAGACTTTCTGGCGCAGCAAATTAATATGCGTCATAAGAAAGAAATTGAAGAAGAAAAGGCCAAAGAGAAAGAAGGTGATGATATCGATCAAATCTTCGGTCTTAAGAAGAAGTGGTAATATCCTTCTTCTTAACTGTTACTAAGCTACTGCTAACGTAAGCTTAAAGGTCTTAGCTAAGAGTTTATCAAAGCTAAGACTTTATTAAATGAGTCGCAAATATCGCATAATAACTCCTGCTTTATGTTATAAACATGGTCTGTTACCAGATATATAGCTCAAACTTGAGTAGTTAGGATAAAGGTATGAAGTTTTTATTTATAGCAAGACGCTTAACCTTAGATACCCCTCAAAAAACTATGCTTGAGGTAGCCAGGGAGCTAACTAAGCGTGGTCATCAGGTTTATATTCTTGTGCAAAAAGGAGTTATCAGTATTCAGGTACCTCAAGATATTAAGGTTTTTAATGAAGATATCGATAAAGTAATAAGAAAAGGCTGTAAAGGTTTTTTAAAAAATCTCTATAACCGTACTGTTATGGCCACCATTATGCCAGGAACAGAGTTTATCTGGCGCACTAAAGCTTACTGCAAAGTCTTTAGGGAAAGACTGCTGAACATTGAACAAAATTATGGCAAAATGGATGTTATCATGGCATTTGGGGAAGGAGTTTATACCTCACTAAGCGCTTTTTATGATCCACGCTTTTTTATTTATATTTCTTCGTCTCCTGAAACCAAAGAAAACAAATTCTTTGCATCTTTTATTTACCGTGCTTTATATACCAATAAGCAACTAATCTGCTCTTCAGAAGGAATTGCTGCCATATTATCAGGTATCTTACTAAGGCATAAAATAAAATCAGATGGTCCTATAAGAGTAATCCCTCCGATAGTCGATAAAGAGATAATTACTGAAAAAGCTCAGGAAGAAACTAAGTATGATATAAAGTTTAAGTATTTAGTAAATGTTGCAGATTTGGTAGCTGAAAGCAATCAGGAGTTATTACTTAAAGCTTTTGCATGTTTTAGGAGGAAAAATAAAGATTACCGTTTAATTATCATTGGTAAAGGTAATAAGCTTAATGATTTGCTTAAACTTGCTCGTATGACCGAGCTTGATAACTTTATCGATATCTATACTGATGTCTTAAATCCATATCCTTATATTGCTAATGCTAAAGCTTTAGTATGTACTACCAGTGTTTCAGGTTTTGAGGGGCAAATAGTAAAAGCACAGATGCTTGGTACTAAAGTGGTAGCATGCCAGGGAAAAGGTGGCATAAAAGAATTATTAGCACCAAATTGCCTGGGAGCGTTAGTAAAACAAAAAGTTGATGATATTGTAAAGAAACTTAATGAGGTATTAAGGTCAAACGATAAGATTGACAGTAATTATGGATATCAATTTGCCTCAGATGTTATTACGGGTCATTACATAGAGTTATGTGAAATTGTAGCCAAACGCATTGCCTATCTTGAGTATTTACAGAAAGTTCCAACTAAGACTACCATCGATGTTACTGCCACCGATAGTTCCTCGACTACAAAATAGCCAGGACTAAGCTTAATAAGAGTAGAACTTCTTAAATACCAAGGGGTAACAGCTGATAGAATAACTAATAACCAATAGATATCATTTACAAGGACACCAAGCAAAAAAAACTTGGTGTTTTTTATTCATTTTTTGCATATTCTCACAATCAACTTTACATGCAAAAAGTTCTTGCTTTGACAGTTATTTAAGATAAAAAGATTCTAAAAATCTCTAGTCTAAGCCAAATTTATCACCAGTAGTTTTTAGATTCTTTATTGCGAACTTTTTTAGCCTGCAGTTGCCTCAAGTATGAAAGCTAAAAAAACATAAGGAATTTTCTGGATAAAAGAAATAGGGAAAAGAAACAGCAAAATGCCAGGTTTTATGTAAGCATAAAAAAAGGAAACAAATAAGGATATCTGCTTCCTTCTTATGGTATAGGTATTTTTTTATACCTAATCGTTCGTTTTAGTCACACAATAAAAAATCGAATTAATAACATGGCGGTGAGAAAGGGATTTGAACCCTTGATACGCAGTTAACGTATACACGCTTTCCAGGCGTGCTCCTTCAACCACTCGGACACCTCACCAATGGTTATAATTTTACCTTAAATTTATTTTGTTGCAAGTTTTAGAATAAAAATTTTGAAGATTGTTCGAAGTATAAGCAAAAAAAATGTCTTTCAGAGCTTAAAAAATAACGTTTCGCTCTTAAAATTTTCCCAATCCTAAACATTTCCCGCAAAAAATTCACTGTTCATATAAAGTATGGTTAGGTTATTTTTAAAATAACGTTAAACAAATTATGTACAGCAAACTAAGAAACATAACAAAAATATCATTAATACCACTAAGATGCCTGGAAGCATCTTAGTGGTACACCTTTAAAAGGTAGATTTATACCTGTTTTCTTAAATGAGTTACATCAAGAAGATAGTACTTGCCATCAATAACGCCAAGAGCAACCTTTTTCCTCTTAATAAGCCCTGCTAAGCTATAAACGGCTCTTGATAATTCTTCTGATGGTGTATAAGTACTATCAATACGAGAAATTACCCCTACAATATCGCTAAAACGAACTGTCATTAATGGGTTATAGTGATTTGGTATATAAACCTCAATTGGAGTTTCCCCAGGCATTCTGCTTCTCTTTAGGTAGTAGCTATAGCCCATAGAGGATTGCATTATCATAAGAAGAATTACAATCTTATATTCAAAGGCGCTGAGTTTATGAAAATCATAAGTTACCTGAACACGAGATTTAATGTCATCGCTCTGAATACCGTAAAGTTTTATTAACATGGTATTGATTTTACGTAGGTAAAAAGCTCTTTTTTCCGCATTATGCATTGGGTAAAGTAAAAGCATTAACTCACGTGCACACCCATAAGAGAAACCATTTTCTACAATTGAGGAACCAACATCCTTTAAGAGTACGATTTCGCACCTGTTATTAGCTAATTCGTAAATATGATCACTTACATTATCGGTTATATCAATTGATTTAAGAGCTCTTTCATAAGGTGATGATGATATCATCTTAGCCTCATCGATATTAAAGTGCTCCCTATGAGAGGTGTGAATATTACTAACCATAATTCTTCTAAGTGGCGCTGGAGGAGAATTAAGAGATCTTATAGTAATCATTCTCTTATAGTAAATATCGTTAGCTAAATCGATGTATGCCAGGAACTTATCGGTAACATGACGTTTTTCTATATGAGTTAAGTTCTTTCTCTGAGCCTTAAGATCCGCTTTCTTTACTTTGGCAAAGTATTGTAAATTCTCGTCATCTTCATAGCTGTTGTTGAAAATAGAATCACGATAAATTGCACCATCACCTTCTGGTACAAGCAGGCGATACTGTAAATCTTCTTCCATATTGTTATGCAGTAAATATAAGAAGCTTGAAAGATCAAACGGTAAAGATAAGATTTCGTTTTCGGTTGTGTTATAACATACAGCCAATTTACGAATAACATCATAAAGTTCAAGATAAGCATTAAGTTTTTCACGAAAATCAAACAGGTGCTCAACAGCACATACCTTAATCGCAAAATGCTCAAGTTCTTCACTGTATTTGGCAGTAAGCTTTTCGCCGATCCAGGCGGCTACATCAGAGTAGGTTATCATTCTTCCGTAAAGAACACTGCTACCCAGTAAAGTCTTATGCTGCGTAATAGATTTTGCGAGCATAAATCTTGTAGTGAAAAACTTGAAATCAGGTGCGTATTTTTTAACTAAGTCATCTAAATAACCATCCATATCAGGCGGTGGAGTATCCTTAAAGAGGTTAGATTTATTCATTGCATAAAGCTCAAGGGTAAGATTAGCTTGCGCATCCAGGAGATGAGAGTTGTTGGTTAAAAACTCCATCTCATGAGAGTTATTTATTAGTTCTTCAAGGTAGCTTTTTATAGCACCATTTTTGGTATAGTCGCCATTGAAATACTTTGGCATGACACTCTCCCTAATATAAATAATTAAATAATATCTGGCTTTAAGATATTTTTAATACGCTTAGAGCCTTTTAAAATTATAGTTAAAATAAAATTATATATGTAACTTAATTGTGAATTATTTGTTAATACTTTAAAACGAGCGAAATATATACGATTCAATTTTAACTGTCAAATATTTTTTTTATCATAAAAGTAAGTGAATTTACCGATATGTATGGATAAGTGATTAATATTTACATCGTTTTTTAATACACAAAAGGAGTAAAAAAAATAGAAAGAGATTTCTGCAAAAAATAAAACTGCTTAATTTTTAATAAGTCTTGAGCTCTTGATAATAAACGGTGATCTCATAGTACAAAAAATGCACATTTAAAAAAATGTTAATTAGAAATGTCCCAGAAAACATAGATTTTCACCCAGAAATTTACCCTGAAAACCGGATCATTTAACACTTAAGATGATCCGAATTTTGTCCCAAAAAATTTTAAACTTTTTATCAAATACCCAAAAAAGGTTAGAATTTTCTTCTGAAAAATCTAAAAATCGGCAATTTTTTGATAAATTCTGCAAAATTTTTAAAAAAGTACATCAAAACCTTATGAATCAAGGTCTCATGGCATAATTAGAAGAGCTTTTGACGATTTTTTAATAAAGTGAAAGATGGGGGTTTTAGTAAAAAAAGTGCGGATTTTTTTTGCGTGATGAATGATGATATTTGGTGTTTCTACTGGGATTTTATCTCATTTTTCCAGAAGGGGTGGTATTTTTATGGCATTTTTATACTAAAAAGCTCACTGCGCCTGATTTACTGGCATATTTTTTTAGCTTGAAAGAGGGGTTTTGCCAGTGCTTACTTTATATTTGCATATATTAGCTCCTGGTAGATTCATGTTTGATCCATATTCTCTCTATATTAGCCTAACAGTATCTCGCATTATCCAGCTCTATTTTTTATTTTCCCAATTTTTTAGTTAAAGTTCTCCCAATTTACCGTTATATTTGTCTTTAATATCGTCCCCCTTAGAAATTGACTGGGGGAATAATGAGTTAAAGATCCACGTGATACAAATAAGCAGGCGCATAAAGCTGAATTCTACGCAGAAAGTTTATAAGAATATGCATATAAGAGTGTGAATTTTTTTTAAGAGAGTGTTTGGGAAAATTTTTGGAAAAAATGTATGTCTAAGGGGATTGGAATCTCCCTAAAAGTTGCAGGCCTTTTATCTGCTTACATTAGACACTTTAGCAATACTTATAGAGCAAAAGATTTAAATGCATTGGTTCTGTAAATTTAAGCTTGTGGTATCTTAGTTGTAAATATGTCTTGGAGTAAGTTAAATTAAGCTTGCTTTTTTATAGAAAAGAAAAAGTCATAGGTAAATTAAGAACTTAAGTACTCATTCTTATATATAAAGAGTTGTCAGAATAGAGTCTGAAAAAAATTCATTATCTACATTCCAGGCATAAAGTTCTATGAGGTAATTTCAGAACATAAAAAGAAATTGCATACTACTGTGATATTATAAGATTTTTTATTCCCATATGAATCATATAGACTCTTCTCTCTATCTGTTTCTTAAGAAACAAAAATACATACAGGTAAGTTCATAGGGAAATCATGCAAATCCTTGAGCATTTTAAAATATTTAATAGTTTATTTAAGTATTTTTAAAATAATGAGATTTTTAGGGGGGAACATGCTAAGAAGCACGAATATTGTCAGAAAACATATAACTTCTGTAATCTTTTTATTTGATTAAGGTTTTCATATAAAAATCTTAAATAAGGCAATAGATTACGCTTTGCTGAGCGTACTGGATAAATTATTGCTTATTTATTAAGTGATGAATTGTATTTACCAAACCCAGCCGTAAAGCCCCAAGCTTTAGCTATGGGGATATAAGGCATTCTCAAAAAATTTAAAATCTA
>CALXYT010000012.1 GCA_944393045.1 uncultured Succinivibrionaceae bacterium | reverse complement strand
AAGCAGTAACCGGAAGGTCACTGCTTAAAAAATTCTCAGGATGTTTTTCTATTTACAGAAAGATTTTCACAAACTCAGATTGCCTTTTTGGTCTTAAATTATTCTTTAGTCAAACAACTATTAATCGATAATTTCTACTTGTTCTTCGCCTTGTGCTTGAGATTCAATTGAACCAATAACCCATGCTTTTTCACCGCAACCAGTTAATACTTCAATAGCTTTTTGAGCTTGATCTTTTGGAAGGGCAACAACCATACCTACGCCACAGTTAAAGGTTCTGTACATTTCGTGGGTATCAACGTTACCATTCTTTTGTAACCATGCAAATACTTCAGGCCACTGCCAGCTTGAGCTATGGCAAACAGCTTTAGTATTAGCAGGTAATACACGTGGAATGTTTTCCCAGAAACCACCGCCAGTGATATGAGCTAAAGCATGAATCTGACATTCTTTCATTAACTGAAGAATTGGCTTTACGTAAATTCTAGTTGGAGTTAATAAAGCATCGATAAGAGTTCTGCCGTCAGAAAGCTTACTCATCGGATCAGCATGAGAAACTTCAAGGATCTTTCTAATAAGTGAATAACCATTAGAGTGTGGACCTGAAGAGCCGATAGCAACAATAGCATCACCTACTGAAACCTTAGAACCATCAATGATTTCATCTTCTTCTACTACACCAACAGCAAAACCTGCTAAGTCGTAGTCATCGCCATGATACATACCAGGCATTTCAGCAGTTTCACCACCGATTAACGCACAACCAGACATTTCACAACCAGTGGCAATACCAGTTACTACCTTAGTAGCGTCATCAACATTAAGCTTACCAGTAGCATAGTAATCAAGGAAGAATAATGGTTCCGCACCTTGAACGATAAGATCGTTTACACTCATTGCCACAAGATCTATACCAACAGTATCATGTTTCTTAAAATCTATAGCTAAACGAAGCTTTGTACCAACACCATCAGTACCAGATACTAATACAGGCTTCTTATAATTGGTTGGAATGCGACAAAGAGCACCAAAACCGCCAAGACCACCCATAACTTCTTTTCTAGTAGTCTTTTTTACAACACTTTTAATGTTGTTAACAAGTGCATTTCCTGCATCGATATCTACACCTGCATCCTTATAACTTAACTGTTGTTTATTCTGTTGATCCATTATGGGATAACCTCATTATTGGTGATGAAATTTGAGAATTTTTAGCATGTTTCTAAGTAGAATAAATAAAGAATATCGCTACTTAATTTTAGCAAGATAGACTGCTAAATTTTTGCGCAATTATATGCTTTATATCATAAAATTGTCAAGTTTGAACTACCGTTTAAACTTAATCTTCTCGTGAAGTTTCTATATAAGTTTAGCATGGTATAAATAATTATAACATTTTAATGAAAGGATAAAGCTTTATGTTATATTTGCTAGGTTTGTAAATATTGTTAATTGTTTAGTGTTATTTTGCGATAAAATACTTAATTTTAAAGCTTGAGCTTTTATGAGGTTTTATCTTTAGTTCTTCTTATGTTAGATTATAGTATAAAATGTAATAGCTCAAGGTAAGATGAAAATTTCTGGCGAATTAAAGGTGTATTGTTATGAATTTATGTAAAATGTCTATGTTTTTAGCAAGCTTAATACCTTCTATTGTATTAGCGCAAAATGATATTGCTCAAAATTCAGATAATACCGCTTCAAAACCTCAGCAAACAGTAGCTCAAGAATCCAAACTTCCTACCAATAATACTCCTAAAGTCATGTCTCCTTATGAACACCTTATAAAATCATATACTTATAAAGTACCTTTTGATGGGGATTTTGATAAAGCATATCACCAGGCTTTTATTCTTTTAATAAATGAAATTAGTAAAGGTGGTACAAGTCCTGATAATATTAATGTTGATATTAGTAGTCTAATCACTGAAGAGAACCTTGGTGATGATGAAATAGAGCTTACTTTTGGGGAAGAAGAAGTTAGAAAGTTATTTGAAAATGGTCAGATAGTAGTGTGGAATGGGCTACGCGATCCATTAGTTGTATGGATGGTTATGGGAACTCATGTCCTTGAGCATATCAAGCCTATTGTAGTTGATGAGCAAGGATTAACTCCACAAACAGAATTTGGAGCAAGTGTTAATCACAATATGGCTCCTCAAGATGTCAAGATAATTTCCTCAAGTAGTAATATCGATTTATTTTCCCAGAAATTTATTAGAAAAGGTCAAGATATTGGGGTAAATTTATTATATCCAATGCTTGATTTAGATGATATTCAAAATATAACAGTTTCAGATGTAATGCGCGGTTCAGTAGATAAGATAACTAAGGCATCAGCAAGATATTCTCAAGGTCTTGCTACTAGCATTATGTTATTTTGTGCCGATAATGAATTGCGTTTAATTTACCATATTATTAATATAGCTTCAGGCAAAGAGCTTGATACCGGTGCTATAACTGGTAATGATGAAGAAATTATCACAGCCTTTTATGATAAATTGCGTCAAGCTCTTATGGCAAAACCTATGTCTAATCCTGTAATGAGGATAGGTAATAATGATGTGGTAGCTGTAGGTTTTACCGATACCTCAAGTTTATCATTAGGTGTAATCGATGCAAGTCACTATCAGATTTTAGTGCGAAATCTTAAGACTTTTTCAGATGTGGTAGCAGTAAAAACAAGTTTATTAACTTTAGGTTTTACAGCTGTTGAGATTGTAGATATGAAAGGCGCTGATGTGGTGTTTAATTTAACACATGGTGCCTCAGAAGTGCCAACAGAGAGATTAGCGCTTTATCCACAATTACAGTTGGTTTCTCCAGAGATATATACCTCAACTGGAATGGTAGGGGAATATATAGCACCTCCAAAGGAAGAAACAAATAATATAAATGATGCTAATAATACACAAGATCTAAACAATACTGGCAATGAGCAAAAAAAATTGGGGGTAAATAATGAAACTCCAGCACAGATACAATATAATATAGACCAACAATCTATAACTGAGAAAAACAATAATTTAAATAAGAATAAGTATCCAGATCCTAATAAGAAACTTAGGACTGGTGGTGGTTTAACCGAATAACGAGGTGCTTGTTGAACTACTTGAAAAAAAACTTTCAAGTTCCATTAGAGATGTTTATGGGTTCTCCTGATGAGGAGACCTTAGAGAGTTTTTTTGTCGCTGATAATAATAAGATTGCCTATAAATGCATAACTAATATATTATCTTCTGATTTAACTCAAAGTAGGAATTTTGTTTATTTATATGGCATGCGAGGTACTGGTAAATCGCATTTACTTAAAGCTGTAACTCGCTCTTCACAAAAAAACGGTTTGGCTAGCATATACTTAAATTTAGGCGATTGGTTAGATTACAACCCTGTGTCTTTTTTAGCAGAGGTTGAGACTTTTCAGGTGATATGTCTAGATAATATAGATATTATAGCTGGAAATTCTGATTGGGAAACAGAGTTATTTAGTTTATATAACCGCTGGATAAGTAAAGGGGAGGGGCTATTTATCGTTACCTCCCATAATCTACCTTCTGAAGGTGGTTTTTTAAAAAATGAGCTAGTAACTCGTTTACAAAGTGGTATTACTTTGGGTATTAAAGAACTTACGTATGAATCTATGGAAGATATTTTGATTTATCGTGAGGAATTAAGAGGTGGGGTATTACCTCGTAATTTGGCTAAAGAAATAGTTCATAAGTTAAAAGATATGCCTAATTGCTTAGATGCCTTACAAAAAATTGATACTTTAGCACTAGAGGCGAAAAAACGTATCAATAGACGTTTAGTTTGTGAGGTGTTAAATGGTATGCAAGGTGAAATGGTAAGTAGTACTTAACGATTTTTCATGAGTAAGAAAAGAAGGAATAAATGAATGAATTCCTTCTTTTCTTGTTTTTAGCTTACTCTTTGGTAAGTTCTTTAACATTCGAGACGGTAGTAGGCCAGAGATTTACAATTGTTTTTACAAAAGTAGCTAAAGGTATGGCAAGAACCACTCCCCAAAATCCCCAAATACCACCAAAGACTATAATGGCTACTAAAATAGAGAAAGCATCAAGATTTAATGTTTCCGAGAATAGCATTGGAGTTATCACATAGCTATCGATTAGCTGAATTACCAGATAAATACCAATAATCCACATGCAATCAGTACTTAGTCCATACTGCAAAAATGCAATAATTAAAAATGGTACAGAGATAATTACGGCACCTACGTATGGAATAATAACACTTAACCCCACCCCAATACCTAGAATTAAGGCATAGTTAAGTCCATATAACCAAAAAGCTAAACCGTTAATAAAGGAAATAATGAGAACATGGATACATTTACCATTTAAGTATTGCGATACTTGTTTATTTATTTCCTGCCAAAATATCGTTACGCTATTATAGTTAGAGAAATAATGCCCTGTAGTTTTTAAGAGCTTAACTTTATCTTTAAGCATATAAAAAGAGAAAATTGGCACAATAATAAGGTACATAAGTGCTGTCATGGTATCCATAATAAATGGTGCTAGCTGGGTGGTTAAAATAGGAGAAATCCAATTTTTTATTTGCCCTTTGGAGTATTTAACAAATTCATGAAGCTGCTCTTGGGTAATAAGATTATGGTAAGCGCTAGGTAATTTTTCTTTTACCTTATTAATATTTTGCATAATCCAGTTAATAGCAACATCAGTTTCGATTTTATTCTCAGGTGAAAGAGGTTGGGTAGGTATTTCTTTATTGCTATCTTCAATAGGTAAAGTACTAACACTTGCATCATACACCTTAGTGTCAAGAGGAGCATCGTTTGGCATATCTTTAATATTAGCCATTTCTTTATTAACTAAAGGCTCTTGGGCATTAGTAGGAGGAACTAGGATAGTAGAATCTTCACTTAAACTTATTACATTCTTATTATCATATTCATTGTTAATAGCAGTTGAAATGTTTTGGGCAATTTTTGAGAGCTGCGCTACAGCTGGGGGGATAACTGCCAAGACGATACTTGCTACAATAGCAAGATATAAAAGGGTAACTAGAATAGTGGCATTTAATCTAGACGTCCCATGTTTAACTAAGAATGATACCGGGCGCTCTAGCATAAAGGCTAGTACTAAAGCTGCAAGTAATGGTCCGAAGATTGATGAAAAAAAGTATATAATGATAAAGATAGTAACAAACTGCAAGATAAGTATCGCAGCTTCTGGGCGAGATAAGTTTCGCTGATAGAAGTTTTTGAAAAACTCAAACATATTGTTTATAAACCAATTTATCCGTATAAGGAGAGTTATATTTTGACATTTGCTTTTAAAAAGAGGTCATTATAGTGTTAAATACTTACCGAAAATTTTAGCATAGAGGGAGCGTAAATTAAAGTGTACATCTTTAATATGTTTAGCAATCTTTAGTAAAGTTATGGAAAATGTAGCAATATAAGTAAGCTTTTAGGTAGGTAAAATTCTCATTCAAGCCATAGAGAATATAAGCTATAATCTTAACGTTACTCTTTAAGGCAATGAACTATAAGGCTTATAAACTATCAAAGTAGAGTATTATTTGAAATTAAATTTAAATACCAAAAAGCAAATGATAAAAGAAAGGTCTTAAGAGCAAAATTTATCAAGTAAAAGGTTTTTTAAGATGATTAAATGCAAAAAGTCGCTAGCTCTAATAGTAATGCTATATGGGTATATAGGCTTCAGTAGTGCTATTGCGATGGATAATCTGCAATTAGGTACAGCTGGGGTGCAAGCTCTTTCTATTGAAAAGGAACGAGATTTAGGGGCTTATTTTATCACCGCCGCTCGTTCGCAATTACCGATAATTTACGATCCTGTATTACAAAAATATTTAGATGGTCTTGTAGGACGCCTTGCTACTAAAGCTCAAGGCGTGCATTATCCTTTTGAGTCTTTTATTACCAACGACTCAACAGTAAATGCAGCAGCATTTTTTGGTGGGAAAATAATGGTTCATAGCGGGTTATTTCTAGTAAGTGAAAGTGAGAGTGAATTAGCCTCAGTGCTAGCGCATGAAATGACCCATGTAACACAAAGACATCTTGCGAGAATGATGGAGCAGATGCAAGCTGCAAGTAATCTTGGTATAGCAGGTATTATAGGCGGGATAATCTTGTCAATCATAAATCCTGCTGCTGGTATGGCAAGCGTGGCAACAGCTATTGGCGGTCTGCAGCAAGCAAGGATAAATTATACTAGAGAGCATGAATATGAGGCTGATAGATTAGGGATTGATTTATTATATCGTGCCAATTTCAATCCTTATGGTATGAGTGATATGATGCGTGTTTTACAATCTCTAGGCGAGAAAATAAATCCTGCTTTTGAGATGTTTATGACCCACCCTTTAACACAAAAGCGTGTTGCTGAGGCAGAAAATAGAGCAAGACAATTTAGCCCAAAGGCCTATTATGAAAGCATTGATTTTAGTTTTGCTAAAAGTAGGGTAGAGGTGCGTTATAGTTCTACTTCTCCAACTTATAATTTACAAATTGCTAATACTAGTCTTGCTCGTAATGCTCGCAATTATGGTGCTTTATACAAAAAAGCTTTGGCGCTTTTTGAGTTAAAAAGATATCAGGAGGCGTTAGATGTTATTGAACTAATTGAAAAAACTTATCCTAAAAATTTATTTGTTATTGATACTAAGAGCGATATATTGCTTGGACTTAAGCAACATAACAATGCTATAGCGTATTTAAATAAGCATATTGAAAGTATCGGCGAAAACCCGGTAATAATGATAAATCTTGCAGCAACTTATGTAGAAAACAAAGACTACAATCATGCTGAAAGAATATTAAAACGTATAAACCGTGAAGAATATTCTATTGTTGCTAATGAGTTATTAATGAAAATTTATCGCTTGGAAAATGATGTCTGCTCGCTTTATCAGTTAAACACTTCAGTTTATGAGTATAAGGGACAATGGGATTTAGCATTAAATAATGCAAGAGAAGCTATTCGTAAGTGTAGTGAAAAAAATGCCGTGTTAAAGATGCAAGCGCAAATGGGAAGAATCGTTACTAAAAGAAATTTCTATCAAGGATTATTAAATCAATAACTTTATCCCCTTAAGAGTCCTTAAGGGGATAAGAGGAAAGGATTTAATTATTTTCTTTAAACTTATTAAGTAGTTTCATAGCTTTTATTAGCGTAGACATATTAGTATTCTGAGGTGCCTTATTATCTTCCGTAGATGAATATAACACTGCATTACCATGCTTATCAAATACAGTAGTTTGATCTAGACTAATAATATGAATTTCATTCTTATTACCACTCAAAATCCAATCACGATTGGTTAATTCACGTAGATTTTGCCCTGTTGAATAAGTATTAATATTATTTTTAACACCTAAGACTTCTTTAAGTAGGGTAGGGGCGATATCTTGTGAACTTGAAAGTGCAGTAATTTGACCATTAGCAGCACCATTAGGCCAGCTAATAATAAGAGGTACATGGTAATTTTGGCGTGAATAATCTTTATGTGCCTCAAGAGTTGAATTAAAGCCTTTAGTAGAGGTGATAATAATTACAGTATTAACATCTTGTTTAGTATCTTTTAAAGTTGCTATTAGTTCGGCTAACTTGAAGTCAAGATTCCATAAACAGTTATAATATCTATTAAGCAAGAGCGCCTCATTAGGATAGAGCTGATCTTTTAATTCTTGCGTTGTTAATTGAGGTACAAAATTTAGTGGAGCATTACGTTCTTGATCTAAAGTATCAGGACTATTGAGGCTTACTACGGTAAGCTGTGGTCTGTCAGACCAGGTGGTAAGCCAATTATTAGCAGCACTAATTACAGCTACATCAGTTGGATAGGAGCTAATAGATGTGGTACGTACACCATTACTTTGTGCATAATGCTCAGCTTTTTGAGGGGAGTTGGCAGTAATAAAGCTCTTGATTTTGTAATCTTGCTGAAGCATTTCAGTAACAAGTACTGGTGGTACATGCTCTTCTTGAATTAAGCTTAAGTATTGCCCAGGTAGCCCGTATGTTAATTCAAAAACATTAGAGTAAGAGTCATCAGATCCTATGTAATGATTTAAGTAGGAATCATGCTCTTTGGCGAATTTGGTTAGGTTTGGCATGTACTTTTCTGTAACAAAATTAGCACTTAACCCATCGATAAGTATTAATAAAACATTGTATGGCTTTTTATAAGGGGTAATCTTTAAAGTTTCTAAAGGGTAATTGATTTTTTCAAGGTTTAAATTATCTTTGCGTTCTATAGTTTCATTTTCAACTACATGTATCCAACCGTGTTCAGCTAGGAAGGTATTAGCTGTCATAGGGTAGTATGCTGGGAAGAGGGTTTTTTGGATGGTAATTGGTACATATTTATAAGCATTTGCCCAAATATGAAGCACATGAGTTGAAAAGAAAGAAATTAAAAACAAAGAGGAAAAAAAGTAAGTAAGTTTTTGGTAGCGATGTAAATAGATATGTTTCCAAGAAAGGTGGGAGAAAAATATCTCAATACCTAGCAAAATAGGAGTTGCAATATAAAGAAAGTTAAAATTAAGTCCTGTGGAAAAACCTTCTTGGTCAATAAATAAATCTAGTACTGAGGAGCTTATATGAATTTTTATAGCTTGGTAAAGCTTAACATCAATTAACAGTACCAAAAAGAGCAAAACTGATAATACTATGGAGATTATGCGATAGTATTTTAAAGAACCAATAAAGCTTAAAGGAAAAAATAGTACTAAATAGACAATGAAAACAATACTACTAAAATGACCCAACCAACTAATAACAAGGTAAAAAAAGCCCAGACCTGTAGAAGGCTTAGGAGTGTCGTATAAATAACCACAACCAATTAAAAGAGCGAGGAAAATATTTAAGAAGAGAAACCAATGTCCCCAACTTATAGTGCGCGATACTTCGTCTTTATATGTGAAGTAGTTTTGAATATTCATGTTTTTCCTCAAAAATATAAAGCAATAATTGAGTTATCGGTTATTTTTTTAGCTATGGATTATATTATAGAATATTTAGTGTAAGTTTTCATCTTTAAGAAATAAATTAGATGGGAACTTTTTGCAGTAAATACAAGATAATTAGAAGATTTTAAGAATATAAAACAAAAAAAACGCCATAATTCACTTGTTAAGTCTGTAAAATATTAAAATTATGTTACAATAGCGTTGTAAGCGTTTGTACGAAAGAGAAAAAGCTTCTTGAAAATGTTAATGATGATTTTACTTAATCCAAAGAAGCTCTTTGCTAAAAGTTAAGAAGCTACTAAACAAAGTAAAAAAATATTACAAATTTTTAAATAAGAAAACATTTTCATTTCAGAATATAACGCGACATAGCTCTCATATTAACGCAAAAATATGATATACGTAGAAAAATAATTAAAATTTTTAAGTAGTTTTTTATTTTTTGGAATATTATTAAATTGTTTTAGCAATCAGTGTTAAAGGTTATTAACCTCTTAAGGTTGTGAAATATGCCGATAAAACTAGATTGTTAGCTGCATAATAACAAAAAATAGCAAAAGAATACGTTTGCAACGTACTGGTCGCAGACTTGCGGTGAAACTCATTGATTTAGTTTCTTACTAGAGAGTACGGTGAGTAGGAAGTTTTACCGATGAGGTGGGAAAACAAGTCACTACAAACAAGCACGTTAGTAGTTTAAGTTTTTTGAGCTGTCAATGTGCGTAATATGATAATTTTAAGGATTTGACTAATGAAGAAGACAATTTTAGCAACCGTTGTAGGTTTAGCAGCATTTGGTTTATCTCAGGTGGCTTCGGCTGCAATTGAAGAAGGTCAGCTTACTATTTGGGTTAATGGTGATAAGTCATATGATGGTATTGCTAAGGTAGGTAAGAAGTTCGAACAGGCTACTGGTGTTAAGGTAACTGTAAACCATCCTGATCAGGTAGAAGTTAAGTTCCAGCAGACTGCTGCTACTGGTAATGGTCCAGATATTTTCATGTGGGCTCATGACCGTTTTGGTGAATGGGTAAAGGCTGGTCTTTTACATCCAATTGAACCAAGCGCAGCTACTAAGGCTAAGTTCCAGGACGTTTCTTGGCAGGCTATGGAAGTTGATGGTAAGTATTGGGGGTACCCAGTATCAATCGAAGCTGTTGCTCTAATCTGTAACAAGAAGATTGTTAAAGACGCTCCAAAGACCTTCGAAGAACTTATTCCATTAGATGAAAAGTTAAAGGCTGAAGGTAAGCGTGCAATTATGTGGGATTACAACAATCCATTCTTCACATATCCTCTAATTGCTGCTAATGGTGGTTATGCATTCAAGAAGATTCCTGGCGGTTATGACGTTAAGGATTCTGGTGTTAATAACGAAGGTGCTAAGAAGGGTGTTCAGTTCTTAGTAGATTTAGTTAAGAACAAGAACATTGAAAAGGGTGTTGATTACGGTGTAATGGAATCTAACTTCACTCAGGATAAGGTTGCTTGTATCATCAATGGTCCATGGTCATGGGGTCAGTACGATACTAAGAAGATGGATATCTCTGTAAATCCACTTCCAAGTTTAGCAGGCAAACCAGCTCGTCCATTCGTTGGTGTTCAGGGTTTGACAATTAACGCAGCATCTCCTAATAAGGACTTAGCTAAGGAATTCATTGAAAACTACTTATTAACTAACGAAGGTCTTGCTGAAATGAACGCAGACAAGCCATTAGGTGCTGCCGCTCTTAAGTCATACGAAGAAGTTCTTGAAAAGGATCCAGTAAACGGTATTCGTGTTAAGACTACTACTTTAAATGCTACTAACGGTGACCCAATGCCAAGCGTTCCTGAAATGAACCGTTTCTGGTCTTCATTCCAGACAGCATTAAAGAATGCAACAACTGGTCGTCAGTCTCTTGAAGATGCTTTAAGAACTGCTGAACAGCGTATTGAACAGTAATTACTGTTCGGATTCCCCCCAGAAATGGGGGGAATTCCCAATATTAGAAATAAGAGCTTTAATATGTTTAATATTAAAGTTCTTATTTGTAATAGACTAATGTTTGTTACAATATTACAAGCTAAATTTAATGATAGGATTATTAGGGTTATAGCATGGAATTCAAAAAAAATAAGGGAGCTACCAGAAACGGTGCTTCTTCCACAGGCTCACCTAGCTCATTAGTGCTTAAGGCATTGATATTGTTAATCGTCTTTGTTCTTGGTGCAGTCTTTGTAATAGGATTAGCTCGAGACGGACAATATGCATTCTCGATTCTTTTTGCAATAGTGATTATTGCTGGATTGCTAACATTTGGTATGAAGGGGTTATATCCTCATCGTTATATCTTCCCTGGTGTGGCAGGTATGGTGGTGTTCATTATATTCCCTTTGGTGTACACAATTTATATTTCATTTACAAACTATTCTGCAAAGAATCTATTTACGATTGAGCGCGCATGGAATTACCATGCAGAAAAGACCTACCGTATACCTGGTGGGGATTTTGCTTTCGATTTAGTAAAGCGTGATAACGATAATTATTCTTTAGTATTAACTAAACCTTCTCAAACTTTACCTGATGGTACAGTTACTCCTGTTGAAATTTATGCTTCTGATCCAAGCAAGTTAATTTCAAACAAGATGCTTGAAGAGAAACCAAACTTAGCTATGCAAGCTAAGCAGAAAGTTTTCTACATGAATAAGGTGGATGTGGCTCCAACTCCATCATGCGGTATTAAGTGTAAGATTGAGTTTCGTGATTACCTAAAGTTAACTAAGGTTAAGCTTGGTAACTATGAATTATCTCCGGTAGACTTGAGAAATTACAGCGCCGTTAAGAAAAAATTCAAGAAGATTAATGAAAAGATTCTTGCTAACGGTGTAACTATGAAGGATAAATATCTTTTATTTGATACTGAAGAAGAAAGATTGTTTGCTCCTGATTATGAAGCTGGTTACTTCAGATACGTAAGCGATGAAACTGGTGATTTTGTAGGTGAGAATTACACTCCTGGTTTCCGTGTTGGCGTAGGTCTATATCACTTCAAGAGAATCTTTACCGATCCAAATATTTCTGAACCATTCATTAAGATTTTCGTATGGACAGTATGTTTTGCGGCTGGTACAGTGTTTATTACACTTGCTATCGGTATGGTGTTAGCTTGCTTTGCCCAATGGGAATTCCTCAAGGGTAGAGGTTTCTATCGAGTTCTTTTAATTTTACCATACGCTGTTCCTTCATTTATTTCTATCCTTGTGTTCAAGGGGTTATTTAATGAAAACTTCGGTGAAATTAATAAGCTCTTAGACTTCTTCTTTGGTATTAAGCCAGATTGGTTCAATGAACCAGGTCTTGCTCGTGCAATGTTATTAATCGTTAATGCATGGTTAGGTTATCCATACATGATGATTCTCTGCATGGGGCTATTAAAGTCTATTTCTGATGATCTTTACGAGGCATCTGCTATGGACGGTGCAAATCCATTCCAGAACTTCTTTAAGATTACTTTACCACTTCTTATGAAGCCATTAACTCCGTTACTTATCGCTTCATTTGCGTTCAACTTCAATAACTTTGTGTTAATTATGTTGCTCACTAATGGTGGTCCTGACTTCCTCCCAGAAGAAGGTAGTACTACAGCTTCTATGGCTGGTGCAACAGACTTACTTGTATCATATACTTACCGTTTAGCGTTTGAAGGTGGTGCAGGTGGTAACGATTACGGTCTTGCTTCTGCAATAGCAACTACTATTTTCGTATTGGTAGGTGCGTTGTCTGTAATTAACTTAAAGCTCTCAAAGATGTCAGCTAAGGATTAATAAAGATGGCTATTGTTCAACCAAAATCAATAAAATATCGTGTGGCGATTACCCACGCTATTATGTGGTTATTTATCCTCTCAATCATGTTCCCACTTTACATGGTTATCATGATTTCATTCCGTGAGGGTAACTTTGCAGTGAACGTAACCGATTCATTTTGGGGATTATTCTTCCCTGGTTTTGATTCGCTTACTTTAGACCACTGGAAATTAGCATTTAATATTTCATATATTGATGCTAATGGTAAGGAAGTTTTACCACCATTCCCAGTGCTTAAGTGGTTATGGAACTCAATTTATATTTCCTTTATAACCTCTGCGTTTATAGTGTTGTTATCAACCACTAGCGCATACGCTTTCGCTCGTTTAAATTTCAAGGGTAAGAGTTTTATCCTTAACTGCATGCTTATTTTCCAGATGTTCCCTGCAGTACTTGCGTTAGTCGCTATTTATGCATTATTTGATAACATCGGTCACTACATGCCATTCTTTGGTCTTGACTCACACGGTGGTCTAATCCTTTCATATATGGGTGGTATTGCACTTCATGTATGGACAATCAAAGGCTACTTTGAAACTATTGATGCATCTTTGGAAGAAGCTGCAGCAATTGATGGTGCAACTCCATGGCAAGCATTTAGATTGGTATTATTACCATTATCAGTACCAATTCTTGCAGTAGTATTTATTCTTTCATTTATCAGTACTATTACTGAAGTTCCAGTAGCAAGTATTTTGTTAAATGATACAGATAACTACACCTTAGCTGTTGGGTCTCAGCAGTACTTAGCTTCGCAGAATAAATTGTGGGGCGACTTTGCAGCAGCAGCTGTTATGTCAGGTTTACCAATTACTATTGTGTTCTTATTAGCACAGCGTTGGTTAGTTGGTGGTTTGACCGCTGGTGGTGTAAAGGGTTAATAAAAACACAGTGGAAGGTTAGTTCCTTCCACTATACTTAAGATTTTTTTGATTATTGCGGAGCTTTAAATGGCTGAAGTTACTTTAACAAACGTATTAAAGAATTATAATCCTGCCCTATTAAAGGATACTTTACGTAACATTAATCTCGATATTAAAGATGGCGAATTCATTGTGTTCGTAGGTCCATCTGGTTGTGGTAAGTCTACACTTTTACGTATGATTGCTGGTCTTGAAGATATTACCGATGGTGAATTACTTATCGGTGGTAAGTACATGAACGATGTTCCTCCAGTAGATCGTGGTGTTGGTATGGTGTTCCAGTCATACGCACTTTATCCACATATGAATGTACGTGAAAATATGGCATTTGGTCTTAAATTAAAGAAGTTCGATAAGGACACTATTGAAAAGCGTGTAAACAAGGCTGCTCAAATCCTTGGTCTTGAAGCTTTAATGGATCGCAAGCCAAAGGCATTATCAGGTGGTCAGCGTCAGCGTGTTGCTATCGGTCGTTCTATCGTTCAGCAACCTGATGTATTCTTATTCGATGAACCATTATCAAACCTTGATGCTGCATTACGTGTAAAGATGCGTATTGAAATTGCTAAGTTACACAAGGAATTAAATTCAACTATTATTTATGTAACACATGACCAGGTTGAAGCTATGACCCTTGCAGACAGAATCGTTGTATTAAGCCCACTTAAGGATTCTGCAGAAACTAACTTAGAGCAGTTCGGTTCTCCACTTGAACTTTACCATAACCCACAGAATAAGTTCGTAGCAGGCTTTATTGGCTCTCCAAAGATGAACTTCTTAAAGGGGCAGTTAGTAGAAATTGGTGAAGAACGTTGTCGTGTTAAGCTCAACACAGGTGATGTTATTACTGCATGTGTTGATGCTCGCCGTGCTAGCGTTGGTGATAAGGTTGAATTAGGTATTCGTCCTGAACACTTAGTGCCAATCGATCATCCAGATGCTTCTAGCCGTTTATCAGGTATTGTACAGGTAGCAGAACACTTAGGTGCTGAAAGCTTTGTTTATATGGATGTTGATGGTGAAGACTTTACTGTAAAAGCTGCTTCTGAAATCCCTGTAGACACTTCTGATTCATTAGAAGTTGGTATTCCAGCTGAAGCTTGCTATCTCTTCGATCAGCAGGAAAAGGCGTTTAGAAGAACAGCTAAGTATAACCGTACATAATATTAGCTTGTAATAGTTTAAGCGATGCACAATGTTGCATCGCTTTTTTTTAGGGTAAAAATCACAACCTCAAATCTTTTGTGTTGTATATAAAATAACCATAAACTATTTGATTAGTTCGTTTAATTGGAGAAAGTTAAAATTAAATGTTTATAAAATGGTAACTTTGTGATACCTTATATAGCGAACTTGTTAGTTCTTAAATTTACTAGGAATTAAAAGATAAATAAGTAAAAAAAAGTCAGCCTAGAAAGACTGACTAAAAATTTTCCTTTAGTGAACAAATTTCACGAAATCATGAATGTAAATTGTCACATAAATAAAGGACAAATTAAAGGACTAATGAACGCGCTTATTATACTAAAAATGTGAGATATGTCAACGTTTGTTTGTAAGAAATTTAAATAAATTTATAAAACATTTATAAATTTCAAAATTATTTTAGCCAACCCCTTGAGTTATAAGGCTTAGCAGGATTTTTGCCAAACGTAGGATTCTTAGATTTTTAAGTTTGTGAATAAAGATATGGCGTAACTTAACTTAGCTCCTTTTTATGGCTAGATAAGTTGCATGAATTTATTTCCTAATTATTTTAATAGGTTTTTATTATGTTTAAGTCGGATTTTAATTTCCGCTTACCTAAGTATTTAATTGCTAAGTATCCCTCTGAAAGACGTACTGATTGTCGTATGCTGTTTTTAGACGGTCATTTTGGGAAACGTTTTGATTGTCAATTCTGTGATATTCTTGACATTATAAAGCCAGGAGACTTACTAGTATTTAATGATACTAAAGTAATTCCAGCAAGATTATATGGTAATAAAGAAACAGGTGGGGCGTTTGAAATCCTCATTGAACGTTTAATTGATGATCATAAAGCATCAGTTCATTTAAAGTGTTCCAAGTCACCACAACAGGGGGCTAAGTTACTCTTTGATAAGGGGTATGAGGCCACTATGGTGGGAAGAGAAGGTGATTTATTTATTATCGAATTTACCTGTGATAAAAAAATCCTGGATATTTTAGATGAAATTGGTCATGTACCATTACCTCCATATATAGATAGACCTGATGAAAATGCAGATAAGGAACGTTATCAGACTGTTTATTCAAGGGAACCGGGAGCTGTGGCAGCCCCTACAGCAGGGCTTCATTTTGATGATAGTATATTAGATTTAATTCGGCTTAAAGGTGCTGATATTGCCTTTGTTACTTTGCACGTTGGAGCAGGAACTTTTCAGCCGGTAAGAGAAGAAGATATTCATAAGCACCATATGCACTCAGAATATGCTCGTCTAACCCAAGAGGTAGTAGATAAGATTCATGAAGCTAAAGCACGAGGTGGTAAGATAATCGCAGTTGGTACTACTTCTGTGCGTACTTTAGAAAGTGCCGCTTGTGCTTCATTGGAACAAGGTAAATTTTTAGCACCTTTTGAGGGATATACTTCAATCTTTATTTATCCTGGTTATAAATTTAAGTTAGTAGATGCTCTTGTAACTAATTTCCACTTACCAGAATCAACACTCATTATGCTAGTATGTGCATTAGCAGGTTATACTAATACTATGAGTGCGTATCGCTATGCAGTAAAAAATAAGTATAAATTTTTTAGTTATGGTGATGCGATGTATGTTACTAAAAATAAATATGCTGAAACTGAAGCTGAAATCGATAAAAAGTTTAAGAGGATCTAATTTTGGAGTTTCATATTAAGGCTAAATTTGGGAAATCCCGTTTAGGAGAGATTAAATTTGCTCGTGGGGTTGTTAGAACTCCTGCATTTATGCCAGTAGGTACTTATGGTACCGTGAAAGGTTTATCACCAGTTGAGGTAAATGAAATAGGTGCTGATATTATCTTAGGTAATACTTTTCATTTATGGTTAAGACCTGGTACAGAGGTAATGCGTAAACATGGTGATTTACATGATTTTATGCAATGGGATAAGCCTATCTTAACTGATTCTGGGGGGTTTCAGGTATTTAGCTTAGGAGCTTTACGTAAAATCAAAGAAGAGGGGTGTTATTTTAATAATCCGATAAATGGTGATAAAGTATTTTTATCACCTGAGGTATCCATGCAGGTGCAGTATGCCTTAGGTTCAGATATCGTGATGATTTTTGATGAATGCACTCCTTACCCTGCTACATATGATGTTGCCAAAAAATCTATGGAATTATCTTTACGCTGGGCTAAACGCTCTCGTGATGAGTTTGATAGATTGGGTAATCCAAATAATTTATTTGGCATTATTCAAGGTAGCACTTTTGAGGAACTACGTGAAAGGTCATTAACTGAACTCTTAAAAATAGGTTTTGATGGGTATGCTATTGGTGGTCTTGCAGTAGGGGAAGAGAAATCTGAAATGCATAGAATTTTAGATTTTATTGTACCTAAGATGCCTGAAGATAAACCAAGATATTTAATGGGGGTAGGTAAACCTCAAGATATCTTAGATGGTGTATTACGTGGGGTTGATATGTTCGATTGCGTAATGCCTACTAGAAACGCTCGTAATGGTCATCTTTTTACTTCTGAGGGGATTGTTAAGATTCGTAATGCTAAGTATAAGGACGATACCTCACCATTAGATCCACATTGTGACTGTTATACTTGTAGAAATTTCTCAAAAAGTTATCTCCATCATTTAGATAAGTGTGGTGAGATGTTAGGGGCAAGATTAAATTCCATTCATAACTTAAGATTTTACCAACGTCTAATGCAGGATATTAGAGATAATATCGCTAATGGAACGTTAGATAAATTTGCTGAAGATTTTTTTAAGATTTATCCATTATAGCTAATAGGTTATTGGTATTTGTAAACATGCAAGAACCATAATTCTGAACTATAAGTACTATTAGGGTGGCTAAAAAAAGCATATATTAAATAATATGCTTATTTTAGCCCTTCATTTTTTTTACTTCTCTCATAAAACCAATAAAGTAAACAGATATAACAAAGAAAGCAAACTAAAAGGATAGCCTCTTGATTCTTTAACTCTCAAAAACGTCATAAATGTTTAAGCAAAAATAGTGATTTTGATCGTATTATGAGAAATAGAATAATAATATGTGTGTTAAATAAGGCAATTTTACCTGACAAAGGTGGCAGGAATTTTGATTTTTAGTCAAAATTTGCTTAGAAAATATTTTATCTTAGAGGTAAAAGCCCTAAGGAAGGCTTTATGTATCAAATTTTAAATGATGGTTTTGTGGAAAACCCAATTACTTGTAGCAAAGGTATTTGCAATGGTATGGGGCTTTATGAGGCGATAAAGGTTGTTTTTGATAAAGAATTAAATGTAGTGCGTGCTGAGTATTTACCTGAGCACTATAAACGACTTAAAGAAGCTGTGGAGCATTTTGGTTTTAAATGTGATCTTACCTTGCAACGCTTAGAAGAAGCTGTGAGCCACATTGTAGTAACGCATCGACCTAAAAATGGGGCGATTAAACTTATGGTAGTAGTTGATGATTATCCTAATACTAAGTCTTTTATAGATTATCAGCCAATTTTATATGCTGAGGATAAGTATAAAGAGGGTTTTAAATTAACCATGGCTCGCTCTAAACGCAACCCAACAAGCAATATTACTCGTTATAAAACCATATCTAATATGAGTAATATGCTCGAGCTTTATGAGGCAAGAAGAAGAGGTTATGATGAGGTTATTTATTTAAATACCGATGGTTATATTGCTGAAGGTTGTACAACCAATATTTTTTGGCAGATTGGTAGGGTAATTTATACTCCTAGTGTTGAATGTGGTATTTTGCCAGGCATTATGCGTAAAGTAGTTATCGAAAGATATAAGGCTTTAGGTTATTTAGTACGTGAAGGGATGTATGAATTAAATGATATTTATTCTGCTGACAGAATTTTTTTAACAAGTTCTTTATTAGGAGAAATTACTGCTCATTTTAAAGGTAGATAGTGGCAGTTTTAAAAAATCCTTTAAAGTTTAATACCTTAATATCATATGATATTAAGGTATTTTCTTGTTTAAAAGCAAGAACAGATAATTAAAAAAGACACTTTTTATCTTAGAATTATGGCTTAGGTAATAAAAAAGTTAAAATTTTGTGCTAAATAACTCAATTTTCGCTATAATGCCAGGAGTTTTTTATATTTTATTATTTGAGGTTAGATATGAATTTCTTCCCAACTGCATTTGCCGATGATGTTGCACAGGGTGCTTCACAAGCTCCAGCTCCTGCTGCTGATTTCACCATGCTTATTATTTTAGTAGTAGGTTTTTTATTCTTTTATCTTATTGTTTTAAGACCGCAGAATAAAAAGCGTAAAGAAGCTCAGCAAGTAATTAACCAAATTACTGTTGGTGATGAGGTATTAACTAACGGTGGTATCATTGGTCGTGTTATAAAGGAAAGTGAAGATAAGAGCATTCTTTCCATTCAGATTAATGAAAATAACGTAATTATGATTAAGCGTGCATACGTAGTTACTGCTTTACCAAAGGGAACCTTTGAGCAGTTCCAGGCACCAAAGAAGTAGTTTTATAAGTATTAGTAAGTAATTAAGAGTTCAAATAAACAAGGAGTATATTTTGTTAAATAAATATCCTCTCTGGAAAAATATCTTGATTTGTTTAGTAATTGTGTTTGGCGCAATTTACGCTTTACCAAATCTCTTTGGTGAAGACCCAGCAATTCAGATAATGGGAGCCAGAGGTGTAACTCTAGAGGATCAAGATATTGAAAAAATCAAGGCTGAGGTAACTCCTGATTGTCCAGCTTGTAAGATTGAAGTAAATAATGGTCAAGTTTTAGTTCGTTTTGATAGATCAGCTAACGAATTACGTTTAGCATTGCGTGATAAGTTAATTAAAGATTTAGGTGATAAATATATTGTTGCGTTAAATCTTGCTCCTGCAACTCCACAATGGCTTCGTGCTATTGGAGCTAAACCATTAAAGCTTGGTCTTGATTTAAGTGGTGGTTTACACTTCTTAATGGAAGTTGATATGGAAGAGGCGATGAAGAAGCTTGTTAACCAGACTGTTCAGGATATTAGAACAGAGCTTAGACAAGAAAAGATTCGTCTGTCAGGCGCACGTACTGAAGATAATGCTATTATCGTAAACTTCCGTGATGCTAATACTCGTGATAGTGCCTATTTATTATTAAAAGATAAGCATACTGAGCTTGAATTTAAGACTGATGAGCAAGGTTCTAGTTTTGTAATTATTGCTACTATGAAACCTGAAAAGCTTAAAGAAATTAGAACATACGCTGTTGATCAGAATATTAATATCATTCGTAACCGTGTTAATGAATTAGGTGTAGCAGAACCATTAATTCAAAGACAAGGTGCTGAACGAATTGTAGTAGAACTTCCTGGTATTGAAGATTCAGCTCGTGCAAAAGAAATTTTAGGTGCTACTGCTACTTTGGAATTTAGAGAAGTAGATGTGGCTACAGATATTAGCGCAGCAGCTTCTGGTAATATTCCGGCAGGTCGTGAAATAATTAACGATAAGAACGGTATTCCAGTAGTATTAACTAAGCGTGTTATTTTAACAGGTGATCATATTATTGATGCTAAGAGTGGTGTTGATGAAAACGGTCGTCCAGAGGTAAATATTAGCTTAGACTCTAAGGGTGGTTCAATTATTTCTGATTACACCCGTGATCATATTGGTTCACCAATGGCTACAAACTTTATTGAATATAAAGTTGTAAATGATGGAAACCAAGCGTCAAAGGCTCCAAACCAAAAGCCAAGATTTAAGAAAGTTGAACAAGTTATTAACGTTGCTACTATTCAGTCTCGTTTAGGTAATAAGTTCCGTATTACAGGTCTTGATTCACGAGCTGAGGCACATAACTTAGCATTATTACTCCGCTCAGGTGCCTTAATAGCTCCAATTCAGATTGTCGAAGAACGTAACATTGGGCCAAGTCTTGGTCAGCAGAATATCAATAGTGGTATTAATGCTATGTTATATGGTGTTGGTGTCTTAATGCTCTTTATGGTAGTTTACTATCGTATGTTTGGTATGATTGCTAATATTGCCCTTATATTTAACTTCTTGTTATTAGTAGGTGTAATGTCAATGATACCAGGTGCTACTATGACCTTACCAGGTATTGCAGGTGTGGTACTTACTATCGGTATGGCGGTAGATGCTAACGTGCTTATTTTTGAGAGAATTCGTGAAGAGATCGAAAATGGTCGAAGTGTACAACAAGCTATTAATTTAGGTTATGAAAGAGCCTTCTCTACAATTGCAGACTCCAATATTACCTCTTTCTTTGTAGCATTTATTCTCTTTATGGTAGGTACAGGTTCAGTTAAGGGGTTTGCACTTGTTCTTATGATAGGTTTAGCGAGTTCTATGTTTACCTCGGTAACAGCTTGTCGTGCAATCGTAAATGCTGTTTGTGGTGGTAGCAATATGAAGACCCTTTGGATTTAAGGAGAGTTAGGTGTTTAGAGTAATTAAAAAAGGCACAGTAATTCCTTTTATGAAGATTGCACATGCAGTTGAAGTGTTATGTGTGATTCTAGTAGTAGGTTCTATTGCGTTATTAGCTACTAAAGGCTTAAACTGGGGGCTTGATTTTACAGGTGGTGTAGTAATTGAGGTTGCTTACCCAAAAGATACAGCACTTGATTCTGTAAGAGAAGCTTTAAAGAAGAACGGTATTGACTCAGCTGTGGTGCAGCATTTTGGTTCAAGTAAAGATGTTTCTATTCGTTTACAACCAAAAGAAGGTGATAAGCAAGATGTTATTACAGCTAAGGTTATGAACGCAGCCAGTAGTGTAGATTCTCAAGTTAAGCTTACTCGTTCTGAGTTTGTTGGTCCTGCCGTAGGTGATGAGCTTGTTACAAGTAGTATTGTTGCTATCGTGGTATCACTTGTGGTGTTATTAATTTATATTGCTTTACGTTTTGAGTGGCGAATGGCATCAGGTGCAATAATATCACTTGCTTATGACGTGTTTATTGTATTAGGTGTATTTTCCTTAACGAGAGTAGAATATGACCTAACAACCTTAGCAGCAGTTCTTACCGTGTTAGGTTACTCCCTAAACGATAAGATCGTAGTATTTGACCGTATTCGTGAAAATGCTCGTCGCTTACATAAGATGCCTATGGAAGAATTATTTAATCTTTCTTTAACAGAAACATTATCAAGAACCATTATTACCTCTGGTACTACTTTAATTACTGTGGTAAGCTTAATGATTTTTGGTGGTGAAATGATTTATGGCTTCTCTTTAGCGTTATTTGTTGGTATTGTCTTTGGTACATTCTCCTCAATCTATGTAGCTTCAACATGGCCATTAATCTTAAAGATTAAGCGTGAAAATCTTCTTCCAATGGAAATTAAGAAAGACCAGGAAGAAATTACTGAGGCTTAACTTAAATAATTTATCTCTTAAGAAGAGCACATAATGCTATGTGCTCTTTTTTTGTTACATAAATACTTAAGTAATATGATCTTTTTGGTGATTTAGTAATTAATTAGTCTCGATTATGTAAATTTTTACAGCGAAAATTATGATAAAGTTATATTATATAACGTAAGTTTTTGGAGTGAGTTAGATATTAGGAATTTTTATGCTCAATAAAATAACAGGGTTAATGGCTGTTGTTGCTATGCTTTCTCTAGCTGGGTGTGCTTTACCACAAGGTGGTGATAAGCATATTAATCCTGACTATGTAAAAGTTGAAGTACCATATGTGTTAAATAACATTGAGCAGGTAAAACTTATTCGTCTTGCTCGTATGCTTAATTTAGAAGACGCTAGTAACCGTGAAAAAGCTGAGCTTTTATATGCTAGAGCTGTAGTATATGATCGTTTAGGGCTTTCGTTAATAGCTCAGTTAAGCTTAATGACAGCTTTAGAGCTTGATAATCAGTTGCCATATATTTATGCCTATTTAGCTGATTTATATATTTCAGATAATAAGTTTCAAGAAGCTTATGAGGCTTATGATGCAGCTCTTGAGTTAGCACCAAATGATGAGATAGTAGGCTACCGAGGTATGGGACTTTTATATGGTAATAGGTTAGTTATGGCCAAAGAGGACTTATTAACTTATTATAATGCTAAACCTCAAGATCCTCATCGCATGTTATGGCTTTATATGGTTGAGGCCTCTGCTAAAGATCCAAAGGCTATTGATAATTTATCAAAGCGCCGAGGTACTATTGAGGCAACTAAAGAAAATGATTGGGTCTTTGGTATTATCGATGTAATTACCAATAAAGTAAGTGAGGACAAGTTCTGGGGGAGTGTTTTAAATAATAAAGAGGGGTTAGCTCGCCCTGAGACTTTATGTGAATCATATTACTACTTAGGCAAGTATCATCAGTTACAAGGTAAAGAGCAATTAGCGCAAGATTACTTTAAACTTGCTATGATGACTAATGTGGTAGGTTTTATTGAATATCGTTATGCACTTAAAGAAATTGCTCGTTATGAGATGCGTAATAAGACCATCATTCATGATATTCCAAATGAGGCTGAGGAATAGTTTAAATGGATAAGTTAGACTTCCTGGATAATGTTGAGATTATATTAGTTGAACCAAGTCATTTAGGCAATGTAGGATCAGCAGCTAGAGCTATGTGTACTATGGGACTAAAAAATCTAGGTGTGGTAACTACTAAAGATATTTTAACTTCCGAGGCGAAAGCTTTAGCTAAAGGAGGGGTAGATATTTTAACTAATGCTCGCATCTATAAGTCATTAGAAGAGGCCGTAGCAAATAAAAACTTTATCGCAGCGACTAGCGCTCGCCAAAGATCTATTGAACTACCATTATATCAGCCAAGAGAAGCAGTCGAAAAATTGCTTGAGCCTTTAAGTATTGGGCAAAAGGCAGCAATTTTATTTGGTAGAGAAAGAACTGGTCTAACTAATGAGGAATTGCAAAAAGCTGATATTCATATCAATATTGATGCTAATAGTGCTTATAGTTCCTTAAATCTTGCTATGAGTGTGCAGGTTCTTAGTTATGAGTTAAGACAAGGTATCTTAAGAGCTTCAAATATAGAGTTTTTTAAAGAGCGCACCTATCCACGTCCAACTAGAGAGCAAATGGAAAACCTTTATACTTTCTTAGCTACTAATTTAACAGCTTGTGGTTTTTTAAAAGACGGTCATAATGGTAAGGTCATGGGGCAATTAAGAAGTATTTTTGCTAAAGCTGATTTAACTAACCATGAGCTACAAATTATTTATGGCGTGTTAGCAAGTTTAACGAAGTATTATAAGTAAATCCTACTAAAAAATCAGTAATCCCTTTACCTAAGCTAACTGTATTTTCTTGTAAATATTTTTTATGTATTTAACATATATTTTGTTTAAATTTGTGATAAACATCATTAAATTCTTGTAAAAACCTCAAATATACGCTAAAAATTTGAGGTGAATTATAAAATTTCTCCAGCTTTAAACAAATTATTAACATGATTCTTATGTTAAAATGTTAGTAAATATGTGATAAAAATAAGTGCAAAATTATCATGGTAACATAATAATTATCATTATAAGATTATGTCTACATCGTTGTTTTAATGTTATTGTCTAGTAAAATGTAAGAATTTAGCAGAAAATAAAAATAGCGCAAATATTTTGGTGCAAGTTAACCGTTTTGGTGTGTTGCAAAAATTATTGTTATAAATTAAAAAAAAGTGTTATTTTTGTTACTAAGATGTAAATATTTTACAAGGTTTGTTGAATTATATTTAAAATTGTGTATAATTGAAGAAATAAATCTGAAAATATTTTCACTCCTTTCCCGGATTTTACCAATCTAAACCTATTTTTTAAGAGTTTGCCTATGAAAAACAAGAATGCACTTCAAAGACGTAAGTTTTTGGCTTTGACTGTTGCCGCAGTTTTAGCTCTTCCAGGAATGTTACTTTCTCAAGAAGCTCAGGCAAAGATTGCAGCAACTCATATTTATCATAATCATATGCCAAATTTCTGGCCTTATTATGATACCTCTACTTATGCATCTACCAGCGTAGGTTCACCAATTAGATATACCTATGATGGTCAGGTTTACCAATTAAAATTAAATCCTCCTGCTAACTATACTTATTTCTTGGCAAATGGCAATCCAATGCCACACGATGATTTACAGCAGTATTATTCTGCAAATGCAAAGCAAGAGGCTTATAATAATTGGCCATATTTAACTGCTAGGGCTAATAGTGAATCACATCCATTAAGTCAGACTCAAGTAACTATGTCAGCTGCTGTAATTAACAATGTACAGAGCTTTGCTGAATTAGGTTTATTAAACTTTAAGCCTGGTTGGGCTGATGGTTGGAAGTCTACTGTCGGTAGTTTAAAGACTACTAATGGTTTTAATGCGCTTGAGCCAATTCACTTTACGGGGCATCATTCAATGGGGCCTTTAGTAGGTCCTGATTACTTCTTAAAAGACTTAATCTTCCAGAACGTAACTTTACAGCAAGATTACTTCTTAGGTGATAAGTTTAAATCATCAAAAGGCTTCTTCCCAACAGAATTAGGTTTTTCTATTCGTTTAATTCCAACTCTTAGAAAATTGGGCATAGAATGGTCTGTCGTTGGTAATAACCACTTCTCACGTACTTTACGTGATTATCCATATCTTGATCAGCCTGCTTACGATACTATGGTATCACCTCCAAATAGAGCAGACCTTCAGAATACATTTGAGGAAGGTGAATGGGTTGAAGCAGGTATGGCGCATGAACAGCAGCTTATTATCAATAAGTTTCCGTTTGCATCTATTCCGCATTATGTACAGTATGTAAATCCTGAAACTGCTGAAGTTGATAAGTTAGCAGCTATTCCCGTAGACCAAAACGCCTCATGGCTTGAAGGTTGGGAAGGTTACTCTGATGCAATCTCTGGCGATGTTGACTACTCTAAGTATGTTGATGCTGCAGGCGATCGTGTACAGTACTTTGTAATTGCTCACGATGGTGATAATTCATCTGGTCGTGCAGGTTCTTATGATACTTGGCTTGCATCTGGTAAAGAATATAGCGTATCTGGCGTTGAGGGTATGGGGGTTGAAGAATACCTTAAAGCTCATCCAATACCAGAAGATGATATTCAGCATATTCAAGATGGTTCATGGGTAGATACTCGTGACTCTTCATCTGACCCTGACTGGTATCACTGGCATATTCCAATGGGGGTATGGAAAGGTCAGCTTGCTGATTTCAATAAAGCCCTAGGTACTGAGTATGAATTGCCTACTAACTTTGCAGGTACACCTTTTGGTCATGCTGTTTCTTTAGAATTTGGTTATCACTATCTTGAAAGAAACTTTGCGCTTTTACAGGCTGCTTTAAACTATGCAAAGACTGCAGAACAGATTTGGCTTGATACTCACCCAAATTACTGGTCACCAACAACTGATGCTGAAAAGCAAGTTACTTATGAGGGCAATCAGTTAAATCCATATATGTTCTCTTATCCTGTAAAGGGTGATGAGGCAAATGACTATAAGGGTGGCGCAAATCCAGCAGAATTAGGTTGGTATTTCTTAATTGCCTCAATCGACTCAGGCTTTGGTTACTATGATGAAAATGTTGATGATAATGTAAAACCTACATTAAGTTTCAATCAGTCATTATTCTTCACTGAACCATATGTACAAAAGAACTTAGCAAAGGATAAGACTGGTCCTTCCATGTGGTGGGTTCAGCGTTATCCAACTAACCCAGGTAGTGCCAATGCTGGTAAGGCAGAAGGCTGGACTACTGCATATGCTGATAACGTATTTGCTATTTATACTTATGCATACGATGTAAGCGGTATTTCAGATGTTAAGATTTTTGTTCGTCCTCATAAAGCATCAAGAATGGGGCCTACCGATATTGCTCCACGTGTATATGATCCAAAGAAATTTGCAGGTCAGCCAAACGTTGATGTAGAACAAGTAGGTGAATGGAAAGAATACCAAGTTTCTATGCGTAACCTTGAGCCAGATATGAATGGCGTAGCATGGCAGACAGCAGCTCCACATTTACTTTATAATGTTCTTGGTGGAAAGAAGATTGGTAATATCTACTATGCTTACATTTCTGATTACCGAGATCAGCTAGTTGACTACTACGTGGAAGCTACCGATAACTTAGGTAATGTTACTAAGAGTGAAATCGGTCATACTTATGTAGGCGCTGGTCGTTATAGGCAGGAAGGTGGTAAATACGTTGAAGATGTTAATGGTGACATCGAAGGCGTTCATATGTTCTTTACTGATAGCTTAAAGGTTCTTACTGATAAGGTAACCGTTTATGCTAAGGTAAGCGATGATGCTACAAGTTTAGTTTATGCTGACTATAAGGATAGCGGTGCTGCAGATTGGGGTTCACAGTCTATGACTAAGGTTGAGGATTCCAACTACTTTAAGACTACTATTTCTTATACTAGAGATGCAGGTTGTGCTGATGTACGTGTTCATAAGTCAGGTGAAGATAAGTTCTATCCATCAGCTGATGGTAAGTGTTTAGCTAAGGGTACTTATGTAATTGATGAAACAGGTTCAGTAACTGAAGGCGCTCCAGCAGATATTATTCAAACGTCCACTATATATTTTAAACCTGCTACTACTGTATCATCAGTATGTATGCACTTTAGACCATTACCAAGTGAAGGTGATGCAGGTTGGACAGCAGTGCCTGGTACTAAGATGACTTCAGAGAAAGATGGTTGGTTTAGTTTAACTAACACCTTTGAGGTTGATGCTACTGGTATTGAGTTCTTGTTTAATGACTGTGGAAACACCTGGTATAAGAATGCTTCTGGTGGTAACTTTGTAGTTAATAGTTTTGAAGATTACAATGTTTCAGGTACTACATTAAGCGAAGGTGCTCCAGAAGGCTTTGAAGAGGAGGTAACTAATAAGCTTCCAATTGCTAATATAAATGCCTCAGCAACGCAAATTACTGCTGGTCAATCAGTAACTTTAGACGGTTCAGTATCAACGGATCCTGATGGTAGTATAGTATCTTATAAGTGGTCTACAGGTGAAACTACCCCTAAGATTACAGTTAGCCCAACTGAAACTAAGTCTTACACTTTAACTGTAACTGATGACAAGGGGGCTGTTGCAAGTAAGTCTATTACTATTACAGTATCTTCAACTGAGCCAGAGGATCCTGCTGAAATCGAAGTTGTAGCTGCCTTTAGCTCATCTGTAAGCGATAAGACAGTAGCCTTTACTAATAGCTCTGAAGTGACTGGTACTGCAGATGTGTCATACTTATGGAACTTTGGTGATGGTCAAACATCAACTGAGAGAGAGCCGGTTCATACTTACGCAAACGCAGGTACTTACCCTGTTACTTTAACTGTTAGGGCTGCTGATAAGAGCAATACTACAACTTCTAATGTGGTAATATCTCAAGAGATAATTCCTTTAGAAGTTAGATTAACAGCTTCAGCAACTTCAGTTGGTATTGGTGAAAGGGTAGTACTTGATGCTTCAGCTTCAACTGGTAGCAATATTACCTATCAGTGGAATACTGGTGCAACTACCCCAACTATTGAGGTATATCCAGAAGCTACAACTACTTATAGCGTAACTGTAACTGATAGTACTGGTAAGAAGGCTACTAAGGAAATTACTATTACTGTTGAAGGTGTTACTAACCATGCTCCAGTAGCTAAGTTAATTTCTAATGCAACTGATAATACAGTTAAGAAAGGTGCTACAGTTAAGCTTGATGCATCAAGCTCAAGCGATGAAGATGGCGATAGCTTAACTTATATTTGGAGTACTGGCGAATCCGGTCCTTCATCTATTGAAGTTGTAGTTAATGAAACTACTACCTACACTGTTAAGGTATTTGATGATCATGGAGCAAGTTCAGAAGCTACTATTACAATTAAGGTGGTAACAGCTGAAAATACTGCTCCAGTTGCTAAGATTATCCCAAGCTCAGACTTTAATGTGGTATCAGGTAATGATTATATGTTAAGTGCACTGCCTTCATATGATGACAATGGTATTGTTAAGTATGCTTGGTACTTAGATGGTAAGTTTGTAGGTAATGGTACAACTTTCATAGGTATAACTAATGATGTAGGTTCTCATGTATTTGAATTAGTAGTAACTGATGCTGAAGGTTTAGAATCTAAAGCTTCTGTTGTAATGCATGTTATTGAACCTCAGACTGAATATATTCTTGAACCAAGCATTAGCGCTGATAAGTATTTAGATGTTAATGAAGAGTTCACTATTTCAGCCTTTAACTCATTATCTTCATTAGGCGTAGCCAAGTACACCTGGGATATTGATGGTGAGGTATTATCAAAGACTGATGCTGTAATTTCTCATGTATTTGGTTCAACTGGTGTTCATGTAATTACTTTAACTATTGAGGATAAGGAAGGTAATACAGCTACTGATAGTAAGGTTGTTTATGTATCTGCCGCTGTTCCGGATAGTGAAAGACCTACAATTAGTGTAGGTGGCGATAGTGCATATGTCACTACTGATGAAAACACTGCTGATAATTTAGAAATTGTATCATCTGAACCTCAAACATTCAGTGTTGCTAAGCTTACTGGTACCATTAAAATAATGGTTTATAAGTTAGCACCAGATGCGGCAGCTAATGCTTCAGTACAGGTTCAAGCTGAAGCACTTACAGAAGGTGTCTCATTATGTAACATTGTTAATGGCGTAGTTGACTGTGATGCTACTAATGGTACTGATTTCACTGAAACTGATACTAATAACTTCACCTTAACCTTTGCTCAGGAAGGTAGTTACCAAGTTCAGGTTCAAGGTAAGACTGCTGACGGTAGTGATTATATTGGTGTATTACCTTTAACTGCAAGCGCTACTGGACAAAGTGGTGATAATACTGATTCATCAACTTCTTCAGGTAGCAGCGGATCAGGTGGTTCTATGAACGTAATTACTATCTTAGGTTTAGGTCTAGGTGCTTTATTCTTAAGAAGAAAGAAGAAGTAATTCAAAGTAGATTAAATTAAATAAATGATAAAAAGGGTAGTTCTTAACGGAGCTGCCCTTTTTTATGTGCTAAAAGTAATTGCAAAAAAAAGAAAAGAAGTAAAGAACAAGAAAAATAAGCAGAATTAGCTAAATATTAATGGAAAAACTTGCCAAATAAAAATATATATTTTAAAATATAAACATATAAACATATGAACATTTGTTCATGTATAAAAAGGAGCTAATATGAAACACGTTTTTGCTATTAAAGGTCTTGATTGTCCATGTTGCAGTAACTCTTTAGAGGTTTATTTAAAAAAAACATCAGGCTATGATGATTTACAGGTAAGTTTTTTAACGGCACGCCTTACTTTAACATCCGATGAAGATGAGGAGCTGGTGTTGGTTAAATTAAAAGGTTTAATGGATAAAGCACCAGTTTATGCACAAATTTTAGAGGTTGACTAGTATGGAAAGTAAAGACTCGTTAATAAAAATAACCTTAGGTATATTGCTAGTTATAGTATTACTTTTTCTTGACTATATTAAGCTTTTCCCTAGCTTTATAAGTTTGTTATTAGCCTTAATAGCTATGTTTTTTGTTGCTAGTAGTGTTTTTTATAAGGCGGTTATTGATTTAAGACACTTAGATTTTTCTGAGAATGTTCTTATGAGCATTGGGGCTATTGCAGCGATAATCATCGGTCAATACCCTGAAGGGCTAAGTATATTAGTGTTTTATATCATCGGGGAGAAGTTTGAGGGGTATGCTCGTGATAAATCACGTAGTATTATTGAGTCTTTAGCTACTTTACGCCCAAAGGTTGCCCATTTATATCAAGGTAGTGAGCTTATTGATGTAAAACCTAAAAAAGTAAAAGTTGATGACCAAATTTGTGTCTTAAAAGGGGAAAGTGTTCCTATTGACGCTGTTTTATTATCAGATGTAGCAGTTTTAAATTTAAGCGCTATTACAGGTGAAAGTGTACCTATAACTTATCGCAAAGGTGAGGGCATTGTAAGTGGTGCCATAAATGAGGGTGATAAATTTGATTGTAGGGTTAGTAAGCTTTATCAAGATAGTACAATAAGCAATTTATTAAACTTAGTGGAAAACGCCTCAATTGCTAAATCAAAGCATGAGAATTTTATTAGACACTTTGCACGTTACTATACCCCAATAGTTATTGGAATCGCATTTATGTTACTTTTAACCCCACTTGTTATTAAGGAGGCAAGTTTTTATGATTATGTTAATAGAGCGCTTGTATTTTTAGTAACATCTTGTCCATGTGCTTTATTATTAGCAATTCCATTAGCGTTTTTTGGTGGAATCGGGGTTCTTGCTAAAAAGAGAATTTTAGTTAAAGGTTCAAAGTATATTAGTGCTCTAAGTAAATTAAACTACCTTGCTCTTGATAAAACTGGAACTCTTACTAAAGGCGATTTTACAGTAAGTGATATTTATACTGCTATAAGTGTAGATAGGTTACTTTATCTAGTATATTCTCTTGAGCAATATTCAAATCACCCACTTGCAAAATCCATAGTAGCTGAGTTTGGGGCTTTTATTAAGGATAACAAAGCAAAAATTACCGAGAATAGCTTGTTTAACATTATCAACTTACCAAGTATAAATACTTGTATTGCTGCAAATATCCAAAATGCCTCTTTTTCGGAGATTAATGAGCTTGTAGGCTATGGGATTAAAGGGAAAATTTTTAATGAAGAGCTTTATCTAGTTAATGAGCGCTACTTAGAGGAAAATTTAAATCTCACGCCTTTAGACAACCTTAAAGATTCCTTAGCTGTTATTTACGTTACTACTAAAACGCAAATTTTAGGGGTAATTGTGCTAAAAGATAAAGTTAAAGACGAGGCTGCTAAGTTTGTTCAAATTGCTAAAAATTTAGGGGTGGAGCTTGAGTTACTCTCTGGTGATAAAGAGAATATTGTTAAGGAAATAGCTAAAGAGTTTTCTATCGATAAAGCATACGGTGCCATGAAACCTGAAGATAAATTATCGCATGTAGCCAAAGTTACAGCTACTAATAATTATGTAGTGGGTTTTGTGGGAGACGGGATAAATGATGCTCCAGTAATAACTTGCGCCGATGTAGGTTTTGCGATGGGTAAAAGAGGGCAGGCAATTGCGATTGATGTTGCCGATGTCATTATTACTAATGATAATCTTTTTAAAGTACTTGAGGCTAAACTTATTGCTAAAAGGTTAATGAAGCTTATAACTTTCTTATTAGTACTTATTTTAAGTGTTAAGTTTATTATCTTAGGGTTAGGATTCTTTGGTTTTGCTAGTATTTGGCTGGCGATTTTTGGGGATGTGGGGCTAACAGTAATAGCAGTATTACTTGCCATGGTGACTTTTACGGAACGTTTTGGGAGAATTGAAATAACATAAAAGCAATAAATATTTAGCAGAAAGTACAAAAAATTGATAAGATAGCGCTAAGAATTAATTTTTTGCAGTTTTGCGTTAAAGGATTGGCTGTGACTGATTTATTACTAACTCATAATCTTGAGCAGTATGTTACTGATCCCCAAGTATTAGATAATCTAGTTTCACTCTATAAGGCAATGGGAGATGAAACTAGATTAAAGATTGTCTTGGCATTACTAGTTCATAAAGAGCTTACTACCTCAGAAATTGCTATAAAAATCGGGGTAAGTTTTTCGGCAGTATCGCACCAGCTATCATTGCTGAAATTAAAGAAATTAGTTACTAATCGTCGCCTTGATAAGCGTTCGCTTTATAGGTTAGTTGATAACCATGTTGAGCAGCTTTTAAAGATTGCATTAGAACACGCTCTTGAGTAGTATATATAAGTGATTTAGATAAATGGGATAGTACCTACCATGGCAAACGAAGGATTAATCTCTAGTTCATTTAATAAGCACTGTCTTTCTTTAACTGAAGCAAAGAATCAATGTCTTGAGACTTTAAAAAATCATAAAATTAGATTATCTAAGCAACGTTTAGAGATTATTGATATTCTTTTTTCAGGGGAGTTTTCTTGTACTAAGGAATTATTTTATGAGGCGCAGGAACGCTATCCTGATTTAGGTATGAGTACGGTATACCGCTTTTTAAAAGTTCTTGCTGATATTGGGATAATCTCTAAGCAAAAGATTTTAGAAGTCGGTTGTCGTAACTGTGAAATTCGTAAAGCGACACTTATTAATCGCTATGGCCAAAAAGTAACAGAAGGTCTAAACTTGCATGAAATAGTACGTTTGGGACTAGTCGTTAAAGGTGTTATTGGTTCTGATGAACGAATCGATGTGCAAATGGTCGATGATGCGATAAATATCTCGGTAAAAAAGCCATAATTTATCAGTAAATAATAAAAAATTAGCGCTTAAGATTTTTACCTTTCATAAAGGTGGTATAATTTAGGAGTATATTATTGATGATTATAATGAAAAATTGTTATGAATACTCCGATTTATTTAGACTATGCTGCTAGCACTCCTGTAGATAAGCGTGTAGCAGAAAAAATGGCGCAATGCCTTACTTTAGATGGAAGTTTTGGTAATGCTGCTTCTAAATCTCATATATACGGCTGGCAAGCTGCAGAATTAGTTGATATTGCACGCAATGATGTAGCTGATTTGATAAATGCCGACTCTCGTGAAATTATTTTTACCTCAGGAGCTACCGAATCTGATAATTTAGCGATTATTGGACTTGCGTTAGCAAATCGCGATACTCCCAGAAGGCATATTATTACCTCAACAATAGAACATAAAGCTATTTTAGATTGCGCTTTTTTTGTATCTAAGCTCTTTGGTTTTAAGATTACTTATCTACCACCTAATGATAAAGGTCTTATTACTCCTGAAGCTCTTGAGCAGGTGATAGATGATAATACCTTATTAGTTTCCCTAATGCATGCTAATAATGAAATTGGCACTATAACCGATATTAAAGCTATGACTAAGATTGCTCATGAGCATGGTGCTTTAATGCATAGCGATTGTGCGCAAAGTGCTGGAAAGATTGCAATTGATGTACGAGATTTAGATATAGATTATTTATCCCTAAGTGCCCATAAAATTTATGGTCCAAAAGGAATAGGTGCTTTTTATATTAAACAAGGCTCCCCGAAACCAGTAGCCATGATTCATGGTGGTGGTCATGAAATGGGTATGCGCTCAGGTACTTTAGCAACCCATCAAATTGTAGGTATGGGTGAGGCTTATAAGATAGCTAAACAAGAATTTAAGCAAGATGCAAAGCGTTTACTAGATTTGCGTGAAAGGTTATTAAATGGTTTATTACCTCTAGGAGTTATAGTAAATGGTGATTTAGCAGAACGAGTACCTAATAACTTAAATGTATCTTTTAAAGATGTTGATGGGGAAAACTTCTTACTTTCTTTAAGAAAAATTGCTGTATCAACAGGTTCTGCCTGCACTAGCGCCTCGTTAAATCCTTCTTATGTGCTTAAAGCTTTAGGGGTAAGTGATGATTTAGCATATAGTTCACTACGTATTTCTTTTGGTCGTTTTACCACAGAGGAAGAAATAGATTTAGCAGTTGAGCATATTAGCGAAGTTTATCAGCGCCTAGCTCATAAGAATTTATGGAAAATGTAATATTATGGTAGATTCATATATTCCCTTAGAAGTTCTCTCTAAGGATAAAATAACAGGTCTTTGGCCTAAAGATGCACTTATAACTTTAAGTAATGATAAAGTTTATTTTCATTTTGATAAAACTTTACCTAAAAATAATATCCTACTTTTAATTCAAGAAGGAGCTAAATCATTAAGTGCTAAAAATTTTGGTAATTATATCTTAACAGATAATGATTATTTTGCTTGGAATGATGAGGCTATTTATGCTTTTGATATGGGCTTTTATGGGATAAAAAACCAAAATACTTATAAAGCCTCATGCACAGCTACTCTTGCTAAGACTCTTGATGTTATCCATTGGGTAAGAGATACCATAAATGCTCCTGCTAATAAGTTAACCCCGCTTACTTACCAAGATTATTTAGCAAAGCTTGCCAATATTGTGGGTAATGATTTATTGCAAATTACCGATTTAACTACTACTAAAGAGCTTGATTTTGTGGGGATTAACACGGTATCTGCTGGTGGAGGCACTCCTGGTAAAATTTATGAAATAGACTATAACCCTACTAAAAATGAGCAAGAAGAAGTTTATATTGCAGCTGTTGGTAAAGGGATAACTTTTGATAGTGGTGGTTTAAGCTTAAAACCAAGTGAGTATATGAAATCTATGCACTCTGATATGGGCGGGAGCGCAACAGTTGCAGGGGCTATTGCTTTAGCTGCCATAAAAGGTTATCCGAAGCGCATTAAAGGTTATTTATGCTGCAGTGAAAATATGATATCAGGATCCTGCATGAAAATTGGGGATATTATCACTTATCCAAATGGCGTAAGTGTAGAAATTGCTAATACTGATGCTGAAGGGCGCTTAGTATTGGCAGATGGGCTAATTTTAGCCTCTAAAGCCAAGTATCAAGTAGATGCTGCTACTTTAACAGGCGCTGCTAAAGTGGCATTAGGGCGTGACTATAATGCTATTTTAAGCTTTAACCAAAGTTTAGTTGCCAAATTTTTAGCAGGCTCTGATGAGGTTAATGAATTTTCATGGCCATTACCACTTGCTGATATTCATAAAGGAATGTGTAGAAGTGAGGTTGCCGATATAACTAATAGTGCCTCAGGAGAGAGCTTACCGGGAGCTACATGTGCGGCAGTATTTTTAAGTAGCTTTGTAGAGGATCCACAAAGTTGGCTTCATATTGATTTAAGTGCAAGTTTTCAGAAAGTTGCTAATAAGTACTATAATCAAGGTGCCAAAGGTCATGGAGTGAGATCTTTAGAGCAATATTTTGAGAAACTTTTATAAAGAATTGTCTAATATCACATTTTAGAAAAGGATTTCATAAAATAGATCTCTTTTGAGCTATGCTATTACAGAACATTTTGTTTTAAGGTATTTTGTTATCCATTTTACCTATTTAACTTTAAATCAAGGTGGTACTGATTTTTAGTTAAAGTATAACAGTTGAATTCCCCCAGAAAGTTATTCATTTATCTGGGGGTATTTTTAAATAAAGGAAACTGTTCTATATAATGTTATAGCAAAAGATAATAATTATAATATATTTAGCACAGAGCGAGGTTTTATATGGCTATTGAAAGAACCTTTTCGATTATCAAACCTGATGTAGTAGCTCGTAATTTAATTGGCGATATTTACCATAGATTTGAGAATGCTGGTTTAAGAGTAGTCGCTGCAAAGATGGTTCATTTAAATCATCAAGAAGCAGCAGGTTTTTATGCTCACTTAAAAGATAAGGTGTTTTTTGAGGCTCTTATGGATTTTATGATGTCAGGCCCTATTATGGTTCAAGTACTTGAAGGGGAAGATGCAGTTCGCAGACATCGTGAGGTTATAGGTGAAACAGACCCTCGCAAAGCTCGAGCAGGTTCTATTAGAGCAGATTATGCAACTAGTATCGATCAGAACGCTGTTCATGGTTCTGATTGCGTTGAGGCAGCAGCTCGTGAAATTGCTTATTTCTTTGCAGAAGAAGAAATTTGTCCAAGAACCAGATAGGTTAGTGTCATGAATATTACGATATTAACTGGTGCTGGGGTTAGCGCTGAGTCTGGAATGAAGGTTTTTCGTGAAAAGGATGGCTTATGGGAAAATCATCGTATTGAAGATGTAGCAACCTATGAAGGTTATGTGCGCAATAAAAAGTTAGTGCATGATTTTTATAATATGCTACGCGCTAAAGTAAAAAAACTGGACCCCAATAATGCACATATCGCCCTTGCAAAACTTGAGCAAAATTGGACAAAGGGCAAAGTTTACCTTATTACCCAAAATATCGATGATCTTCATGAAAGGGCAGGAAGTAAGCATGTTATTCACATGCATGGGGTGTTGAACTCCATGATTTGTGAACATTGTGGAAAAGAGCTGGAGTTTTTTGAGGCAAGCACTTCTGAGGATGTTTGTCCACATTGTGGCAGAGCTTTATTAAGACCAAATATTGTTTGGTTTGGGGAAGTGCCATATTACTTAGATGAAATTGAGCAGATTTTAGGGCAAACAAATGTCTTTTTATGTATCGGAACATCTGGCGTTGTTTATCCTGCTGCTGGTTTTGCAAGTTTAACTAAAACTAATGGTGCCTTAAATATTGAGTTTAATTTAGAAAAATCAAAAATCGCTAGTGATTTTGCTTTAGGAGTCTATGGCAAAGCTGGTGAAACTTTACCAAGCTTTGTGGATAAGCTTTTAGAGATGGGAGATTTTTCATTTTTAAATAAGGATAATAGTTAATAAAATAAAGAAAGCTTTAAGCATATTAAATAAAGTTACTTAAAAATCTTTTTCATTAAGTATTCCTCCATAAACTTTGCTCCTTAAACTTAAGTTTTTAAGGGGCTTTTTTATAATTTATCGCTCTTAAAGTGAGTAGGGAGCGTATATTAAGAAAAAATGGAGGAATATGTAGTCTTGGTATGACAGTAAATGTGATTTTTGCTATAATTTTAAAAATTTTATACTAAGAGATGGAAGATGGCAGTTCAGAAGATAAATTTACTTGATTTAGATCGACAAGGGATGATCGATTTTCTGCAAACTTTAGGGGAGAAAAAATTCCGTGCAGAACAGATCATGAAGTGGATTTACCAATTTGGGGTAGTAGATTTTACCCAAATGACTAATATCAAAAAGGATTTACAAGCAAAATTATCAGAAATTGCCATAATTAAAGCGCCTGAGGTAAAAGTAGAATCAAAAGGTGCTGATGGTACGATTAAATGGGCTCTAGATGTAGGGGATGGTCAGCTTGTTGAAACGGTGTATATTCCTGATGGTGATAGAGCAACTTTATGTGTTTCAACTCAAGTTGGTTGTGCTGTAAATTGCGCATTTTGTGCAACTGGTGCTCAGGGTTTTAATCGCAATTTAACAACCTCTGAAATTATTGGTCAAGTTTGGCGTGCCACTGAAAAAATTGGTTTTACCCAAATTCCTAAATACCGTGCAATTGATAATGTGGTGTTAATGGGGATGGGCGAGCCACTATTTAATTTTAAAAATGTAGTAAAAGCTATGAAGCTTATGCTTGATGACTTAGGTTTTGGGTTATCAAAAAGACGAGTTACTATTTCCACAGCAGGCGTGGTGCCATTTTTAGATAAACTTGCAGATGAGGTGGATGTAGCATTAGCAATAAGTTTACATGCCCCAAATAATGAATTACGTAGTAAACTTGTACCGCTTAATAAAAAGTATAATATTGAGGATATCTTAGCAGCCGTAAAACGTTATGTAAGTAAATCTAATGCTAATAGCGGTAGAGTTACTATTGAATATGTCCTTTTAAGTGGGGTAAATGATAAACCTGAAAACGCTAGAGAGTTAGTAAAAACCTTGGCACATACCCCATGCAAAATTAACTTAATTCCTTTTAATCCACATAACGATAGTGATTTTAAGAAACCATCAAAGGCAGCTATTGATATGTTTTATCAGATTTTAATAGACCATGGTTTTACAGTAGTAACTCGTAAGACTCGTGGTGATGATATAAAAGCGGCCTGCGGTCAGCTAGCAGGAGAAGTTAAAAATAGAATAGCTTCTTTTAAGGGCAAAGAAATACAATAGGACAATAATAATGAACAAAGTATTACTCATAGCAGCATTATGTACTCCTCTTTTTTTAGTTGGCTGTGTTAGTTCTACACAGATAGTGGTGGGAACTGATAAAGATGGCAATGAAATATTTCGAGAAGTAGAACAAGTTGATGTTAAAAAGGCCTCATTAGCTCGTACTAAGCTTGCTTATCGTTTAATTCAAATAAAGCATATGAGTGATGCTAAGGTAAACCTCGAACTTGCTGAAAAGTTTTATCCTGATACGGAAGAGCTTTTTTTAACCTGGGGTTATTATTATGCAACAGTTGGAGATGATTACAATACTAAAGCTACATATGAGGCAGGTATTGCTAAGTATGATTCAGGGGCAATAAATACCGCTTACGGTTCTTACCTTTGTACTAAAAAGCAATATAAAGAAGCAGAAGAGAGATTCTTACATGCCCTAGAAGATAAGAAGTATGCCAATATTAGTACTACTTATTCAAGAGCTGCTGTATGTGCTTATGAAAGTGGCGATGTTAAAAAAGCTGATGATTACTTTACTAAAGCTATGAATTATGGTGGAACCTCTCCTGATTTATTATTTAACTATGCAACTTTTTCATATGAACAGCAAGATTACGTTCGTGCTGATAAGTTAATGCAAACCTTTGAAATGTTTGAGAAAAATGATACCCCTCAAACTTTATTTTTTAAGATAAAGATTGCGAATAAGCTCAATCAATTTCAAAGAAAAGATATTTATGCTAAAAAACTTCTTAAATTATTTCCAGATAGCGAAGAAGCAACTAAGTATAATGCTGAACAATATTAAAACAAGGATAAACTTTAATGGATAAGGAAGCAGTTTCGTCAAAAGCACTTAAGTTAGGCAGACAATATAATGCTTTACGTGAGCAAAATAATTTAACTTTAAGTCAAGTATCTTCTTCTTTGGATATAAGAAGTGTGCTACTTAATGATATGGAAAAAGGTAGATTTGCTCATTTAAATATTGGTGAATGTTTAGCATATGCTAAATTTTTAGGGATAGACCTTAATGAGGTATATGATGTTTTTGCTGAGCTTAAAGGAGGTGAGGCAACTAGCACTAAACCAGATAATGCTAATAAGTTAAAGCTTATTGGTGGTATTACTTTTGTGGTAGTAATTGTTATTATTATGGTTTTTGCGCTTAGTGCAAATTCAAGTAATGATAATGCTACATCGCTTGGTGCGTATGAACCAAATAGTAACCTTAAGTTAGAAGAGCAAACTGTAAAGGAAACCCCCAAAAAGGAAGCTCCAGTAGCTATTAAGGAAAATTTGCAAGAAAATATTCCTTTAAATAATAGCGAAAAGGAAAATCTAACAAAAACTCAAAACAATATTGAAATTAAGGAAGAAGCTCCAAGTTTAGCAGTAAAAGAGGCAAACGATAGTAGTGCTTCAATGGTGCAAGATGAAGTAGTAGCACCAATTACCTCAAATTTAACTAAGGAGCAAGCTAGTGAGTCTCAAGATATAGGAACAGTAAAGCCAAATAATGAGCCGCAAACCTTAGAGAGTAAAGACTTAGAAGCTATTACCACTGCAAGTGCTAATGTTAATGCAACTCCTAATACAAGCACCAATAATAGTGGTCTTGAGATTTTATTAGCACCAAATAACACTAAGCCAAATGCTAAGGACTTAAAACCACAAGAGACTAAAGCTAAGGAAGAAGCTACTAAAGTTAAGGCAAATACCCAGGTAGTTAAAGTAAAAGCTCAAGTTAAAACTTCAAAATCTACTGAAAAACCAAAAGTTACTAAAGCTATAAGCAGTAAACCAGTCGCTCCTAAGGCCAAAGAGGTAAAGAAGGTTGCTGATAGTCAAAAAGCGCAAGTAAGTAATAGCAGTGCGCTTAAACCTTTAAAGGTTGGTGAGGTTAGACAGCTAAGTTTAGAAGCTCCAAAAGCAAAATTTAAGCAAGAAACTGTGTTTAAGCAAGAAACTATTAAGGTTAAAGAGGCAAGTACTTTAAGATCGCAAGTTGAGGCAATAAAACTTAAACCTCAAGAAAAACGTAAGACTCAAGTAGTTGAGCCTGTAACAAGCACTCAAATTAAGGTATTAAACTAAGATATGCAGGCACCTTTTACAATTAAACGCCGTAAAACTCGTAAAATTATGGTTGGTAATGTCGCAGTTGGTGGTGATGCTCCAATAAGTGTGCAGAGTATGACTAACACTAATACTTGTGATGTAGTAGCGACAGTTAAGCAAATAAATGATATAGCAGCAGCTGGCGCTGATATTGTACGAGTAAGTGTACCAAATCTTAATGCGGCTGAGGCTTTTAAAGAAATCAAACAGCAAATAAGCATTCCTTTAGTTACCGATATTCATTTTGATTATCGGATTGCGCTAAAAGTTGCTGAGTATGGGGCTGATTGTTTGCGTATAAATCCTGGTAATATTGGCTCTGATGAGCGAGTAGCTGAGGTTATTGCCTGCGCAAAAGATCATGGTATTCCAATTAGAATTGGTGTTAATGGCGGTTCTTTAGAAAAAGATATATTAGAGCAGTATCGTGAACCAACACCAGAGGCTTTAGTAGCAAGTGCTATGCATCATATCGATATTTTAGATAAGCATGGTTTTGAGGATTTTAAAGTATCGGTAAAAGCTTCTGATATTTTTGTGGCATATCAGGCGTATAAATTATTATCTGAAAAAATTGATCAGCCACTTCATATTGGTATAACCGAGGCTGGTGGTTTTAGAAAAGGTTCTGTGGTAAGTGCCATTGGTTTATCATGGCTTTTACGTGAAGGAATAGGGGATACTATTCGTGTATCGCTAGCCGCTGATCCAGTAGAAGAGGTAAGGGTAGGCTTTGATATTTTAAAAGCGCTGCATTTAAGAAGTTTAGGGATAAATTTTATAGCTTGTCCTACTTGTTCAAGAACTGCTTACGATGTAATTGGTACTTTAAACGCCCTAGAGAAACGTTTAACAGATATTAGAGTACCAATAGATGTAGCAGTAATGGGATGCATTGTAAATGGCCCTGGAGAGGCGCAACATGCCAATATCGGCATTTGTGGTGGTGCACGTGAGAGCTTTTACTATGAGAACGGCCAGAGAATAGAAAAGATTCCTAATGAGAAGTTAATCGATGAGGTAGAAAAACGTATTCGTGCGTATGTAGCCTCATATGTAGCAAAATAGTTTCATAATAACAATACTAATTTTAAGGTATTAACGTGGCAGTAAAAATTAATGCAATAAGAGGAATGAATGATTTATTTCCTCCAAACAGCAGTGTTTGGCAACAAGTTGAGCAAGTATTAAAAGCAACTCTTAGCTCATATGGTTTTAGTGAAATCAGATTTCCAGTTGTCGAAAAAACAGGGTTATTTTGCCGTGCAATCGGTGAGGTAACAGATGTAGTAGAAAAGGAAATGTATACTTTTGAGGATCGTGATGGTGATAGTTTATCATTGCGTCCTGAAGGAACTGCAGGCTGTGTTCGTGCTTGTTTAGAGAATAGTTTGATTTATAATCAAGAGCAGCGTCTATGGTATATGGGACCGATGTTCCGTCATGAAAGACCTCAAAAAGGTAGATATCGCCAATTCCATCAATTTGGTTGCGAAGTTTTTGGGTTAAATGGTCCGGATATCGATGCTGAACTTATTGCTATAACCGCAGCAATTTGGCAGAAGTTAGGTCTTACTGACTATGTTAAGCTTGAACTAAATTCTTTAGGATCTAAAGAGGAACGTGCGCAATATCGTGATGCGTTAGTGGCCTTTTTAGAAGAGCATAAAGATGTTCTTGATGATGATTGTAAGCGCCGTATGTATACTAATCCGTTAAGAGTATTAGATACTAAGAATGAGCGGATTATTGAGGTTCTAAAAGACGCTCCTAAGCTTTCAGGTTATTTTAAAGAAGAAACCATAAATCATTTTAATAAGCTTAAGTTGTACCTTGATTCTTTAGGAATTAAATATACTATCAATGAGCGATTGGTACGAGGTCTTGATTATTATAATTTAACAGTTTTTGAATGGGTAACTACCTCTTTAGGTGCGCAAGGTACTGTTTGTGGTGGGGGCCGTTATGATGGGTTAGTAGAACAGTTAGGAGGTCAAGAAACTCCAGCTATTGGTTTTGCGATTGGACTTGAGAGATTAATATTACTTCTTGAAAGTTTAGCTTTGGTTAAACCTAGCAGTGCAGTTGATGTTATGGTATGCTATCAAGGTGAGAATACTGATGTTTTTGCATTAAAGGTAGCAGATTCTTTACGTAGTAAGTTCCCAAGCATTAAGATTATGACCCATTGCGGTGGCGGTAAGTTTAAGAAACAAATCGCTCATGCTGATAAGGTAAATGCACAATTTGCTTTGATTATTGGTGAGCAAGAGGTGCAAAATGAGATGGTTACTGTTAAGAATCTAGCAACAGGTGATCAGCAAACCTTAGATTTAGTAACATTAGTAGCTTATTTAAATAATAACTTTAGTAAATAATATCGGAGTGATCGTGGATATTTTTGAGGTAGATGAACAGCAACGTGAAGAAGAGTTGCAAAAGTGGTGGCACGATAACTGGAAAAGTATCGTATCAGGTATTGTAGTTGCGTTACTGGTTATTATTGGTGTACATCAGTATCGTGAATATGAAATTGCACAAAAGCAAGAAAATACCATTGCTTTTTATACGCAAGTATTAAGTAATGATGGTACCGATGAGAAAGCCATTGCTAAGGTGAAAGAATTTATTGCTGAGCATCAAGATAACTTTGGGGTATTAGCAGGTATTCAGTTAGCAAAAACTTACGTTTCATTAGGTAAGTATGAAGATGCTTATAATACTTTAAATGCCTTAGTAGGTGTTGGTCAGGATAAGATTCTTGATGATTTATTAAGTATTAGAATTGCAAGACTTGCCATTGAGCTAAAGAATTTTACTCAAGCTCAAAGTTTACTTGATAAGGTTACTAATGAGAATTTTGTAAATACTATCAATGAACTTAAAGGCGATCTGGCTTTTGTTCAAGGCGACAAGGTCAAGGCATATGAATATTATGGTAAGGCTTTAGATGCTCGTACTAAAGGGGCAACTGGTAGTTTAGATACTCTTAAATTAAAGCGCAATTCCTTAGCAACAACTCAAGGTGCTAAGAATCCTTATTTTGAGAAGTCGCATGTTACAACTGAGGCTACTGAGCCTGCTAAGACCGAAAAAGTTGAGGTCCAGGCAGAATAGTCAAAGGATAATTCTCAGACTCAAACTGAGGCTTCTAAATAAATTTATTACTGAAAGAGAGTAAGCTAAATATGTTCGGACTAAACATTAAGTTCTTTATTCTGCCAGCATTATTGGTATTGGCAGGTTGTTCAAATGAGGTAGATGTATATCAGCCAGTACCTGCTCCAATAGTGGAAAATAAGATTAATGTTCAATTAGTCTGGAGTCGCTCTGTTGGCTCAGGCGTTGGTAGGTATTATTCACAACTAACGCCGGTTTTTGATGAAGAACGTATTTATGCTGCCTCTCGTAATGGTGATGTGCGCGCCTTTAATAAAGTAACAGGCGAGAATATTTGGCATCTAGATTTAGATGATGAAGAGGAAAATGATGATCGCCGTAGTGCTCGTCTTTCAGGCGGGGTGGCTTTGGATGATGAGCATTTATATATCGCCTCTGAAAATGGTTATCTTTATACCTTAAATAAAGAAGACGGCTCTTTACTTTGGAAGGCCAATGTTGGTTCTGAAGTTTTAGCGGTACCAACTTCTGATAATCAAAAAGTATATGTTTTATCAGTTAATGGTGAATTATTTGCTTATGACGTAGCTTCTGGCAAAAAAGTATGGGCAACTGGTAAAGATAATAACATTCTTTCTTTACGTGGTAATTCTAATCCTGTAGCTATCTCAGGGATAGTAATGTATGGCACAGTCGATGGTAAAATTAATTTTATCAGTGCCGAAAATGGACTTTTAGTGCGTCAATTAAATGTAGGGGTGGCGCATGGTAAAACAAATTTAGCAAGATTAAATGACGTTAATAGCTCACCGTTAATTTTAGCCAATGAAATATACACTGTGGCTTTTAATGGTGATTTACAAGGATTTATTTTACCAAAGGCTAATACTCTTTGGGCACGCCAATATGCATCATATCAGAATATGGCTTATGACTTATCAGATATTGCGCTAACTGATAGAGATAGTCATGTTTATGGCATAATAAGAGTTGATGGTTCTCAAAGATGGGTAAATACCTCATTAACTTATCGTAATGTAACAGCACCTGCTTATTTTAAGGATTACGTATTAGTAGGCGATTATGAAGGGTATTTATATTGGCTTGATAGTGCTACTGGTGAATTTGCTGCCATGATTGAGGTAGATTCAGATGGCTTAAATACTGCACCTTTACCAGATGAAGATTTAGTATATATTCAGTCAAAGGGTGGTGATTTATATGCCTACCGCCTGGTGGAAGAAGAATAAAAGCATAAAGAGATAAAAGAGGAAGAAGTGATGAGCAGAGTTGTAGCTCTAGTAGGACGACCAAATGTAGGTAAATCTACATTATTTAATCGTTTAACAAAAACTCGTGACGCCCTTGTTGCTGATTTTCCGGGTCTTACACGCGATCGTAAATACGGTCGTGCTATGTATAACGATCGAGAATATATTCTTATCGATACAGGTGGCATTGACGGTAGTGAGACAGGGATTGAAACCTATATGGCAGAGCAGTCCTTGCTTGCTATGGATGAGGCAGATTTAGTGTTATTCTTGGTTGATGCACGTAGTGGTTTATCAGCTGGTGACTATATGATAGCTGATTACGTTCGTAAGCATCATAAGAAAGTAGCGCTAGTAGCTAATAAGATTGACGGTTTAGATGCTGATACTGCGATAAGTGAATTATATGCTTTAGGTCTTGGGGAAATATACCCAATAGCAGCCGCTCATGGTAGGGGGGTTGGTATTTTATTAGATGAGGTTATCGCCCCAGTTATAGAAGACGATGAAGAAGAAAAACCATTAGAAGTGGGGCCTTTTGATGATGAAGAGAAACTTCGTTGGGAAAAAGGCTTTGAGTTTTTAGATAATGTACCATTAGATAAAACTGGTGGTGGTTTTAATTGGTATGAGTGGAAGCAACGCCATAAAAGCCAAAATGCCGATGCTGATACTGATGATAAAACCTCAGAAGATAATAAAGAAGTAGTACCTTTTGGGGATTTACCTATAAAGTTTGCGATTGTAGGGCGCCCAAATGTAGGTAAATCTACTCTTACTAACAGAATGCTTGGCGAGGATAGAGTAATAGTGTTTGATATGCCAGGCACTACTCGTGACTCTATTTATATACCACTAAAACGAGATGATCAGGAATATATCGTTATAGATACAGCAGGTGTGCGTAAAAGAAAGAAAGTAAACGATATGGTCGAGAAGTTTTCAGTGGTAAAAACTTTACAGGCAATAGAAGATAGCAATGTTACTATTTTAGTAATAGATGCTAATGCAGGTGTAACTGATCAGGATATGAGTTTATTAAGCTTTATTATTCAGTCAGGTAGATCTCTTGTTATAGCTGTTAATAAATGGGATGGCTTAGATAAAGAAATAAAAGATAAAGTTAAGCAAGATCTAGAATTACGCTTAGGTTTTGTGGATTTTGCTGAAATTCATTTTATTAGTGCACTGCATGGTACAGGGGTAGGTCATTTATTTGAGTCTATTCAAAGTGCTTATAGGAGTGCGACTACGCGTGTTTCTACTAGTAAGCTTAATCGCATACTAGAAATGGCTACTCAAGAATTACAGCCTCCTTTATCACAAGGTAGAAGAATAAAACTTAAGTATGCCCATGCAGGTGGTTATAATCCTCCAAGAATCATTATTCATGGTAATAAGACACGTGATTTAACTGACTCTTATAAGAGATATTTAACTAATTATTTTAGAAAGAGTTTGGGGATTATAGGTACGCCAATTACGCTTGAATTTAATGAAAGTGAAAATCCGTTTGCAGGTAAGAAGAATAAATTAACTGTTAGTCAAATCAGAAAGCGTAAACGTTTAATGAGCTTTGTAAAAAAGGCTAAAGCAAAAGCTAAAGCTAAAAAGAGAGGTTAGTTATGACTATTCAACCTGATAATCGTTGTCCATGTGGCAGTGGATTAAAATTTAAGGATTGTTGCCAGCCATATTTACAAGGCAAAAAAGTGCTTGATGGTGATACCCCTGAATATGTATTAAGGACTAGATTTTCAAGTGCCGTGACAGGTAATGGAGATTATATGTTAAAGACTTGGGATGCAGATTATCGTCCCGATTACGATCCTGTGCGTTTAGGGGAGGAAATGAAAGCCCAGAACTTTACCTCGCTAAATATTATTAGTATTGAGGTTAATGAAAACCAAGTCGAAGCTCGTATTGAGTATTATGCTCATTTTAGAATAAGAAGAAGTAACGAGAATTTTCATGAACTAGCAAGTTTCAAGAAAAAAGATGGTCTTTGGTATTATACCGATGGACTCATGCTAGATTAAGTTATTACTAAAAGGGAGTTATGATATATAACTCCTTTTTACTTTCCAAATTCATACTTTAAACCGTAAACTAAATCTACTTAAGATCATAATGAAATTAATAATTTCAAAATCCAAGAACAGTATTAATTACTCAAAGTATTTTTAGTTATGCATTTTTAAGAAAGGATCTGAAAAATTTTATTGCGAACTAATGAGCATAGATAAAGTTCATAACTACATTAAAAAAGTGCGCAAAGAAAATTAAATAACTATCTTGCTAATCTTTAATGATAAACTCCAATAATCCTTCCTTTAAGAGCTCTTTCTTAAGTTTCGCAAAAAAAAATTAAGGGTCTTACGTCAAGACCCTTAATATAAACTAAAGTTTAATAACTAACTATTAGTAAGCTACGCCCTGAGCATACATAGCGTTTGCAACCTTAACAAAGCCAGCAATATTAGCACCTGCAACGAGGTTGTTACGATCGCCTGCATATTCTTCAGCAGCGTCAGAAGCGGCCTTATAAATGCTCTTCATAATGCTCTTAAGTTTTGCATCAACTTCTTCAAAAGTCCAGCTTAAACGCATTGAGTTCTGGCTCATTTCAAGAGCAGAGGTAGCAACACCACCTGCGTTAGCAGCCTTGGCAGGTCCGAAGATAATACCAGCCTTGAGGTATTTAGCAATAGCTTCGTTAGTTGAAGGCATGTTAGCACCTTCACCGATAGCCCAAGTACCGTTCTTAAGAAGAATATCAGCGCTTTCTGCATCGATTTCGTTCTGAGTTGCACATGGAAGAGCGATATCACACTTAATAGTCCAAATACCACGGCAACCAACTGTGAAGGTAGCGTTAGTACGAGTCTTAACGTATTCGCTAATACGAGCACGCTTAACTTCCTTAAGTTCCTTCATAAGAGCTAAATCGATACCTTCTGGATCGTATACGTAACCAGATGAATCAGACATAGCAACAACTTTAGCACCAAGTTCAGTAGCTTTTTGAGCTGCGTAAATAGCAACGTTACCAGAACCTGAAATTACAGTGATAGCGTCCTTGAAGCTCTTGCCGTGATCACGGAGTGCTTCGTCCATAAAGTAGCATAAGCCGTAACCAGTAGCTTCAGTACGAGTTAATGAGCCACCCCAACCAAGCCCCTTACCAGTTAATACGCCAGTAAATTCATTGCGAATACGCTTGTATTGACCATAGAGGTAACCAATTTCACGACCACCTACACCGATATCACCAGCTGGAACATCAGTATCAGCACCGATGTGCTTAGATAATTCAGTCATAAAGCTCTGGCAGAAAGCCATGATTTCACGATCTGACTTACCCTTTGGATCGAAGTCAGAACCACCTTTACCACCACCAATTGGAAGAGTTGTTAAGCTGTTCTTAAAGATCTGCTCAAAACCAAGGAATTTAATGATACTTAAATTTACGCTTGGGTGGAAACGTAAACCACCCTTGTATGGTCCAATAGCACTGTTAAACTGTACACGGAAACCTCGGTTTACCTGAACGTTACCATTATCATCAACCCAAGAAACACGGAACATGATCTGTCTTTCTGGTTCAACGATACGTTCAACGATACCTGCCTTCATCCATTCTGGGTGTTTAGCAACAACTGGTTCGATTGTTTCAAGTACTTCTTCAACTGCCTGATGGAACTCTGCTTGGCCTGGATTGCGTGCAATAACGCTATCCATAACTGGTTTTAATAATTGCATTCTTTCATATCCTGTTAATATTTTTTAATCTTCTATATACTCAATTTGAGTACTGTGATTTTACCTTATTTTTATCTTGTTTATATGCTTAAATTATCAATATTTTTCAAAAAAATGTTATTTTTATCAGCAATTATTTAAATTATGACCAAGATCACATAATCTGTGATAATGCTGCCAGTAAAGGAGCGCAGAATTTCTGATTAAAGCTGAATGTAATTATTGCTATAATGAGCTTATAATTTACCAAACCCAGCCGTAAAGCCCCCTAGCTTTAGCTATGGGGATATAAGGCATTCTCAAAAAATTTAAAATCTA
>CALXYT010000011.1 GCA_944393045.1 uncultured Succinivibrionaceae bacterium | reverse complement strand
TTTGTAAGACCTACAAAAGTAGGCTAGATTTGTTGATACTAGAACCCCCCGCATTTATGCGTGGGGAGTATGTCATTAACTACCAGACTGCACACTTTTATTTTACCACCTTTCCGATATGCACTTTACTATTATGGTTAAGTGCATATTTTTTTAAAACAGTGCGTGTTTGCACCAAAAAAGCTCAATTACTCCCTTTCCTTCCCAAAACGTACCACTTTTTTTAAAATTCTTTCCTACTACCAAAACCATGGTTTAAGTTTTTTACTCTTAAAAAGTATCTTGCAAAGAACAGGCTTAATTTTAAAATTTCTGGTAAATTTCTTTTTCTAAAAATCCCAAAACCTCTAAAAATATATAAATCTTTATAGAAAAATAATACATCACTAAATAAATCTTCTAATTATTTTTATTTAAATTCACGATTAAAGAAAGATTTTGCAATTTTTTAAGTGCTACATTTTTTCAGAAATTTACTAAAAATCCGCAAGATTTTAGGAAAAACTTCTTCAATTACCAATAAGTTTTTATTTTAGGCACGCTCTTTGCAAAAATATACATGCGTGAAGCAATCTCGCAGGTAATTAAGTAGTAACTATGAGGGAGAAAATTATGACTATCGGTACAGTTAAATGGTTTAATAATGCTAAGGGTTTTGGTTTTATTACTACCGAAAATAATATTGATGATATTTTTGCGCATTATAGTGCAATTGTTATGGATGGTTATAAGACTTTAAAATCTGGTCAGCAGGTAACTTTTGAGTTAGAACAAGGTGATAAAGGCTTTCATGCAAAAAATATTGCGCTAGTGGCTCAAGATTCGCTGGCAAAAGCTGCCTAAATTATATTCCTTTTAAATATGTAAAAAGAGAAAACTTAACTTTTAATAACAAACACCACCACTTTAGTTATGTCGGCAACACTCTAATTTTTGTGGTGTTTTTTATTAAATCTTCACTATACTGGAGAATTGATAGTCGGTGATTTACTAAAATTGCATTTTTTTCATATCCTAAATTATTTAGTAAGACTATCGTTCTCCTTTATTTACATTGTTTGCTTTTTGTACTGCCTTTATTTTTAGACTTAAAGTAATCATCCCCCCAAAATACCAAGACTCTAAAATAATGTTTGGCATCATAAAGCATGAATATTTATACGAACTCCACAAAAATAACAATTTGTACTCATAATCTTCACAAGATATTAGTAAAATCAAAGAGAGAATCAAAGATCTATCTAAATAACAATTAACATGGACCAGATCATGACATTAAGTAATTGCGATCGTATTTTAAAAAATCTAGGCTCGGTAATATTAGATAAACCTGAGCAGCTTCGTTTATCCTTAGCATGTATCCTTGCTAAAGGTCATTTACTAATCGAAGATTTACCAGGTATGGGTAAAACCACCTTAGCAAGAGCAATGAGCCAAGTGCTTGGCCTTGATTGTCGCCGTGTGCAGTTTACTGCCGATATGCTCCCAGCTGACCTAACAGGTGGAAATATCTATAATGAACAGAAATTTGAGTTTGAATTTCATCCGGGTCCTGTTTTTACTAACATGCTCTTGGCCGACGAAATTAACCGTGGCTCACCAAGAACACAAAGTGCGCTACTTGAAGTTATGGCCGAGCAGCAGGTATCAAACGATCGTACCACTTATAAATTACCTGCGCCATTTTTTGTAATAGCAACCCAAAACCCATTAGATCAGGCTGGTACCTTCCCATTACCAGAATCTCAGCTTGACCGTTTTATGATGCGTATAGAACTAGGATTCCCTTCAAGAAAAGAAGAAGTACGTATTCTTAAAGGCGAAAATGTTACTACCGATTTAGCTCCTGTTATTACGAAAGAGGAGCTTATTGCAATGCAAAACGAAATCCCTAAAGTTTTTGCCTCCGATGCAGTTCTTGATTATATTATAGATTTATGCGAGGCCTCACGCACCGATCCTGAAATACCTAACCCTCTCTCACCAAGAGCAGCCTTAGCTATTTTAAGTTGTGCAAAAGCTTATGCCTTTATTGAAAATCGCGATTATATTACTCCAAATGATGTGCAGATAGTATTTCCACATGTAGCAGAACATCGCTTACGTAAAGGTACAGTAGCTTCCCTTAAGTCTATGACTTATAGCCAAAAACTTTTACATAAAATAAATCCTGTGGTCTAAAAAACTTATACTTAGTAAAGTCCTTATGAAAAAACAAATACTTCGTTTTCGTAAACGTATGACACTTAATAATGGCGATATCCTTGATTCTAAGCATATCTTCATTTTGCCTAATAAAAATGGTTATATCTTTTTAAGTGTGCTTGTAGTAATGATTTTTTTTGGACTTAACTATGAAAATAACTTAATCTTAATTGTCGCTTTCTTAGCTGTTAGTGTACTTATTACCTCCCTCTTTTTAACATACCATAATCTACTTGGAGTAAGTGTTAAAGTACAGGATCCACAATATGATATCTTTGCAGGTAATGCTATTACCTTACCTGTTTATATCAATAGCAATAAACACCGTCCGATTCGCAATCTCTTAATTACCACATTGCAAGGTCCTGCCTTATTTGTTAATGATATACCTGGTAATACTCAATCATCTATTAGCCTCCCCCCCCTCAAGAGAGGTTTCAGGAAAGTAAAACGTTTAAGTGTCAGCACTAACTATCCTTTAGGACTCTTTCAGGCATTTAGCTATATTGAGCCACATTTGTCAATTTTAGTACTCCCGCAACCTGAAACATGCGAATATCTACTGCAAAAAACACCACAATCAAGCAATCTAATGCATGAAAATAAAAATAATACCCAAAGACTTATCTCCTCTATTGCTAAAGGTAATGATGAAATCTGTGGCTTAAAACCTTATCGCATGGGAGAGCCGATAAATTTAATTGATTGGAGGCAATCTGCTAAAGGTCGAGGTATTATGATTAAAGACTTCTCTGCCGACCAAAACATGAGTTTTTATTTAACTAAAGATAGTATTAAATCTTTAGATCTTGAAGAGCAAATCAGTATGCTTACTTATGCGGTAATCGATTTAACTATGCGCAATATTCAATTTGGCTTTGATTTTAATGGTCTAACTTATAAACCGGATTGTAGTCGCGATCACCGTCAGCGTATTTTAATATCATTAGCAACACTTTAGGAGAGAATTATGCTTATTAGTCCTAAAGCCCTTACCTTAATGGGAATTGTCTATATTACCTCTTGCTTAATGCTTGGTTCCCACCTCTTTATCGGGGTTGGTGCAGTTGCCATAGGTAGTATTATTTTTAAAATTCTAATTGCTAAAAATATTTTTCAGCCATTAACTCGCCTTGATATTAGAATTATTACCCTTATTGGCATAGGCTTTTTAACTTTTCATAGTATATATCCTTTAAAAGTTGCCGATGGATTTATTAACTTACTCCTTTTAGGTTGCGCCTTAAAATTTTTAGAGTATACCTCACGCCGAGATTCTTACGTCCTTCTTAGCGCCCTATTCTTTTTATCGATAGTACCACTTATTTTTCATTATAAGTTCTATATAGTATTATATCTTATTGTTATACCATTTTTAACTATCTGGAGTTTCTTAGCTGTAACGCACCATGATAGTATCAAGCATGATCTTAAATTATTATCCTTGCTAATTCTCCCTGCCTTACCACTTGCCTTAGTGCTCTTTTTAATTTTTCCAAGAACTGGCTCGTTATGGATTTTACCTAATAAAACCCAAACTTCTGTTGGTATTTCCGAGGAAATGAGCGCACCTGGTATGGTAAATCTTACCTTATCAGATAAAGTTGTTGGCCGTTATGTTTTTGAAGGACCAATTCCACAGACTAGATATTTTAGAACAGTTGTTTACGATTACTATAATGGTAAAATCTGGAGGCAGAGTAATAGGACTCTGCAAGAACTAAGATATTTAGGTCACCGTAAATTATTTAATCCTAATAATCCACAGTACGATAGCGCCAATCAAATAAATTACAGCATTTTACTAGAACCTGCTGGCAATAATTTTGTGCCAACTTTAAAATACTCCTCAACTGATGAACGAAATGTGCTTCATATTACAGGTGATGTATATCGTACCTCAGTTCCTTCTAATAACCGTGAAATATACCATTTTACTTACTACCCGGATCTTAGACCTCAGCGCAGTGATGATTTCAATCCAAGAGGATTATTGTATCTACCAAGAAACCAAAACCCAAAAACTTTTGAGTTAGTAAAATCTCTTACACAAAATCTTAATACCGATGCCGAGAAGGTCGATGCTATTTACACCTACTTCAGTAATAACTTCAAATACACCCTCTCCCCAAAGATTCCTGAGGTTAATCAAATCGACGAACTCCTCTTTAATTATCGAGCAGGTTTTTGTGCGCATTATTCCGAGGCTATGGCAATAATGCTTAGAATGGCTGGTATTCCATCACGCATTATTGGTGGCTACTTAGGTGGCAGCACTATTGATAATTATGTAATTGTACATGATTACGATGCTCATGCCTGGGTTGAAGCTTATATAAATAAACGCTGGATAGCATATGATCCAACCTCTTTGGTAGCTCCTGGCAGAATTACTGAGTCTATTTTAAATTCTGCACAAATATACGGTGCTAACCGTACATTTATGCCAAGTAATAAACTTGCGCAATTACTTTCTGATATTAAAGAGTATATCGACTTTAGATGGAGTTTTTGGGTATTAAACTTTAATGTTCAAGACCAGAACTCCCTCTTTAAAAATAGTATTATCACCATGGGAATAATTTTTATTGCAGGGTTGCTTATTACCACTACCATTATGGTCTTAAACATTTTAAGACGTCGCCGTACGCCATTAGCTCCTGAACAAATACTCCTTAAAAAAGCACTTAAGGTTATTGCCGAGCGTGGTTTTATCTTAAAAGAACATGAAAATATCATTACTTTTAATGAGCGCCTTAAGGATACTCGTATAGGAGAGCTTACTGGTAAATTCTTTGATGCTTATATAGCACTACGCTATAAAAACACCCCATTAAAAGAACGCAGTAAATATTATCAAGAATTAAAAACAACTTTAGCTCTTATAAAAAAACAGTAACTTAAGCATAAATATACCAAAAGTATATGTTAAAAGCAGCAGTTAAAAAGGTAAAAAAGATGATATTTAACATAAAAAAATCCTTAAAAAATAATAATTAACACCTTATTTTATAAGGATCTTTTTCCAATTTTCAGTAATTGCCAAGAATATTGACAAAAGTCTTATTTATCAGCCAAAATTTATAATATTATGTAGCGTAAGGTGCTTTAATACCTCATAATAACAATAACAACAAACAATCTAATTCAATAAGAAACATTTATTAGTAAAATACGTGGATAACTGATTGACACAATCTACCTTACAAGGGGCAAGAACTTCTTTATTGAAGTTTATTACAAGAAATTATAATTATTTACCCCAAATAAGAACAGCTAATAACTTGGTTACTTTATTTATGATTATAAGGTGACATCTTGGAATATTATTAAAAAAGTTGTGAACAATTATGTCCAATAATGCTAATACCACAAAACAACTCAAGGAAAAAGATGCACAGATAGCGGCGCTTTCTGCTAAGCTTAAGAACTTAGAAGAGGCTATTATTCTTGAAAGACAAACTAATATTAGTATTATTTCACAAATAGGGCGTAACTTTTTAGGGTACAACAATAGCTTTAAAAAAGAATTAAAAAATTCTGTTAATAAACTTAATACTAATGAATCTTTTTTAAAGCAAATCGATAATTTACTTGAACTACAAAACATGCTTTTAGATGAATCTAAAAACATGAATCATTTTTTAGGGAAAATTGACATTTACCTAACCAGTATTCCCCAAACAATTACTAAAGCCTCTGCCCTACCTTTAGAAATTAGAAATAAAGCGCAAGACATTTTAGAGCATAAAAGAGAGCTTAATAATACCGAGAGAATCTTACAAGTATTAGAGCTTATCGTTCAAACTATCGAGATGCTCAATAGCATTGCCACATTGCATAAAGAAAATTTTGTGCCTCAACCTGAAATGATTGAAATAACCCAAGTAATCAACGGCATAGAATTACCTAATGAACTTAATAAGGAATTGATGCATTATCGAGAAAACTTAAAAACAACCATTCCTTATACACAGGCTCCTTCCATTCTATTAAAGATTATTGCTATTTTAATAAAAAGCGTTAATAGCGAAAGATTGCATATTACAAGTTTCTTATCGGGCTTAAATAATCAGATTAACTCTATCCAAAACTCTATAAGTAAGAACTTTCAAAATAATACCTCTGTTTTTACGGCGCAAAAAGAAAATTACAATTTAATAAATATTGAACTTGCCCAGGTAGCTGAAGATAATGAAAAGTGTCTTGATATAAATGAGCTCTCCTCCTCTATTAAGGAACGCCTCTCAAATATCAATAAGCTTATCCTTGAAAAAGACTCTTATTTAAATTTACAAGAGAAGTTTTTAGATGATTTAAATAATATTGAACATCAAATCAGCGCTGTAAAAGAAGAAGCAAAAACTTTTAGAGATGGCATAAAAGAATTGGCCAATCGCAATATGATCGATAATTTAACTGGACTAAATAACTTTTATAGCTTTTTAATTCGCCTTGAGCAAGATATTAAAAATCTCAAGGGGCCAAATAAAGTACCAATTACCATTGGAATTATTAACCTTGATCAATTCTCACAATTTAATACGCGCTATAATTTTAATGTTGGTGATAAAATATTACGGGTAGTCGGGCTTACTATAAAAAAACAAGTGCGTGAAACAGATTTTGTGGCACGTTTAGGTTCTGATCATTATGGCGTAATATTTTATGGAGTAACTTCCCAAAACGTTCAGCAACTGTTTTTAAATGTTATAAGTGCCATTAAGGCTATTCCTTTTCATTATAAAAATGAAAAAGTTACTGTCACTGCCTCAGTCTATGGTACTGAAATAGCTAATGATGCCAAACCTCAGCAACTCATAGAAAACTTAGAAGAACAATTTATTAATCATAAAAAACAAAACCCAACTTGTTCCTCTCAGCTTCTAATCATGCAACCAGAAGGAAGTTTAGTATGATATCTGTAATTCAACCTACTGGCACTCTCGCTTTAATATCACAAATTGAAGCAGAGAGTCTATCCAGGTTCTCCCAAGGAGACCTATATGACCTTTATCGTAATTGCTCATTAGCAGTTTTAAACAGTGGAGTAAAAACCGATAACTCAGAAAAACTTCTTAGCCAATTTGAAGATTTTGAGATAAATGTTCTACGTAATGAACGAGGCTTAAAGCTAGAACTTATAAACCCCCCAAAAACTGCTTTTGTTGATGAACAAATTATTTATTCAATCCAGAATAACCTTTTTAGCGTGTTACGTGATATTGTCCATCTGGCAACTACTAAAAATGAAACCGAAATGTTAGCCTCTATCACCCATGAAAATATTAGCATCGGGGAAATTAGAACCAACCAAATTTTTAATATCCTTCGCCATGCTAAAGCTATTAAAAGCGGCTCCGATCCTAACGTAGTAGTTTGCTGGGGCGGTCATGCGGTAAATGAAATTGAATATAATTACGCTTATGAGGTAGGCTTTCAGTTGGGGCTTCGCGGCATGGATATTTGCACAGGTTGCGGTCCTGGCATAATGGAAGCGCCAATGAAAGGTGCGATTTTTGGGAGAGCCATGCAGCATGATACCAATGGGCGCTACATTGGTTTAACTGAACCTTCTATTATTGCAGCAGAACCACCTAATCCTATGGTAAGTGAGCTTGTGATTATGCACGATATCGAAAAGCGTCTTGAAGCCTTTGTGCGTATTGGTAGTGCGATAGTTATTTTTCCGGGAGGTCCTGGTACTGCCGAAGAGCTTTTATATATCTTAACTATTAAGCTTACTAAATCTAATCGCCATGAGCAGTTACCACTTATTTTAACAGGGCCAAAAGAGAGTGAAGAATACTTTACCACTCTTGATACCTTTGTGCGTAATGTGCTTGGTAATGAAGTAGCTCGCTATTATCGTATTATCATAGCCGATCCAATTAAAGTAGCGCAGCTTGTTAAGGAATCACTGAAAATTGTAAAAGATCACCGCACCATAAATAGCGATGCTTATTGCTTTAACTGGTCATTAAATATTCCAAATGAGTTGCAAGATCACTTTGAGGCAACCCATGCTAATATGGCTGCTCTTAATTTACACCATGATCAGGCCCCTTCTATGTTAGCAGCTAATTTACGCCGTGCTTTCTCAGGTATTGTAGCTGGTAATGTAAAGGAAGCAGGCATGAGAGAAATAGCCAAACACGGGCCATTTAAGCTTAGTGGAGATAAAGATATTATCGATAATCTTGATAAGTTATTACGTGATTTTATTAAGCAAAAACGCATACTTCTTTCCCAAAAAGAATATGTACCTTGCTATGAATTAACTACGCAATAAGTTTTTAATGCTTTAGATTTAATCCTTTAAAAATAGAGTTCTATGAACTCTATTTTTATTACCTTGCTCTTTCCTTTGCCTATGCTTTACCCTTTTCGCAGCTCTTGCTTCCCAGGTCTTTTCTTTTCCCTAATCTTTAGTAAAAAATTACCGGGCACTCATAATTTACCATAGAACAGGCAAGAGCAAAGACTTTATTAAGCGCCTCAACATAATGAATCATAAAGGCGGATAATACTAAGGTTAAGATTATAAGACCGCAAGCCATACTTACCGCAAACCCCATACTAAAGATATTTAATTGTGGAGCGGCTCTACTCATAACACCAAAGGTAAAGTTCACCAGAAGCATAGCGCAGATAGAGCTAATCGATAATGCTAAGGCCACCTGAAACATTACAGAACCAAATTTGGCAATCTCAATAAAAGGAATATCGAAAAAGCCATCTAATGATATTGGTAATGTCGTAAAACTTAAATAAACTAATTTAAATAATACTAAATGACCATTAAGCACAAAGAATAAAATAGTAGTAAGCACTGTAAAAAACTGACCTACCACAGGAGTATTAGTGCCTGATACCGGATCTACTAAGGAAGCAAACCCTAAACCTGTTTGCATAGCAACGACCTGCCCTGCTACCACAAAGACTTGGGAGATAAACTGCGTTAGAAAACCAATCAAAAGACCAATAAGAAGCTGATAACCTACCAGCACAAAACCTTTAACAGTAAATAAATCAATATCTTTCACAGGCTCTAAAGTTGATGCCATCACAAAAGTTACTGCTAAGGCTAACGTTAAACGAATAATTACAGGAACATTTGCCGATGAGAGCGCAAACATAGACATCAGTACTGCAGCAATACGCACAAAAGGCAATACTAAATTCACCAGACCATTTGCGATAAGCTCATTGGTAATTTCCATACCCCTATCCTATAACCTGCGGAATCATATCGATTAGGGAGGTAAAAAAGCTCATGATTTTTTCAAGACCCCAATGTGCCCCCACAGCAAGAGCCGCAATAGTTACTAATAAACGTGGCAAAAAGCTCAGAGTCTGTTCGTTAATAGAGGTAGCTGTCTGAAAAATTGCTACAATTAGACCTATTATTAGCGAAGGAATAATAGATGCGCACACTAAAATAGAAACTAAACCTAGTGCCTGTCTTACAATATCAACAAATACTTCAGGTTCCATATTACGTGCCTACCCCAAAACTTGATACTAGGCTTCCCATAATTAAAGCCCAGCCATCTACTAGCACAAAGAGCATTATCTTAAATGGCAATGAAACTATCATAGGCGAGAGCATCATCATACCCATAGCCATTAAAATACTGGAAACAACCAAGTCTATTACTAAAAACGGTAAAAAGAGCATAAACCCTATCTGAAAGGCTGTTTTTAATTCGCTAACCATAAAAGCCGGTATTAAAACTTTAAGGCTGACTTTACTTTCATCTGTAATTTTTTCATTGGCAAATTCCGCAAAAAGTGCAATATCGCTTGGTCTTGTTTGTGAGAGCATAAACTTATGAATCGGGATTTGCGCTCTATTAAAAGCCTCTTTAGCGCTTATAGTATCGTTCATATAAGGCTCTAGTGCCGTATCATGCATTTGAGATAAAACAGGACTCATAATAAAAAACGATAAAAATAAGGCAATACCAATAATAATTTGATTCGAAGGAGTAGTCTGCAGCCCTAAGGCCTGACGTAAAATCGCCATCACCACCACAATACGCGTAAAACTTGTCATCATGATAATAATAGACGGTAAAAACGATAACACCGTCATTATTATCAGAATTTGAATCGTTACTGAATAATCTTGCGAGCCATCGGGATTGGTAGTAACTCTGATAGCATCTAATGAGACATCAGCACCAAAGGCAAGTGGTGTAATCATTAGCGCAAGTAGTGCCAGAAAAGCTTTTAGAAAAAATTTCATGGCTACTCCTTAATGTTGTTTTTACTAGTATTGCCAGGGTTTGAGGATTGAGGATTGGATGAGTTTTCAGTATCGAAGTCTTCAGAGCATGCTTTGCTGTCTTTATGCATTAAAATATCAGCTAAAGATTGCGCAAAACTTTTACCGGCATTGACATTTTGATTTTGAGCATCAGTTAAAGAGTCGTTTAGTGGCGAATCAAGCTTACAAATAAGATTTACCTGATGCGCTGTTACCCCTATTACTATTTGCTCAGCACCTGCTTTTAATAAAACTACCCGCTCTTTAGGCCCTACACTTAAAACTCTTAGCACCTCAAAATCTTTAAAGCAAGGATTAAGCACAAACTTAAATTTTTTAAGCCAGATGCATAATATAATAATCAGCGCGATAACCCCAAAAGCGCCAATATAAAAGGTCATCATATCAACGGTAACTGAGCGAGGTGATGATGATAAAGATGAGGTATTATTAGGAGCTTTTAAAAAATCATTCTTAATACCATCTCTGGCAGGAGGTTGATTTCTGGTAAGATTCTCATTTTTTGCTACCTGCTCATTTTTTGTAGCTGATTCGTTTTCAGCAGTTTTCTCACTTTGCTTAAAATCTACTTTGGTATCTGAATATAAATCTTGCACAAGCGCTTTATCTTGCATAGTATCTTTATCTGCTCTATTAAAAAGCGATGATTCATCTTGCACTAAAGTACTGTCATTAGTATTAGCATCAGTAGCACCAGCTTTAACATTATCACTTGCCCATAAAGGCACGGAAAGCAGAGCAAGAAAGCAAAGAAGTGATAAATGAGCTTTAGTAATAAAGCTTAATTTTAGCATAACATTATTCCTAAGAGCTTATGTGTCACCAGGAGACTATTTAAGCTTCTTGATTCGTTCAATCTGGCTTATTACATCAGTAAGTCTTATACCAAATTTATCATTAACTACAACAACTTCCCCATGGGCAATTAAAGTACCATTTACCAGCACATCTAAAGGCTCACCTGCCACACGTTCAAGCTCTACTACTGAGCCTTGGTTAAGCTGTAATAAATTACGAATGCTTATTTGTGAACGACCAACTTCCATAGTAATGGTAACCGGAATATCCATAATAGCATCAAGGCGAGTCTTAGCCTCAGGAGTCATCTCAGAGGTATCATCTAATTCTTCAAGCTCAGCAGGTTTAACCTGTTCATCATTTAACTCAAAAGACCCGGGACCTTTATCCTCACCATTTTTTTGAGCGTTTAGAGCCTCAGCCCATACATCATCAATATCTTTTGCCATATTCTTTTACCTACCGCTTAACTATCTGCTTGTGTATCTGTATCTTCATCATCTAAATCATCAGTAGCAAGACCTAAACGCTTACCACTTCTAAATAAGGCAAGCTCGCTCTTTACTGATTCCGGGCGTTTTAAGCGCTCTGTTATTTTTATTGCAACTTTTTCATTGGTGCGCCCTAATTTCGCATGAAATGTCGGTAACTCTTCCACATAAACCAATAACTCATCAGGCATTTCAATTGGAATAATGGATCCTGCCTTAAGATTCTGGATTTGTCTTAATGAAAGCTGCGTCTCTAAGAGATTTACTTTCATCTCTACATTGACATCCATAATCTCTTCTTTGAGTGCCTTAGACCAGCGCACATCAGCATCACCTTTATCAGATTGCACACCTGCATCGAGTAATTCTCTAATAGGTTCAACCATTGAATATGGCATTGCCACATGAAAATCACCGCCACCGCCATCAAGTTCAATATGAAATGAATTTATTACTACCACTTCAGTAGGGCTCACGATATTAGCCATGGAAGGGTTTACTTCACTATCTAAGTACTCAAACTCCACACTCATAACTGGTGACCAGGCCTCTCGATAATCCTCAAAGATTATCTTTAGAAGCATCTGAATAATGCGTCTTTCAGTTGGCGTAAATTCACGACCTTCAATCTTTGCATGATACCTACCATCACCACCAAAGAAATTCTCCACTAAAATAAAGACTAATCTTGCTTCCATGGTGATTAACGCTGTACCTTTTAAAGGTCTAAAACGTACCATGTTTAGACTTGTCGGTACAAAGAGGGTATGAACGTATTCCCCAAATTTTAGCATCTGAACGCCGTTAATGGAAACTTCGGCAGTTCTTCGCATCATATTAAACAGACTGATACGTAAATGACGCGCAAAACGTTCATTAACCAGCTCCAAAGTAGGCATACGCCCACGCACAATTCTATCCTGGGCGGCAAAGTCAAATCGTACCACGCCTTCGGCATTCGCTTCCTCCTCAGGCTTATCCTGTGGTACGTCATCAACACCATGGAGCAGGGCATCAATTTCATCTTGACTTAAAATATCAGTCACTTTCTTTTATCCTTACTGCATTACAAAGCCAGTAAATAATACTTTATCTACCACAGCTTTTCCTGTTTCACTAAATAAAGCATCCTGTACTGCTTTTAAGCATTGTTCCTTAATTTTTTCACGACCAGTCTGATCATTATATAACTGCGTATCAGCACCTGATAAAGTAGCACTTAACACACTTTTTATAAGTAGCTGATGTATTTGTCCCAATTCCTTATCTTCTAAAGTTTTTGTAGTAAGGACAATATAAATCTGGGCTAAACGCTCACGAGGCTTTACATGCAGCTGAATCATAAAAGGTTCTTCAAATTTTACATAAAATACAGGCTCAGCTGTTGGGGCTACCATACCAGGACCAATCTGTACTTGCGCCTCATTTTGCACCTCGTCATCACTGCCCCCAATTAAAAAGAAAGCAACAGACCCACCTATGGCAAGACCTATAACTACAGCAATGATGATAATGAGCAATTTAGAAGAAGACTTACTTTCTTCCAACTTTAATTCTTGTTTATCAGCCATATAAAGCCTCTGTAACTTAACAATATGTAGGTATTCTACCTTAAGAAAGGGAGATCTTATAAAGCTTAACTTTTATTTTTTTGATCATGATTTTTATTTTAAGCATAAATAACTGCAACATCTATACTTTTTAAGTTTAAAGCCTTAAAAAATCCCCCTCCATTACCTTTAAGGCTTTTCAAAAAAATCATATTGCGTTAATATTCATAAGATTTTCCGATTTACTAATAATTTCTGCCCAGTCACCGGCATTAGAACGCATATTACGCTCTATATTGCTATGCCAAGCATCATTGGCACGCTGATAGCCTTGAGAGTCCTCCTGTCCTTTAAAATCTTGGGAAACAAAGTTTTCCGCCAGGTTTATTCCGGCCTCTTCCAAGGATTCTTTTAAAGTGTTCATAGAACCTGATAAAATATCCTTAGCATTACTATTACTTACCGTAAATGATACTCGAGCATTTTGCATACTGTCCATATCAATATGAATCTTTAACTTGCCTAAATTAGCTGGAGTCAATTCTAGCTCTACCTCACGTAAATTACGCGCACTCATCTGCATAACTTTTTCAGCAATATTTTGGGCATTAGCCTCCTGATTATTAGCAAACAACGATAATTTACTGCTAAAAACTCCAAAATCTTTACTGCCTAACAAAGTATTGCTATCTACACCAAGACTGGTATTAACTTTTAGTAAACCGGTAAAATAATCGCTACTATCATTCTTACTTTCATGAGTGCTGGTAAGATTTCTTGCTAACATATTAGCTAAATCCTGATTTTTAGCATCTTTAAAATCATTTTCTAAAAAGCTCCCCTCCCCCATGATATTTGTCTTAAATAATCCAGCCTCCTCACCTTCAAAAGTTACCAGACTCTCATTATCCAAAGACTCACTATTTAATGCATTTTTATAAGTTTCCTTTAAGCTTTGGGCAAGAGAAATAACCTCATCTTGTAAAGATAGTTTATCATCCTTAACAACTTTGGCACTTAAATTTTGTTCTGCCAATAAATCTTTGGAACCTAAAAAAGCAAGCTTAGTGCTATTATCATTACTGATATAGGCGCTATTTTGCCCTTTTACTTTATTGGCACTTACTTTTACCATGCTTACATTTAATTCTTTATAAATACCTTCACTTTGAGCTTTTAGCGTACTTGCACTAATATTTTTATCACTTAATAATCCTGCATTATTAGCCTTAGCATTTATGCTGCTTTGCTCTCCTTTACTTCCTAATCCCCCCCCCTGATCTTTAGCATTTTGCGCTAAAGTGTCAGTATGAAGGTTATTAACTTCCTTATTACTGCTAATACTGTTACTAAGCTTTAGTAATTTATCTTTTACATCTATACAACTTGCGTCAAAATTTTGACTACCACCTAAATCCTCCACAAGGACCTGGAGCCTACTTAAAATACTATCTTTGAGATTTTCAGCAGTTAATTCTTGATTAGGAGATTTTATAAAAATATTTAACTCACTGATAATTGAAGATAATTTACTTAAATTACTAAGAGAGGGGTTATCTGCTACCTTGCCATCTTGCTCATTAAGGGAAGTTGTTAATTTTTCTAATAAAGTATTTATCTTATTAACTACATTAGTTAAAGGGGAAATCTGGTCATCTTGAGAATTTAGAGAAACGGCAGTTTTTACTCTATCAGCTACATTGGCAATATCTAAATCATTAGTAGCCAAAAGAGCGGTATTTGCTGATTCTACTGAAGCTTCACTATCAACCGAGCCTTGCGCATTAGCATTTAAAGATTCACAAACCTGCGCCAGGAGGGCATAAATTTCGCTAACAGTAGCACCTTCTTGTGTTAAATCATCAGCAACATCTAAAGCGTAATCTTTATCAGTTAATTGATAATCAAGCTCTTCTACATTCTCATCCAAGGCTAACTCTTCCCCTAAAAACTCCTCGTTTTTAGAAGTCGCTTTAGTGGCATCCTTACCGTTTGGCAAAATTTTGCCAGTATTATTAACCCCGGAAGTTTCTAAAGAGGAATTATTGCTCTGCATAATTTCCTGAAACTTAGCGCCGTTTTGGGCATTACTACTGCCCTTTGTAGCTACTATTGGAGCATCTGCAATCATATCAATATTAACGAGCATACCTTTTACCCTTAAGTCAAAGAACTGACTACTTAACTAATTACCAGTTATAAAGCAAATACTATGCCGTTAAAATATGTCTTTATTAAAGCTTATTTTCACGCGCAAAAGCTTTAATGGTCGATAAATCATCACTAAGCTTTTGTTCTTGTTTATTTAATAAAACTTCACGCTCATGTTTGCGCTTATTTATTAAAAACTCAATGCCTTTGCGTTTTGCTTCAAGTTGTTTATAAGCACTAAAACGCTTTTCACGCTCTGCTCTTATTTTAGCTAAACTTGATAACTGCTCCTGGCTAATATTATCTAATCGGGTAATAAAACTTGTATATTGCGTATAAACCACATTTGAAAGCTCATGCTGCAAGCCTCTATTAGTAAGCTCCGAAGAGTACATAGCTCGATATTGATTTAAGGCATTAAGTTGCTGCTCAAATTTTTTTTCTTCTTGCAGAGCTAATAAGTATACACCTCTGGCCTCTTCTTCTTTTTTTAATAAATTATCATAAAGAAGCTCTAATGCATTAGCCATAAAAAACCTCAATATAAAACTTGTAACTTCCCAAGCTTAAGTAATAACCCCTACGAACCGAAACTACTAAATAAACCTTTAAAACCAAACTCCCCTTCTTAACCATTAAGGATTTGCTTAGCTAACTTTTCTAAATCAGCTAAGGAAGGTTTAAATTTAATAACCTCTCGCATTTTCTGTTGTAAAAATTCATCAATAAAAGGTTTACACTGTATTGCCTTATCAATGCGAGGATCCGCTCCTGCCTGATAAGCACCAATAGCTATAAGGTCACTATTTTGCTGATAAAGTGAATATGTTTGCTTAATAAGCCTTGCCATATACTGATGCTCTTGCGTGGTACACATTGGCATAACACGTGAAATTGACTTTTCAATATCGATAGCAGGATAGTGACCACTATCGGCTAATGCTCTTGATAAAACGATATGACCATCCAAGATAGCTCTTGCCGCATCGGCAATTGGGTCTTGTAAATCATCGCCTTCGGTAAGCACGGTAAAAAATGCCGTAATGGAACCCTGTTTTTCAGAACCGTTACCAGCTCGCTCAACAAGTGCCGGCAGTTTAGCAAATACTGAAGGAGGATAACCTTTAGTTGCAGGCGGCTCACCAATAGCCAGGGCTATTTCACGCTGCGCCTGAGCATAACGAGTAAGAGAGTCCATGAGTAAGAGAACATCTTTACCTTCATCTCTAAAATACTCGGCAATAGCAAGCGCTGTTTCACACCCTTTTAAACGCATTAGTGGTGAGGCATCAGCAGGAGCTGCTACTACCACGGAACGTGCTCGCCCTTCTTTACCTAAAATATCCTCAATAAATTCTTTTACTTCTCGTCCACGCTCCCCGATTAAGCCTACTACTACCACATCGGCACTGGCACCTCTGGTCATCATACCTAAAAGTACTGATTTACCTACACCTGAGCCTGCAAATAAGCCCATACGCTGCCCTTTACCCACCGTTATGGCTGCATTTATCGCTCTTACCCCTACATCCATAGGAGTGGAAATAGGTTTGCGGGCAAGAGGGTTTAATCTTCTTGGCACAAAATGTATTTTTTTATCGCTTGCTAAAGGACCTAAATTATCTATTGGATTACCTATGCCATCTACTACTCGTCCCAGTAAATGCATGCCATAAGGAAAGTCGCTGGCATTGCCGATAGGAGTAACTTTAGCACCAGGAACTACCCCTTTTAAGTCCTCAGAAGGCATTAAAAAAAGCTTTTCCCCTGAAAACCCTACAACCTCAGCCTCTAAGAAGCCATCTAAGGTTTCAATACGACAAATGGAACCGACAGCAGCCCTGCAGCCAATGGCCTCTAAGGTAAGCCCAACTACTCTCACAAGCTGCCCTGAGACCTCAGGATGCTTTGGCGATAAAGGAATCGCACAATTTTGCAAAGCATCTAGTATACTCATAGCTTACGAGGCTCTAATGATATGCCTCCCCCCGAAATGTTCTGCATTTTTTGGGCGCTCTCTTCTTTATCTTCAACCTTTTGCTCTTTATTTATATTGCGCACAGGTTTTACGCTTATACCGCCTTGTGCTTTAGTTTTTATATCAGGTGTATCTTTTAGAGATTGTGGTTGAGGTTGAGATTGCGTTTGAGCCTGGGTTTGTGCCAGATCTTTTCCCCCTGCGGAAGGTTGGTCTTTAACTGCTGTATTTTCTTCCTGGGAATTATCAGCATTGGTAACCTCATTTAACTCATCAGCAAATTGTGCCCAAGGATCCTCTTCTTCCTGCGCAGGATTTTCATTATTATTTTGCGCATCTTCTTTTAGTTGCTCTTTTTGCTCTTTAACTTCATCTTTAATTAAATCAACATCTTTATAAGTATCATCAGCACTAAAAGAACTATCCTTTGGGGCATCATCTTTACGCTTATTATTAAGCACTAAAAAGTCATTAATAAAACTATCAATTCTATCTTCCTGCATGATATCAATACTGCTAAGCCCAACATCGGCACGCAAATCTCCTGGTCCTAATGAGCCGTCAGTGGCAAGGACAATATCAGGATTATTAATTGCTCCCTGAATTTTTGGTAAATCTTGGGGGTTTACATAAATATTGACCTTACCATTAGCCATTGGTAACAGGCGCATAATTTCCCAAATAGAGTTTTCTAAAAACTTATGCGAAACTTTTAATTCCTCTTTAATAAAAGCTTTAGCTAAACGTGAGGCTAAATAAATAAGCTCCGAACTTATTTCTTTATCAAAATCCGCAATTGGTTTTACTAAATGATTGGCATAACGAGAAAGTCGAGCAGCTTCTTTAACAATTATTTGCTCCCCCTGCTTCAGACCATCTTGCAAGCCCTCATCTACCCCTTTAGGAAAACCTTCTTCTTTTCCTTTACTAAACCCTTCATCATAGCCTACTTTAAAGCCCTCATCTTTACCTTCTTTAAAGCCATCGTCATAAGCATCTTTCCTAATTTTTTCGAGCTCTTCAATAGTAATACTTAAATTACTTTCTTCTTTTGGTTCTTCCCCTTCTTTAGCTTGTGGTTTTAATGATTCCTCATACCAGTTTTTAGCATAACCTAGGGCATTAGTCTTTTGCTCTTTACTGGTATCTTTTTGCATCAAATCAAACTCAAAAGGCGTTACCTTTACAGCTTCGCTCTTATCTTTATCAGTCATAATTAAACGAAGTTATCTCCGCCTCCGACACCCAGCACAATTTCACCACTATCAGCAAGTCTTCTGGCAATCGTTAAAATTTCCTTTTGCGCAGCTTCTACATCGCTGATACGTAATGGCCCCATATTCTGTAAATCTTCCTGCAAGGTTTGTGATGCACGTTTAGACATATTATTAAAGATTTTCTCTTTAAGATTTTCATCAGCACCTTTAAGAGCTTTGATAAGCAAGTCCCCTGAAACTTCACGAAGGAGCGTCTGAATACCACGGTCATCAATATCAATAAGATTTTCAAAGACGAACATTAAATCCTGAATCTGCTGACTCATTTCCTCATCAGTTTCTCTAATAGCATCCATGAGCTGTCCTTCAATATTAGTATCAAGGTAGTTCATAATAGATGCCGCTGCCTTTAAACCACCCATCTTAGCGGCCTGGGCTGAGGCTGAACCGGCAAATTGTTTTTCCATGATTTCATTTAATTCTTGTAGTGCCACCGGCTGCACTTCTTCAAGGTTGGCAATACGCATAATCAAATCAAGTCTTACAGGTTCAGGAAATTGACTTAAAATCTCCGCACTCTGCTCAGGCTCAAGGTATGAAAGTACAATAGTCTGAATTTGAGGGTGTTCGTTTTGGATAATAGTAGCTACCTGTCTTGCATCCATCCACTTCAAAGAATCAAGACCACGAGCTCCTGACCCCATAATAATCTGCTCTACAAGGTTACCAGCTTTATCCTCACCTAAAGCTGCCACCAAGGCCTTACGCACGAAGTCCTCAGAACCTATACCGATATTGGAATATTTTTGAATATCGTTAATAAATAACCTATGCACCGCTGTTACTTTTTCATTGGAAAAGTCACTTAACGACGCCATTGCCATACCAAGTTTCTGAACCTGCTTTGGCTCAAGATGCCTAAAAATAGCAGCCGCATCCTCCTCATTAAGACTAAGCATCAATACCGCAGCCTTATCAATGCCACTCATATCCTCCAAGAGAAGTTTTTGTTCATCAGTTAATTCATTATCGGCCATTACTTAACATCTCCCCCAGATACCCAATCTTTAACAACCTGAGCTGCCAAATCCGGCTCATTAGAAACAAGCGCTCTTACAGCACGTAATAAATCCTCATCTTTGTGCAGGTCTGGTAACACAATCTGACCGTTCTTAATATTATAAAGCGCTTCGTGATTTTCATCTTGCTTAACTAATAAGTTCAAGTCATCATCACCTTCTAAGGCAAGAGTACTATCCATATCCTCCTGCGCTAACTTCTCCACAGCAGGTTTACGGTTAATTAAAGTCATTACCATTGGTCGTACTATAAAGACTACAATACATAAGATAATAAAAGCGCTCAAACCAATACGTGAGAATTTCTCAAAAGCCTCAGTTTGATAGAATGGTGTAGGCTCTTCTGGCGCAAAGCTCTCCTCAAAAAACCGCACACTATGCACAGCTAAAGTATCACCACGCCCCTCATCAATACCAAGCCCCTTAGCAAGTAAATCAGTTAATTTTGCCAGCTCATCATCGCCAACAGGAACTTTCTGGACTGTGCCATCACTATTTACTACATCTTTATAATTAACAGCGACCGATACGCTTAAACGCTCTACACTGCCACTTTTCTTGGTAGAGTGGCTGATAGTAGTATCTAATTCATAATTGCGCACAGCACTTCTTCGTTCATTATCAGAACCAACAATAGCGCCACGCTCGCCATTAGGTCCTTGTAATGTTTCAGGGATTTGAGCATTAGCAGGTGGCTGATTTGATACAGCTCCAGGAACGCCAGTATTACGCTTTCCATTATTATATTCCTCTGTTACTTGCTCAGAGCGAATTTGCGGGCGATCATTATAACGCTGACTGGTTACCTCTTCACTTACCGGATCTAATGATACGGCAACAAGGGGCGTATAGTTCCCAAAACCTAAGATAGGATTTAAAATATCCTCAATCTTACGCTTATAATCTGCTTCTTTTTGGCTTTGTAATTCCGTAGCCCTTCTCATAGCCTGAGAGGCCTCGTCCATGGAACCTGAATTTAACAAGCGACCATTTTGGTCAATAACCGTAACACGGGCAGGTTCTAGACCTTGTACTGAGGAGGCCACAGAATCAACTATGGCATCAACCTCAGATGGCATTAAAGAGCCAGAACCACCAATCTTTAATGTAACAGAGGCGCTTGGTTTTTGTTCTGTTCTTACAAAAACATTACGGCGAGGAATTGCTAACAATACTTTAGCGTCAAGAATTTTACGATTACTTTTTAACATGTCAGCAATTTGTTTTTCGCGAGCGTATTTTAAGCGTTCTTCTTCTTTGCGGGCACTTACCCCAAAGCTTGAATCACCCATTAAAATTTCTGAACCATCAGTTGGCTCATTACTTACTACACCGTTATAAATAAGCCCTTCAACTATTTGGTCATATTGCTCCACAGATACGGTAATAACATTCTTTTTACCGTCCTGAATTTCATAGAACTTATAATCGTACTTATACTGCTGTAAATAGGCGATAACAGAATTTAATTCTTTATTATCAGGGTAATTGCCCAGTGGGCGCATAGCAGGTTCTCGTCCCCAATAAATAAGAACAATACCTACCACTAGAAAAATAGCAAGACAAAGAATAATGATAATAGATCGCATTACCTCGCCATTTTGTAAAATTGCTAATGGTGACGGTTTTGTGACAGTTACATCGGCTCCGATATCAAGTCCATCACTGTCTTTAGTTGCGACTTCATTTGTTGCCATAGTACTTATTCCTTGCTATCTTCCTTTTTTAATCCTTAGATTTGCATTTGCATAACAGTTTTATATGCCTCAACCAACTTATTACGCACCTGCACAGTTGCTTCCATAGCTAAACCTGCTTTTTGTGATGAAATCATCACATCTGATAGACTAATGCTTCTATCACCCAGATCATATCTGGTCTTTAAATCGGCTGATTCAACCTGCATGTTATTTACAGTTTCCATCGCCTCTTTAAATACCGCCCCAAAATCACCGCCTTTGGTGCTGCTAACAGCATTAGCAACATTTGGTATGGTAGACAAACCCTGGTTAGCCTGTAATTTCATGGCATTCATCTGCATTAGCATACCACTTGGATCGATAATTGAACTCATATTTGCCCTCGTTAAAATTTTGACGCTTTAACTTTTTTATATACTGGAGCAAATTAAGTGCCAATAGCACCTATCTTAAAAAATATTTTGCAAAACGCAAACAACTTATCAGTATTTTGGAACGTGAGTTAAGCTTTTTTTAGATCTTGTATTTATTATAACCAAGACTTATACCGAATACCTTTATCTATATGCCAAAATTCTCTTTATTTTTAGGTTGAAGCGATATTTTTGCGCTTTGCTGCTTACTTTTTTCTTACCTAAAAAAATACCCCCACTAAAAAAGTGAGGGGGCTTATTATAGCTTTTATGATTTTTAGAGTTTTTAAGGTTTTACTTCTTAAAATCAGCAGGAACCTTAAAAATTTACTTCATTTGCCAAATCTTTCTTTAAACTTTACTTTAAAGTAATCTTCGCAAACTTTCTTTTACCTACCTGCCAAACTTTTGTAGAAGGCTCAACTTTAAGTTTAGGATCAGCTATTACATTACCATCGCATTTAACAGCGTTTTGTTTAATCATACGCATAGCCTCAGATGTTGAGGTAACAAGATCAGCTTCTTTTAATAGATTTGCTATCATCATGCCATCCTCACCATTTAAGGCAACTGAAACCTCAGGGATATCATCTGGAATTGCATTCTTAGAGAAGCGAGTTACAAAGTCCTCATAAGCTTTATTAGCCTCTTGCTCATTATGGTAACGAGTGATAATTTCTTTAGCAAGATTAACCTTGACATCACGAGGATTAACAGCGCCTTTAGCTACATCTTCTTTAAGCTTATTAAGGTCTTTTAAAGAAACAGTACTTAACAGCTCATAGTAATTCCACATAAGATCATCGCTAATACTCATGATCTTACCAAACATATCATTTGGTTCATCTTTTACACCGATATAATTACCGGCACTCTTGCTCATCTTCTTAACGCCATCAAGACCTACTAATAACGGCATCATAATAACTACCTGCTGTGGCATACCTTCTTCTTTCTGAAGCTCGCGCCCCATAAGCAAGTTAAAGCGCTGATCGGTACCGCCAAGCTCAATATCAGCCTTAAGAGCTACTGAATCGTAAGCTTGTAATAATGGGTAAATAAATTCATGAATAGCGATAGACTGACCTTGAGCATAACGCTTTTTAAAATCTTCACGTTCTAACATTCTGGCAACTGTTTGTCTTGCAGCCAGCTTAATCATGCCTTGTGCGCCAAGATCTTTTAACCAGGTAGAGTTATACACAATCTTAGTCTTGGCTGGATCAAGAATCTTAAAAGCCTGCTCAGCATAAGTACGAGCATTTTCAGCGATTTTTTCAGGGCTTAATGGTGGACGAGTGGCGTTTTTACCAGTAGGATCACCTACTTGAGCTGTAAAATCACCAATTAATAAAATAACCTCATGACCTAATTCCTGAAAAGTTTTTAATTTATTTAAAATTACAGTATGACCCAAATGAATATCTGGTGCTGTTGGATCCATACCAAGCTTTACGCGTAGTGGACGATTTTCCTGTAATTTTGCCTTTAACTCCTCCTGAGGAATTACTGTTTCGGCACCTCTAGTAATCTCTGCTAGAGCCTCATCAAGTGAAAGCATTAATATAACTCCAATATAGTTGCTCTACCTTGGCAACTTAAAAAATTCCAAACTATTTCAAGTTTTTTGATAATAAAAACTCATTTTATAACTAAAACGCTTTAATATAAAGTAATTTAACAAAACTCCTTAAAACCTCATAAAACTTAGTGAACAGTCTTTAGGTAACATTTAGCCCAATATAGCCTTTGTTGTTATACCTTTTTTTTGTTAAGATAATAACATGGCTAAATTTTTATGGGGGTAATATGTCCTTATTTATCGGACTTATGTCTGGCACAAGTGTAGATGGTATTGATTGTGTATTGGTTGATTTTGCGCAAGATGGCAAATCACGCATCATTGCCACAAAAACAGTTCAGTGGACAGTGGCTGAAAAAAATAAAATCAATCGCCTATGCTCCTCAGGTAAAGATGAACTACACTTAGCAGGTGAGGTTGGCAATCTTTACGCTTATAAAGCAGCCAATGTCGTTAATTCTATGCTTGCCTTACTTAAGCTCCACCCCTTTGAAATCGAAGCCATTGCCTCTCATGGACAAACAGTTCGTCATGAACCGCAAAACGGCTTTACTATTCAGCTTGGTAATCATGCGCTACTTGCCGCCCTTACTGGCATTGATGTAATTTGTGATTTTAGGTCTATGGATATCGCCTTAGGTGGTCAAGGCGCACCTTTAGTACCGGCTTTTCATAAAGAAATATGCCAGGCTCCCAATAAATATCGCTATATAGTAAATATCGGTGGCATTGCTAATGTTACGGCGCTTATTCCAGGCAGTCCTGTATTAGGATTTGATACAGGTCCCGGCAACACCTTAATTGACCTTTTAGCACGCAGTAACCTTAATATGCCATGTGATGCAGGTGGCGAAATTGCGCGCAAAGGTAAAATAAACGAACCGCTTTTAAGTGTTTATTTAAATCACCCATACTTTAAAAAACTCCCCCCGAAATCAACAGGAAGAGAAGTTTTTAATAATACCTTCATTGATGCCTGTCAATTATTTCATTCAATCCCGCTTGAGGATAGATTTGCGACTTTAACAGAACTTACCGCAAGAACCATTATTATGGGCATTGATTTAGTGGGCGTTAAAGGTGAAATCTTTATCTGTGGAGGTGGGGTACATAATGACTTTCTTATGGAACGCCTCAGAGTAAATGCCAAAGCCGCCTCCTACCCTGCTATTGCCTCCATTGAAGTGTTAGGGATTGACCCAGACTTTTTAGAAGCTTATGCCTTTGCATGGCTTGGCTATAAATTTATGCGCCGTGAAAAAATAGACCTTTGCCCTATCACAGGTGCCAAACAGGCAGGTATTTTAGGCTGCCACTACCCAACACCACATAAGATGTAATGTGTTAAAAACAAACTGACACTCAACACAAATAAAAGCTAGAATAAAGGCCAAAAAGCTAAAGTTATCCTTTATTTTTTGGCCTTTCTCATAAACTTAAAAAAGTTTAACAGCTTAAAGTAAAGTTATTATTCGCTGGCGCACTCCACGCCAATAAACTTACCAGTTAAGGCAGGCATCTCAAAAGATCTAATATCAATATCATCAGCTGAAAGTAAATCGGTAAAGGTGCAAGATGCCAGATTAAGTTTGGTAAGAGCATCTTCTTTAAAAGTTATATTGCGATTATTAACGCTACTATTAAGTACATATAAAACCTTATCAGCATCATATTCTTTTAAGTCAATATATACGCTATCATCGCTATAAACATGAGTTCTAATCCCTCGAGCTAAAGCTTTATGGCTATCTCGTAATTTAAGCATAGCTGCAACTCTATTCTTCAAAAGTAACTCACTATCATTAAGCGCATCAATTCTGCCGCCTGTGCGTGATACATGATCATCACACTTATTTAAAGTAGCGCAATCTTTTGGTTGGGTGGTAAATTCAGGTTGCTCATCAGCATATTCATCACCATAATAAATAGTTAACGGGCCTGATACTGAAGCAATAAAGCTTAGAGCAGCCTCATGAGCATTATAATAACTCTTGGTTTTCTCGCCTTCTTTTTCGTATTTGGCACGCTGTAAGGCATCACCTAAACGCAGTACATCATGATTAGTTAAAAAGGTATTTAAATAAGCGTCTTGCGTATACTTATTGCGCTCTAAAAGAGCTGTATTTAACGTGCTAATATCCTTACCGCAAATGTCACCCTTTAGAGCAAAGGATTGTAAAATCTTTGCGCGTAACGGAAAATCAAAAGCACTTATCCCTGCATGACCTTTAAACGCATTATCCTCTAAAAACTTTGGTTTATCAGTCCAGTACTCACCTACTGTATAACCTAAAGGCTGTACTTTTTTACCATTTAAGCGATATGCATTCTTAGGGTTTTGAGATTCTGCTACAACCGCCGCACTAATTTTTGCCCAATGCTCAGGAGCTAATTGATAAGCCTGATCTAAACGCCAGCCATCGATTTTATATTTACTAATCCAGTAAGTGGCAACCTCTTGTAAGAACGGTAATGATTTTTCAGTGTCAAAACATGTCCCTAAATGAAGGCTCATATCCTCAGCATGTCCTAAAATTCCACGACAGACATTTGATAAATAAAGCTTATTACCCTTAGGACTAATTGTTGCCACATTACTTTTGGCATGCCCAAAAACACCATCTAAAAAGACATACAGGCCTTTACTATGAGCTTTATCAACTAATTCCTTAAACTCTTTTTCTGTACCAATTTTTGGATCGATAGCAAAATAATTGGAAGTATAATAACCTGTGCCATCAAGCTTATCGTAAGTTAAATCCTGCCCTTTAACTGGTTTAACCTCAAATACTGGAGTAAGCCAGATACCATTTACCCCTACTGACTTAATATAATCAAGGCTATCGATAATACCTCGTAAATTCCCCTTATGCTCACTTGGCCCCCATGCCATACTATAACCTTGAGCACCATTTTCTCCATGTTTAAAAGACTCTACCATAATCTGGTAAATTCTAATATCGCATAGCAGATTATTGGAACCATCGCATCCGGTATTATTTTGCGCAAGATTTAATTTATCCACGCTTACTATTACCTCTTGCGCTGAATCAGCTCTTTTACATACCAATTCTTGCATCCACGGTAAAGCAGGTGCCTTTTTTACAGGAGTCTGACTACAGGCGGCTAACATAAATGCCGATAAAAGTGTCGATATAAGAGTAAAGCGTTTCATAAAAGTTCCTTTGATATAGCCTTATATAATATTTTTTGGCAAACCAGCTCTTACTATCACTTTTTAACATTTAAAGAGCAAGTTTTTTTTCAGAAATCAATCCAATTATTTCAACCAGATTCACACATTACCTAATAAATCTTCTACTATTACTTACATCTCACCTCATAAAAATCACCACTTAAGGCATTAACGTTGATTTTTGAGGTAATATTATGTTTTTTAGAGGTTTGAGCATTAATTAAAGTGCAGTTTTCAGTTAAACCTAATGTTTTTATAACTTTGCTGTCAAGAGTAATGGCACGATTATCAGTTCCAATATTTAAAAGATAAAGCATCTTATCATTTTCATAACTCTTAAAATCCGCATAAAGTGAGTTATCACTAAAAACATGCACTCTTTTACCGTGTGATAGCGCCTTATGCTTATCACGGAGCTTAAAAACCTGCGACACATAATTCTTTAAATCTTTGGCATCTTGCGAAAGATTAGTAAAATCAACCTCAGATCTACTTACATGATCATCACAGCGATAAACTTGAGCGCATCCTGCCGGCTCATGGATAAAGCCTTTAACTTCGGCGCCCAGCTCTTCACCATAGTAAAGGGAAATCGGGCCTGACAGTGATGCTAAAAAGCTAAAAATTGCCTTATGCGCCTTATAATAACCATTACCATATTGCCCATCTTTATTGTAGCCCGCACGCTGCAACAAATCGCCAATTCTGGGTAGGTCATGATTGCCTACAAAAGATGTAGTAATGCCAGGCTTTGAGTAAGAGCGATTACGAGTTACACTTTTTGCCAGTAAATCTGCGCCATAACCACAATCACTGCGATTTACCATAAAGACACTGGCTATGGCTGTACGTAATGGAAAATCAAAGGCACTCATATTATTTTTCTGCACAAAAATATTACTTTCTAACGGAACTGGTTTTTCCGCCCAAACCTCAGCTACCATAAACCCCAAAGGAGTAACTGTTTTCCCTAAAAGTTCATAAGAATTGCTTGCCTTGGCTGATTCCTTAGTTACTTCCTCATAAATCTCTTGCCACTCATTAGGCGCTAACTGATAAGCCTGATCTAATCTAAACCCATCAATTTTGGCCTCTTTTATCCAGTAAGTGGCAACTTCCTTAAGAAATGGTAATGATTTTTTAGTATCTATGCAGCGAGCTAAATTTAACCCCATAAACTCGGTACTGCCACCTTGATTGCGGCACCTTCTTGTTAAATATAAAGTATTGCCATCAGGGCTTTTTGTAACTACATTAGCTTTAGCATGACCAAAAACCCCATCTAAAAAGACATACATTCCTAATGCATGAGCTTTATTAACTAACGTTATTAAATCTTCCTTACTCCCAAAATTTGGGTCAATGGTAAAGTAATCTGAAGTGTAGTAGCCTGTTGCATCTAAATTATCGTAAGTATAATCCTGACCTTTAATTGGTACACTTGCAAAAACAGGAGTAAGCCACAGTGCATTGACTCCGAGAGATTTTATATAATCCAGGCTTTCAATAATCCCTTGTAAATTACCACCATGCTCACTTGATCCCCACCCTACCTGATAACCATCAGGACCATTTGGACTATGCTTGAAGGATTCGACCATTATCTGATAAATGCGCACATCACATAAGGCGTTACTGCTACCATAACAGCCGCTTTGATTTTCAGCATTAACAAAGTTTTTTTCTGTTACTAAAACATCATCACTAGAACTTGCTCGTGAGCAACTGCCAAGCTCCAAAAAAGAAGAAGTAGAAGAATTTACGTTATTGTTACTTGCACAGGCTGTTAAGAAAGAAAGACAACATAAAGAGGCAATTTTAGTTAATAGTTTCATATTTTTATCCAAAAATTAGTGGCTGATTTTTAGTAATAGTAGCACTTTAAACTACTAAATAACTTAATCCAGCAGTCATTCTAAAAAATTAACTTAAAAAAAACAGCCTCAATTTGTTTTTTTATTTTGAAGTTTTTATTTAAGATTGTCAGTTTAAATTTATTCTTAAAGTCCCTCGTTTTGCCATGATAAAACCTCAAACCCTAAATCTTTAGCCTGGGCTAATAATAGAGAATCAGGATTTACCGCAAAGGCTTTATGAGCATATTTACATAATGGCAAATCATTTATCGAATCAGTATAAAACCAAATCTCTTTATCAGTAAGGTTATGCTCTTTTAAGTAATGCTCAAGCGCAAAAACCTTACCTTCCCTAAAAGGAGCTGTCCCCTCAATAATGCCAGTAAGCTTATTATCAGCAACTTTCACATCAACAGCTATTACCTTATCAACATTTAAATAACTTGCCACCTCATGAACAATGTAAGATGCTGAGGCACTTATAATTATGACAGTATCCAAGCTTTTTTTAAAAGAGGCGATTAACTCCTGCCCCTCTTTAAAAAACCTTTCTTTTACCACCTCTAAGACATACTTTTTCATATCATTACTTATTTCATCAATAGTTAGATGGCTTAAAGCTCCGCTAGAAAAAGCTATATAGTCCTCAACCTTCATTTTGCCTTGCGCATAAAGCGCCATTAGATCACGCTCTTTTTTTAAGTAATCCTTGTCCTTTATAATGCCATGCTTTAAGGCATACTCCCCCCACATAGTGCTGGTATCACCATGAACTAAAGTATGGTCCAAATCAAAAACTACTACTTTATTCACGATTACTCTTAAGCTCCTGTAATTCCCCAGAAGGCAGTGTTAATGAAACTCTGGTTCCTTCTTTAATTACCTCAGAGTTATTTAAGCTATCAACAACAAGCTCTTTATCATTAACCTTGACGTTATAACGCACTACATTGCCTAAAAGGGAAATAAAACTTACATTACCAATAAGGTTATAAGCATCATTGGTTAGTCCCTTGGTAGCTTTATCCTTACTATCGCAAACCTTAATGTTTATAGCCTCAGGTCTTATAGCATATTTACCATTGGCGTTGGTAAAATGCTCAGTCATAAAGCTTTCATCAAAAATATTGTAATTCCCCATAAATGAGGCAACAAATTCATTTACAGGATGACGATAAACCTCGGAAGGAGTACCATTCTGGACAATCTTGCCGCCATACATCACAAAGATTCTATCACTCATAGTCATAGCCTCTTCTTGATCATGTGTTACAAACACGGTGGTTAAATTCAATTCTTTTTGAATTTTTCGAATCATCACACGCAATTTCTTTCTGATTTTAGCATCAAGGGCAGATAACGGCTCATCAAGTAATAAAATTCTTGGTCTTACTACTAAAGCTCTGGCAAGTGCCACACGCTGTCTTTGTCCACCTGATAATTCATCGATATAGTGATTTTCTCTGCCCTTTAAATCTACTATATCCAATACTTCATTAACTCTTTTAGCAATTTCATCTTTGCTGAGTTTTTGAAGTTTTAAACCAAAGGCAATGTTTTCATAGGCGGTCATATTCGGAAAAAGTGCATATGACTGAAACACCATACCAATACCTCTTTTACCAGGATCCTGATAGGTAATGTTTTCCCCATTAACATAAATGCCACCACTATCAACACTGTTTAACCCGGCAATAGCACGTAATAATGTTGATTTACCACAACCTGACGGACCTAAAAGAGTAATAAACTCCCCTTGTTCTATCTCAAAATTTATTTTCTCAAAAACTAATGTGTCACCAAATGACTTAGTAAGATTTGAAACAACAACGTAACTCATTCTGTAAACCTTTTTTATCTGTTAATTCTTTCTGCGCTTTACACTCTTGCGCTCAACTTTGGAGAAAACGGAAGCAAGATAGGTAAACACAAAAATAAAGGCAAAATAGAAAATAACCAATGCTGATGAATAGTGACCACTTACCGCTTTGGTGTTATATAAATAAACTTGCAAAGTCTCAAAGCGAGTACCGACCAGGATATTAGCAAAAACGAACTCACCAATTAAAATCGAAATACTAATAAAGATGGCACTCAGTAAGCCTTTCTTTAAATTTGGTAATACTACATAAATAAATGCTTTAAAAGTATTGGCGCCAAGAAGCTTGGCTGCATCTATCATATCTACATAGTTTATTGCCTCTAGACTATTAACTATGGAGCGATACACAAATGGAATAATCACTGTAAAGTAAGTAAAGATTAATATCCAAAATGTCCCTGATATCGGTAAAAGTCCATCAGAGTAAATCTGAATTAACCCCACTGACCCTACAACAGGAGGCACCGCAAATGGTAGTATTACTATCATATTGCAGATAAACTTTAAGTATCTTAAGCGGTAATACACCACAAATATTGCAGGGAGCATAAGCACAATACAAAGTCCCATTGCCGCAAAGCATACTCCTAATGAGCGTACAAACGACCATAAGAAACGCTCTTCCGTAAGGAGCTTCAAATACCAATTAAGCGTTAAACCGTCAGGTAAGATAGTTGCGCCCCAACGAGTTGATATGGAGTATAAGAATGTGGCTACAATCGGTAATAACAATATACCAATAACAATGCTTATAACGGTGTTATGGTATAAACGACTATTTGTTTTTGACATAGTTATACCTTCTTATAATTAGTGAATTTAGTATTACCACAATAAGCATAATTACCATTAAGATAACTGATATGGCCGCAGCTAAATTTGGATCAAGGTAAATATCACCAGATACAAGAGCGGCAATACGCACAGTCACCACATTATAATTACCAGCCGTTAATGCATAAACTGAAGCATAAGCGCCAATAGCATTAGCAAATAAAATTACAAATGTCCCAAAAATTGACGGAGCTAAAACCGGAATTACCACTTTGCGTGCATACTGACAATTTGTCGCACCTAATAACCTGGCAGCCTCATGCCATTCTTCCTTTACCGCATCAAAAGCAGGATAAAGCAGTAATATTGCTATCGGAATCTGAAAATACACATAAATTGTTAAAATACCTGCTGAGCCGTAGATATTAAAACCATCTATAAGCCCCATATTCTTAAGAAGAAGCGTAACGGCACCATTTACCCCAAGAATAATTATGAAGGCAAAAGCTAAAGGCACGCCTGAGAAGTTAGAGCAAATATTTACCAAGGAAATTAAAATATTCTTAATTTTACCATTAGTAGTACGAATGGAATTTATAAATAACAGCGCCAACACTAAAGCTATTATCGATGAAACTATAGCCAGGTATAAGGAGTTCTCAAAAGCTTGTGTCATAAACTCCGAATTAAATAGCTCCATATAATTTTCAAGTGAATACTCCTCTTCATATACAAAGCTGTTAACCAATACCCAGACTAACGGAAAAACTTCAAACAGTAAGTAAAACAGCATAAAAGGAGCAAGGCATAAACCATAAGAAAAAAGCTTCTTGAGTTTTTTAACCGCCATGCTCTCATTATGTAAAGCATTCTTACTATCTTCAGATAAAGATAAGCCAGACATGCCTTATACCTCTAATAATTCACATACAAAACGACAAATATCGGTTTGTTTCTTTGGTAAAGTAACAGCGCTTAAAGTTGCCCCGTCTTTTTCATCTTTGGCAGCAAAGAAGTAAAAAGGCACATTGCGCTCTTCATCAGTTGGTCCATTGTGCTTTTTATCATCGCTCATGCCATGATCGGCTGTTACTATTACATGATAACCAGCAGCGCGCCAATCTTCGATAAAGTTTGATAGAATAACATCAACCTTTACAGCACTATTGCGATACTCAGAACTATTTAAGCCAAACTTATGACCAATATCATCAACATTCATAGAATGAATCAATAAAAAGTCAGGATTATAGTTACGTCTTAAATATTCCCCATCACCAAAAACAGCCTCATCAGGATATTCATCCCACATGTAAAAAATACCATGCTGAATGTTAAGTGTTTTATCATTTACAATGCGATCCTCAATTGGATCATATGGCGCATGATTATAAAGCTCACTCATCCAGTAATAGGCACTGGCAGCTGTTACTAAACCATTCTCTTTAGCAATACTAAAGATTGATTTATTCTTTGATAAACGCACAATAGAATTATTATATATCCCAGATCTAACAGGTTTTACCCCAGTCATAACTGTTTCATATAATGGGCGAGACATAGCAGGTAAGGCACTTTTTAAATCAACTTTTTTCGCAAAACTACCTTTACCCTCGTCAGTTAATGCCTCTAAAAAGCCCATTCTATTCTGGGCTACATCACCATTTAACCCATCAACCAGCACTAAAATCACTTTTTTAGCCATAATAATTTAAGCCCCAATGATTACTTCTGGTGGATTAACACATATTCTTGCCATAATCTGGGTAACTTCTTGGAGTTCTTATCCCAAGCCTTCTGATCAGCTATTGAACGAACATTCTTATACTGCTCAATTGGGATTAATAAGCTTTCAACTTCTGGTGGTAATTTAACATCACGAACTGGACGAGCAAACCCCTTGGCAAGGTTGATTTGTCCCTTGTCAGAAAGAATAAATTCACGGGCTAACTTAGCTGCATTTGGGTGCTTAGCATACTTATTGATAATTGTTGCATAACCTGCACGAACTGAACCTTCCTGAGGAATGTTAATTTCAAACTTTTCACGGCCAACCTTAGTTGCATAACCTAAGCTGTTAAAATCCCATAAAAGCGCAACTTCAATTTCGCCTTTTTCAATATTTGCTAATGAAGGATCGGTAAAGATTAAACGATCTTGCTTAGCAAGCTTGCCAAAGAAATCTAAAGCAGGTTTTAAATCTTTTTCGCTACCACCTAAACCTATAGCAGCTGCTAAAATAGCGTTATTAGCCTGTGCTGCAATACCTACATCTCCAACGGTAATCTTATAATCACCTTCTAATAAATCTGCCCAGCTCTTTGGAGGGTTTTTTACAATTTCTTTATTGATTAAAAATGAAATTGTACCTGTGTAAGCAATTACCCAGTGACCATCTTTATCCTTTGCCCAGTTTGGAATACTGTCCCAGGTGGTTGGCTTATACGGAATAGTTACCCCTTTCTTTACTGCAATGCTGGTAAAAGCCTCACCGATATCACCAATATCACCTGATGCATTATTCTTTTCAGCTTCAAACTTAGCAATTTCTTGGGCAGAACTCATATCGGTATCAAAATGTTCAATACCGTAATTGGTCTTAATATCGTTCCAGGTTTCAACCCAGTTTGCCCAAGGATCCGGCATACCTAATGAGTAAACTACGCCTTCTTTCTTGGCTGCGTCAATTAAAGATTGTAAAGATTCATCATTAGCATTATCAGCGGCTAATGCAGCTGTTGATACTGCAGTAAATAAACTTACGCCTGCAACAGTCTTTAATAACTTATGCATCATAATTGCTCCTTTCAGTAATTTTTTTTGCTTTTTTATTGTTTAATTACATTTTTTATCGAGGCTAATTATAAAAAGAGCTGTTAAAATCATTTTTTTACTTACGCAAAATTAGTGTTAAATTTAGCTTTCCATTATGAGATTTTGGTAAATTTATGAAGATTTATAAGGCTTTATTTAACAAATCCCCCTTAAAAATAAAATCTTCGTAAAATCTTTGCCAATAAAAAACTCCCTAAGGAAAAAAACCAAAGGGAGTTAATATTTAACAATCACCAAAAATTTCGTTATTAAGAAATTTTAAGTTATAAATTTTAATTAGTAAGCAGGTCTAACCTCAGTAATAGAATAAACCATCTTCTTTTTGGTATCTTGCGCCTTTAAAGTTTGCTTTAAAGGAATAGGTAATTCTTCTTCAACAGATTTTAAATAGTTAATAGCTAAACCTTTATCATACGCGGCTATTACTTTACCAGTTAATATTGACATTACCCCCATATCAGCACCAGTGATATCTGGAGTTGATAACTCCAGGTCGTAATCTTTAATCTTAGCAAGTTTGGCAGCCTCAGCTAGAGCGTCTTTAAAATTACCAATTTTATCAACAAGCTTAATTGCCAGAGCATCTTTAGCAGTATAAACCTGCCCTTGGGCAATGCGATCAGCTTCTTCTAAGGAGATTTTACGGGCATTAGCTACAAGAGAAATAAAATCATGGTAGGTATTATCAATTTCAAGCTGCACAGCTTGCATAACATTTGGAGAAATTGGCTCAAAGAAAGTGGTATGAGTATCTTTATTAGTCTTCACCCCATCGGCATAAATCCCAAAACTATTACTTAAACGCTCTACACTAAACATCATGCCATAAACGCCGATAGAACCTGTTAAAGTTGTAGGTGTTGCAATAATGGCATCAGCAGCTGTTGATACATAATAACCACCACTTGCTGCCATAGATGACATATAAACTACTACTTTTTTACCCTTTGAGCGTAAATATGAAATTTCACGACGCATAATCTCAGAGGCAAAAACTTCACCACCTGGAGTATTTAGATATATGACAACTGCCTTTACATTACGGCGATTAGCAAGCTTTCTAAGCTGCGGCACAATATTATTGGAAGAAAAAGCATTTAAGTCCTCAGATTCTGAGGTTATAGCCCCAATTCCATAAAGCACCGCGATTTTATTGGCTGATTTTGGGGTAGGCTTTGCTTTTATCAGGTAATCCTCAAATTGCATAGCTGCTATATCGCGGTTATTTTTATGGGTAATAACTTTAACTTTAGTCTTTTTACTGATATCATCAATGGCCTCTTGATAAGTTCCCACAAAATCCACAAAACCTAATTCCTTTGCCATTTGAGCATTATCGCCCTGATACTTAGTTAGTTCATTAAGATATTCATCACTTGCAAAAAGCATCTTATCTAATACTACCTTAGGACGGTTTTTTGTAATTAAAGAGGTATACTCACCCCATAAGTTATCTGTGATATGAGTATATTCTTCTTTCACCCAAGCACTCATATCATTGCGGTTATATGGCTCAACAGCGCTTTTATGAGTCCCTACCTTTGGGGTGTAAACAGTAATCTTAGCAGTATCAAGTAAATCCTTAAAATATACTGATGTTAACGCATAACCGTTAATCTCAATCCCTCCCATAGGATCCAGATAAATATAATCAGCATAAGATGCCAGAGCATAATTTTGCTGTGAATAACTCATCGCAAAAGCATAGATTTTTTTACCGGCTTGTTTAAACTTTGTAAGTTCCTCGCCTAGGTTAGCAATTAAATCTGGACGTAAATTTGTTAATTTAGATAAATTCATTACTAAGTATTTAACGTTTTTATCTTTAGTAGCAGTTCTTATAACTTCTAAATACTGCTCTAAGAAATACTTACTTTCGTCACCTTCATTTTCAAGTTGACGTATAAGCTCATCAAGCGGAGTAATTACCAATGGCGCATCACGAATCTCACCATTGAAATTTATATAAAGTAAGGACTTATCAACATTTGCGGCAAGTTCTTCATTACCCTTAGTACTAACAGCAGCACTTATTAATATGCCAGTAACTATAAACAAAACAAATAGTAAAAAAATCACATTAAGGACAAAGTTTCTTACATAAGTAATAACTGATCCGATAAAATTAAGATGTTTCAGGCAGGTATGCTTCATAATATTCTCTAACTACAAACTTTTATTTCCCTAATATTACGCTATCTTAGGATAATTTTCAAAAAAAGCATTAACTTAAGGCGCTTTTATGGCATTTTGGTGTCAAATACCAAGCAATTAACTTTTTTAGCAAAAAAAAACGTGATTTATTTAAAAATTCTTTACCTTAGAGGCAAAAATATGTATAATGCACACGCAAAATATCATCAAATTTATTTAATAATTAGTGAGATTTTGCCATGTTAAGAATCCTTGAAGAAGCGTTAACTTTTGACGATGTACTTTTAGTACCGGCTCATTCTACAGTTTTACCAAATACTGCTGATTTACGCACCTCCCTTACCTCAACTATTTCCTTAAATATTCCAATGGTTTCTGCTGCTATGGATACAGTAACAGAAGCACGTTTAGCTATCGCCCTTGCTCAGGAAGGTGGTATCGGCTTTATTCATAAGAATATGTCTATTGAAGCTCAGGCAGAACAGGTTCGCCGAGTAAAGAAGTTTGAATCAGGGGTTGTTGTAGATCCAGTTACCGTTCATCCTGAAACTACTATTGCTGAAATTTTATCTCTTACCCATAAGCATGGCTTTGCAGGTTTTCCGGTAGTAGATGATGAAGGTGATTTAATGGGTATTATCACCGGTCGTGACGTTCGTTTTATTACTGACCTTACTAAGAAGGTTTACGAAGTTATGACTCCAAAAGAACGCCTCGTAACAGTTCATGAAAATGCCTCACGTGAAGAAGTACAGGCTTTAATGCAAAAGAACCGTATCGAAAAAGTTTTAGTTACTGATAATCAATTCCACTTAAAAGGTATGATTACCGTTAAAGACTTCCAGAAAGCTGAAAGAAAGCCAAATGCTTGTAAAGATGCTTTAGGCAGATTACGTTGCGGCGCAGCTGTTGGCGCAGGTGCTGGTAATGAAGAACGTGTTAAGGCACTTGTTGAAGCTGGTGCTGATGTAATCTTAATCGATTCATCTCATGGTCATTCACAGGGCGTATTAGACCGTATTAAGGCTACCCGTGAAGCTTTCCCTGATATTCAGATTGTAGCTGGTAATGTGGCAACTGCTGCCGGTGCAATCGCTGTTGCTGAAGCTGGTGCTAATACTGTTAAGGTTGGTATCGGTCCTGGTTCTATTTGTACCACACGTATTGTAACAGGTTGTGGTGTACCACAAATTAGCGCTATTTCTAATGCTGTAGATGCTCTTAAGGGGTCAGATGTAAAAGTAATTGCTGACGGTGGTATTCGTTACTCAGGCGATATCGCTAAGGCTATTGCAGCTGGTGCGCACTTGGTTATGGTTGGTTCAATGTTCGCAGGTACTGAAGAAGCTCCTGGTGAAGTTGAATTGTTCCAAGGTCGTTCATTTAAGTCATATCGTGGTATGGGGTCACTTGCGGCTATGGCTAAAGGTTCTGCTGACCGTTATTTCCAGTCTTCTGATAACGCTGCTGATAAGCTTGTACCAGAAGGTATTGAAGCACGCGTTCCATATAAAGGATTATTAAAACAAATCATTCATCAGCAGATGGGTGGTCTTCGTTCTGCAATGGGCTTAACAGGTAGTGCTACCATTGAAGATATGCGTACTAAGGCTCAGTTTGTACGTATTACAGGTGCTGGCATCAAAGAATCACACGTTCATGATGTTACCATCACTAAAGAAGCACCTAACTATAGAGTTTAGTAGCTAACCCATTAGCCCCAACTGGTTTTATTGGGGCTAATTTTGTTATTAGGAATACATAATGACAGCTAAAAATATTCACCAGGAAAGAATATTAATCATCGATTTTGGTTCTCAAGTAACACAGCTCATTGCTCGTAGAGTACGTGAAATTGGCGTTTATTGTGAACTTTGGGCATACGATGTTACAGAAGAGCAAATTAAGGAATTTAATCCGTCAGGTATTATCCTTTCAGGTGGTCCTGAATCTGTAACTGAAGAAGGATCTCCAAGAGCTCCTGAGTATGTATTTAAGGCAAACGTGCCTGTATTAGGTATTTGCTATGGTATGCAAACTATGGCAGCGCAATTAGGTGGGGCTGTAACAGGCTCTAATAAGCGTGAATATGGTTATGCCCTAGTAGATAACGATTGCCCTGATAATCCTTTATTTAAAGGCATTGAAGATAAAAACACTAATGGCATCTCTCAGCTTGAAGTTTGGATGAGCCACGGTGATAAAGTTTCAGCTCTTCCTCAAGGCTTTAAGGTTGCAGCTCATACTGCTAGTTGCCCTTATGCAGCTATGTTTGATTTAGAGCGTAAGTTCTTTGGCGTACAATTCCATCCAGAAGTGACCCATACTGTTAGTGGCGCTAAGATGATTGAAAACTTCGTTAAGGATATCTGTGGTCTTGAATGCTTATGGACTCCTGATTCAATCATTGAAGATGCTGTTAATAAACTTCGTGCTAAACTTGGTAATGAAAAAGTATTATTAGGTTTATCAGGTGGTGTTGATTCATCAGTAACAGCTATGCTTTTACACCGTGCTATTGGTGATAATCTTACTTGCGTATTTGTAGATAACGGTCTTTTACGTTTAAACGAAGGTCAGCAAGTTAAAGATATGTTCGGTGACAAGTTTGGGCTTAACATTGTTTATGTCGATGCTGAAGACAGATTCTTATCTGCTTTAAAAGGTATTAGCGATCCTGAAGCCAAGCGTAAGACTATTGGTAAAGTATTTATCGATGTGTTTGCTGATGAAGCTCGTAAACTTCAAGGCGTTAAATACTTGGCACAAGGTACTATTTACCCTGATGTAATTGAATCAGCAGCTGCTAAGACTGGTAAGGCTCACGTAATTAAATCACATCATAACGTTGGTGGTTTACCAGAAGATCTAAACTTCTCTTTAGTAGAACCTTTACGCGAATTATTTAAAGATGAAGTACGTAAGGTTGGTTTGGCTCTTGGTCTACCTTATGAGATGTTATATCGCCATCCATTCCCAGGTCCTGGTTTAGGAGTAAGAGTACTTGGTGAAATCAAAAAAGAATATTGCGATTTATTACGTCTTGCTGATGCTATCTTTATTGAAGAGCTTTATAAAGCCGATTGGTATCATAAAGTATCTCAAGCATTTGTAGTATTCTTACCAGTGCGTTCTGTTGGTGTTATGGGCGATGGCAGACGATATGATTATGTAGTATCACTTCGAGCTGTTGAAACTATTGACTTTATGACCGCTCACTGGGCACAATTACCATATGACCTACTTGGTAAAGTATCAAATCGTATTATTAACGAAATAAACGGTATTAGCCGTGTAGTTTACGATGTTTCAGGTAAACCACCTGCAACTATCGAATGGGAATAAGCAAAAAGTGGATATGAGGGTCCTCAAACTTGCATAAACACTGGGTTTGTGATTTTCAAATTCCCCATTTGATAGCAGATTGATAGCCCCATCAAAAACCGATTTGTTTTGGAATTTTAGGTGGCTTGCAAATACGCAGGATTTTTATTCTAAGAGAAAAGGTCTAACTGATTTTAGCTGATCAGTTAGACCTTTTTTATTTTGCTCTCATTTATCTGAATTTTCTGATTTTGTGCAACAAACTGCCTTTCCCGTGGCCTACAAGTGAGAGGTTCAGATCAGACCCTCCAGCGGTACCTTGGCACGGATCTGGCTGCTATCGTACTCCGGGTAGTGGTAACGCCAGCGGTCGTACTCCTCCTGGGAGATCTCACCGGCCTCCAGTTTGGCTGCCTGTTCCCGCCAGGCCCAGAGCATTTCGTGCAGCCGGGCAGCATTCTTGTTTTGGCGAAAATCCACCTGCAAGGCAAGCTCGCCGTCCTGCTCCGTGACTTTCAGCCCATACTTGTCCTCCAGGGTAAACATGGTGTGCATGAGCCCCACATAGGAGTCTATGTCCGAGACGAAAAGAGCATGGGGTGAGACATCCAGTACTTCGGCTAGGGCTGCAGTTAAGTCCGCCTTAGGGGTTCTTGATCCTGTTTCGTACTGTGCCAGGCGCACATCGACAGACTTCTCCGGGAAGCCCAGCGCCATACCGAGATATTTCTGTGTCATCCCCCGCAAGAGACGGAAAAAGTGAATCCGTTCGCCAATCGCCATACATCCAACTCCCATCTATGGTTGTTCTTGTAGGTAACATCGCATATTTGCTTAGTTTTATCAAGACAATCTAAGCAAATTTATTTAATAATATTTTTTCTAAAAGGCTTAAACTAAGCTTATATGTATAGTATTACAATAATACTAAGCAAATAAGCTTAGATAATATAGCACATCAAATAGCCCGCCAGATTTTTGGTTGCGAAACCCAGAAAAAGTGGCGGCCATAAGTAAGGAGGCATTTATGAAACACAACACTTTTAGGCAGCAGTCACCACCAACAAAGAAAGGAAGGAATTTACCATGGCAAATCAAATTTTTATGCGTGTGGACGAAGTGGCCGAAGAGCTGGGGGTGTCCGTACCCTACACCTATAAGCTCATCCGGCAGATGAACGAGGAACTGGCGAAAACCGCCTGCATCACCATTTCTGAGCGGATTGACCGCAAGTTCTTCCACGAGAAGTTTTACGGAACCAGAACCGAGACGACGAGAAAGGGGGAGTAATTTATGGCAGCATTCAAAAACAAGGACAACGGCACCTGGTATGTGCAGTTCCGCTACACTGACTGGAAGGGCGAGCGCCAGCAGAAGCTCAAAAGGGGCTTTGCCACCTAACGGGAGGCCCTGGAGTGGGAACGGGAGTTCCTAATGGTAAAGCAGGCCGATATAAACATGACCTTTGAAAGCTTCGTTGCTCTCTATGAGAAGGACATCAAGCCCAAGCTGAAACTCAACACCTGGCTTACCAAGGAGAGCATCATCAAAAAGAAGATCCTACCCTATTTTGCCAAGCGGAAGCTGTCGGAGATCACGGCCAAGGATATCATGCGCTTGCAGAATGAGGTTCGGGAGATGACGGACTGTCACGGCAAACCGCTGTCCAAGACCTACCTTAAGACGGTTCACAATCAACTTAGCGCCATTTTCAACCACGCTGCCCGGTTTTACGGCCTGAATATCAACCCAGCCCGGCAGGCGGTAAACATGGGGGCAGAAGAACGGAAAAAAATGCTATTCTGCCCCGGGAGGAGTACACCAAGTTTTCTGAGGCCATAATGGATAAGCCCCTGTCCTTCTACGCCTTTGAAGTTCTGTACTGGTGCAGTGTCCGGGAAGGTGAGCTGCTGGCCCTGCCCCCGGCGGACTTCGACTTTGAGAAGCGCACTCTCACCATCAACAAGTCGTACCAGCGACTCAACAAGCAGGATGTCATTACCACGCCAAAACGCCCAAGAGCAACCAGGTGATCCAGATGCCCCAGTTTCTCTGTGACGAGCTTCAGGACTACCTTAAGCAACTCTACGGCGTGGAGCCGGACAGCCGGATGTTTTCCATCAGCAAAAGCTATCTTCACCGGGAAATAGACCATGGCAGCAAGCACACGGGGGTGAAAAGGATTCGCCTACACGATTTGAGACACAGCCACGTCAGTTTGTTGATCGACATGGGCTTTACCACACTGGCCATCGCAGAGCGTGTGTGACATGAGAGCAATGACATTACCTACCGCTATGCCCATCTGTTCCCCACCCGACAGGTGGAAATGGCCGACAAGCTGGATTCGCTGAAAAATGAGAAAGGAGTGTAAGAAAATGCCCAAGAAAAACTATGACAGCCATAACCGCTGGAGAAACAAGACGGTGGCGAACAGTATTTACCAGCGGTCGGAGTTGGACTGGCTGATCTACAACGATCCGCTGGCTTATGCCGAGCTGATTTTGAACGGTAACATCGCCAACTACCTAAAAAGCGTCAGTTATATGAACGATAAAAGTTAATCCCACTAGGTATAAATTATTTTTGAGCCATGACAATTTTTATTGTTAACAAATTCGACTAGCTAGCATATAATGGGAATAGTTCAAAAACAAATTTTTTAAAATACGTCTGTTATTTATCGATCATGACAAACGAGGTAAAAGGATGAAATTGCAGGACCTCGCGAGTGTTCGCAGCGGTCTGGTCTTGTCGAGAAAACAGGCCAAAGAGCCAAGTGAATATAGATATCCCTTGATTAATCTACGGTGTATTCAGCAGAAAGGGACAATTGAATGAGGCCGATATCTATGAAGCAAAAGAACCGCTGAAAGAAAAATACCTCTCGCAAAGTGGAGATATCATTGTCCGCCTTACAGCACCATATACAGCAGTTCTGATTGATAAAACTACATCTGGAATGGTGGTTTCCTCAAACTTTGTAGTGATTCGAGTTGAATACAAGAGTCTGTTGCCAGAGTATCTTTTTTGGCTGCTGAATACAGAAAAGATAAAACGAAAAATCTACGAGAATGCAACCAGCAATATGCTTGGCGCAGTTAACGTAAGATTTTTAGCTGACTTTGAATTGGCCATTCTTTCCGTGGAGGATCAGCGCAAAATCGCCCAGTTCAATCTGATGGCCAAAAGAGAGAACCAATTACTTAGAATGTTGGCAGATGAAAAACAAAAGTATTATGCAGATGTACTGAATCAGGCGTACAAAAGAGCAAAGAAAGGGAAATGAAGATGACAACCAGAAAAGATATTGAGCTGGTCCTGTGGAACGCCTGTGATAGTTTCCGCGGCAAGATCGATAGTTCACGCTATAAAGACTATATCCTCTCCATGTTATTCGTAAAGTATCTCAGCGATGTCTCCAAAAGAGGCGCGAGGGGTATATCAAACAGTATGATGGGGATATGCGCCGAGTAGAACGAGCCATGAGCCGGGAACGCTTTGCAATGGACGAGCAGTCCACCTTTGACTATCTCTATGCCAACCGGAACGATGCTGAAATTGGCCAGAAAATCAATGTGGCATTGAACCATATTGAGGAGCATAACAGCAGAAAGTTGCGCAATGTATTCCGGGCCATCGACTTCAACTCCCAGGTAGACTTCGGTGAACCCAAAGAGAAGAACGCTACCCTGCGCAACTTGTTAGAGGATTTCAATGGTCTGGATCTGCGGCCCAGTCAGTTGGGTTCCGCCGATATCATTGGAGATGCCTACGAATACATGATAGCTATGTTCGCCTCTGATGCCGGAAAGAAGGGAGGCGAGTTCTTCACTCCAAGCCAGGTCTCTGAACTGGTAGCCTCTCTGGTGCAGCCCAAGGAGAACGACCGAATCTACGACCCCACATGCGGCAGCGGCAGTTTGTTGCTGAAAGCCTATAAAAAAGTACCCAATGGCAAGGTGACTATCTATGGGCAGGAGCTCAACGCTCAGACCTGGGCTCTCTGCACTATGAATATGTTACTCCACGGTGTAGATGACGCCCGGATCTGGCAAGGCGATACACTCTCTAATCCTCAGAATGTTGAGGATGATAATTTAATGAAGTTCCAGGTTGTGGTGGCAAATCCGCCGTTTAGTCTGGACAAGTGGGACAGCGGGTTCCTCTCGGACGCTGAAGCGGACAGTAAAGGCAAAAAGAAAATGTCTGCTGAACTAGATCAATACCGCCGTTTCGATTGGGGTGTTCCTCCCACTTCCAAAGGAGACTACGCTTTTGTGCTGCACATCCTTTCCAGCCTAGATGAGGAGAGCGGCCGCATGGCGGTGGTGCTGCCACATGGTGTTCTGTTCCGCGGGGCCAGCGAGGGGAAAATCCGTCGTCAACTGGTGGAGATGAATCTGCTGGATGCAGTCATCGGCTTACCGGCCAACCTGTTCTACGGCACCTGTATCCCCGCCAGTATTCTGGTATTCAAGAAGAACCGCACCTGCCGGGATGTGCTGTTTATCGACGCCTCCGGAGATGGGAACTTTGAGAAGGGTAAGAACCAGAATATCCTGCGGGACAGCGACATTCAACGTATTGTCAACGCCTATCAAGCGCGGCAGAACGAGGATAAATACAGTTATGTGTCCTCCTTCGACGAGATCAAAGAGAATGACTTCAACTTAAATATCCCTCGGTATGTGGATACCTTTGAAGAAGAACTGGCAGATATCGATACGGTGCAGCGAAACATTGCTGTTATCGAGGCGGAACTGGCTCAAGTACAAGCGCAGATGAAAAAATATATGGATGAACTTGGAATCTAAGGAGGTAGAGGATTTGGCTACAACCGTTAATAATGCATTTGCTGAATTTATGAGGGATATTGTCAATCTTGACCCGGATGTTGTATCCAAAGCAAGAACGAGTCGAGACAACCTGCTTGATAATATCGCCGAATTTGATGACAAGGACGGCTTCTTTAATTTATGTGATAGCTTTAATGTACATTTTGGTTCATTTGCGAGAAAGACTAAATGCCGTGATCTTGATGATGTGGATTTGATGATCGGTATTGCTGCTAACGGTGCAACGTATTATTCCGATGACCCTTGGGACGAGGTCAGAATAACTGCAAGTACCACCAATGCAGCACAAAAAGGTTGCACACGCGAAGATGGAACACTTAACAGCACCCAGGTAGCTAATAAATTTAAGAAAAAGTTAGAATCAGTGAGAGAATATTCACGTTCTGAGATTCGTAGAAACGGCGAAGCGATTATTTTAAGTCTAAAATCAAAGGAATGGTCTTTTGATATGGTACCTTGTTTCCATACGGTACAAGAAAGCAATGGTAGGTCATACTATTTGATTCCAAACGGAAATGGCAATTGGAAAAAGACAGCACCTGATAAAGACAAAGGGCATGTTACAAGCACAAACCAAAGTAAAGATGGACGTGTGTTGGAGTTAATTCGCCTTTGCAAAAAATGGAATAAAGTAAAGAATGCCCAAACACTGCCGTCATATCTTCTTGAAACCATGATTATAAATTTTGCGGATTCTCAAAAAGAACTAAGTCAGAGGATAGATCTTCGTTTTAAAAATGCGTTGAGCTATATAGCAAGACATATTTTTAGTCCAGTGTATGACATGAAAGAAATTCAAGGTGATATCAACAACCTTGGCAAAGACGATAAATTGCACCTTCAGAAAAAGGCATGTACTGATTACAATAAGGCATGTGAAGCTTGGCAACAAGAACAGGATGGTAACCATAAAGAGGCTATTAAAAAGTGGGGTGAAATTTTTGGAAGCGACTTCCCGACATACGGATAATAGTATTTTTGTTTGTCAGAATGAAGAATTCTTACTCAAATGCCAGTTAGCTCAAAGAAATGAGTATTCTCATGCAAAAAGAGCCAGTTGGATAAAGTCAACGGTAACTCTTATATTCACGATCTGTTCTATCGTTGCGTCTATTGTAGATTGTGATACACTGTCTGCCATATCCAGCTTATTTGCCGTAGGATTGGTTGTGTTTAACAAATACTCGGATGGACATATTTCCGCTCACAAAAAACACGCAGCTTCCATACAACAGTATATTGATGTGACGCTTTTTGCTTCGGCTATAGTAGGAACTAAGTCTGAGTGGGGCGAATTACCGAATAAGACCGACCTTGCAAAGACGATAAGTGAATTTTCAGGTGAAGATACCTCTGATATGAAAAACTGGTATAGTGATTACTCCTCTTTGCCAGGTGAAGCTCAGATTTTTCATTGTCAACGAGAAAATGTAAGATGGGACTACGGTTTGCATAAATCTTATATCTGCCTTCAGCTTGGCATTTTGCTGATTGCAGTCGTTGCCATGATTGTAACTATGTTCATCGTTAATCCTGACTTTATTAAACTGATATGTATTTTATCATGGTTAACACCACTTGCAGAATATACATATTCCATTTGCAAAGAAGTCTTCGAGAGTATTTCACTTTTACGAAAAATTGATAGTTTTTGCGATCAAATTGAAAATAAGCTATCAGGAGATAACAGTGTATCTGTTAAAGAAGAATTGATTGATTTGCAATATAAGATTCGAGAAAGACGAGAAGTGGGTTTTCTTATTCCAGATTGGTTCTATAAAATGCGAAAGGGAAAGCATCAGAAGCAAGAAGACAGTATTGCAGAAACTATTGTTAATTTGAGCCAAGAGAATGGTAAGCAGAGATGACATTAAGAACGCGAGATATAATCGAGCAAATCCGGCATGGAAATGTTCCAGAGGGATATAAAAAACAAAATCAACCATTCTCCCTGCTGATTGGGATTTGTATATGCTTGGAGAATGCCTTAGCCGTGTGGAGAAACCTGTGGAGATTAAGCCTAACGAGTTGTACACTCAAATCGGTATCCGTTCCCACGGAAAAGGCATCTTCTATAAAGAACCCGTTACAGGTTCAGTGCTTGGAAACAAGGCGGTCTTTTAGATTGAGCCGGACTGCTTTATAGTGAATATTGTTTTCGCATGGGAACAGGCAATCAGAAAGACCACACAATCTGAAGTAGGAATGAATGGATCTCACCGTTTTCCGATATACCGTCCTGTAAACGATAGAGTTGATATCAATTACCTGATTTCTTATTTTTTGACAAAGCGGGGAACCGATATTCTGGAGGCAGCATCTGACCGGCAAAAAGCGTCTTCCGGGGCTTAGTGGGGAGTGGAAAAATATAAAACTGTGTGAGGTTCTTTCTGAACGGAAAGAAAAGAATGTAGAGCAAAATTTGAGAATTTGTTCGGTAGCAGTTCAAAAAGGTGTTGTAGATCAGGTTGAACATTTGGGAAGAAGCTATGCAGCAAATGATACTTCAAACTATTCTGTGGCTCATTATGGAGATATCATATACACCAAAAGTCCTACCGGAGATTTTCTGTATGGAATTGTTAAGCAGAACTTATTGCAGGAAACTGTTGCAGTTTCACCGCTATATGGAGTATTTACACCCTTGACATTTGGCCTTGGATACTTTTTGCACACATATTTTCAATCAGCTATTTGTGCGCGAAATTATCTGTTGCCAATTGTACAGAAAGGGGCAAAAAACACAATTAACATTACAAATGATACATTTATTTCGAGCAAATTGTATTTGCCACTAGATGTAGAAGAACAAAAAGCAGTAGCGGATACTTTTATTGCCGCCGACCGTGAAATCGACCTGTTGCGACAGGACATTGAACAGGAAAAACAAAAGAAAAAAGCTTTGATGCAACACTTGCTGGCGGGAATTGTGAGGGTGAAGATATGAAAGAAATATATCATGACATTTTTATCGGCAATGAGCAAGACTATTATGCAATACAGCGGGAGAACAACTGGGCAATCCTGCATTGCTGTAAGCATCCATTTCACTGCCAATTTGTAGGGTATCGTGGCACTTTACCTCCTACCCATTCCAATTATGCATTAAAGCGTATTGAAAATGAAATGGCACAGTATGCCCCTCAGCCCAAGCAATATGTCAGTGGAGAGACTTTCTATCTGCTGGGCAGAGGAGTCCGTCTAAAAGTGGAGGAAAATGTGCGAGACTCAATATCCTCTGATGGGATTTATCTGCATCTTTGTGTGAAAGACACGGAAGACTTTGCAAAAAAGCAAAAGATGGTGAGCCGTTATCTGGATGAGCAGTGTCGAACTGTTTTTGGTGAGATCATTATGGAAACCTATCCTGTATTTCAAAAATATGGAGTACAGATGCCAACATTGCGGATTCGTGACATGGAGACACGGTGGGGCTCTTGTTCGGCAATAAAGGGGGGTATTACACTGAACAAGCGTTTATTGGAAGCCCCCCGAAACTGTATCGAATATGTCGTAATGCATGAGTTCTGTCATTTTATCCATCCAAATCATTCAAAGCATTTTTATAGTTTCTTGACCATGCTTATGCCCGATTGGAAAGAACGCAAGATAGTTTTAGATCGTAGCGCAACATTTTGGCTATGAGCGATAGGGAGGAAAAATAATGCCGATATGGTTATGTCGCGCCGGACGATATGGCGAGTTTGAAAATAAATTTCTTGAAGATAATAGGGTATACTGCACCTGGGACAATCTCTCTGAATCAATCATGCAGTTCCACACCAAGCTGGACTTGCAACAATACTTTGTGGACAACACCCCAGATGTCAAGGTAAAAACAGCGATGAACTGGGCAAGCCAGGTATGGCCGTTTGCCCATGAAATGAAAAAGGGAGAGATCGTTGTTCTCCCCAGTAAGATCAAGCCTGTAATCCATTTTGGTAAGATCACAGGTGATTATGAATTCTTGCCTGACAACGATAATCCTTATTATCACGCCCATCAAGTTGATTGGTTTGCCTGTGACGTTCCTCGCACAGCATTTGATCAGGATATCCTATATTCTTTTGGAGCTTTTATGACCATTTGTCGTATCAAGCAGGAAGAACGCATAAAAACGGTCATCAATGCGCACAAGCAAGGCAAGAAAGTGTCCTCAATTATTTCCCAAGATCCACAGGATGAGGAAGAAGCGCGGGATATTGAAAATGAAGCCATGGGGGTTATCACAAACTTGATAATCCAAAAGACTAAGGGACATGGTTTGGCAAAAATTGTAGATGCAATTCTCCGAGCAAAAGGATTCACTACATATGTCAGCCAGGCTGGACCAGATAAAGGTGTGGACATTCTGGCTTCTGCAGGTACCCTTGGCTTTGGTAGTCCAAAAATCTGTGTTCAGGTTAAGTCCACAGACGCACCAGTAGACCGGATTGTTCTAGATCAGCTGGGAGGCGTGATGAAGAACTTCGGTGCCGAATATGGCCTGTTGGTGTCATGGAGTGGATTCAAATCTTCAGTCATCAACGAGACAGCCAAACAGTTCTTTGAAATTCGGCTTTGGACCCACAAAGAAATTATCGAGGAGTTCCTACATTACTACGATCAGATGGATGATGAAATCAAAGGGCTGATCCCTCTCAAAAAGATTTGGGTTGTAAACAACAGTGAGGAATAGATGTGACTGCTGAAGTAGCAAGAAATAATTTGAAGAAAACGTCGAATTGTGCTATAATACACTTAAACCACCCAATTGTCTATCTCAAGCCCCCCTGATAGGATGACTCGGATAGATTTTTGATAGCAAAAGTCAGAATAGACCTTAGGATAAGGATAATCAGCATCAAATAAAACCACGACGAATTAAATTCCCTATACCAAAAAGTTTAGAAATGAATTTAACTCGGCGAGTGGGAATAAAAAACATAGCTATGCCAAGTCTTAAAAGAGTATGTGAAAATTTTTCTGTAAATAGAAAAACATCCTGAGAATTTTTTAAAGCAGTGACCTTCCGGTTACTGCT